>JAPLPG010000232.1 GCA_026400375.1 Novosphingobium sp. | reverse complement strand
GCGCGCGCTGGTCGATCAGATCGAGCAGGCGGCCCGGCGTGGCCACCAAAATGTCGACGCCGGGCACTAAGCGGCGGGCCTGCTTGCCCACCGGCACGCCGCCGAACACGCAGGCGACCGAGATGTTGAGGTACTTGGCATAGCCTTCGATGTTGTCGGCAATCTGCGCCGCCAGTTCGCGCGTCGGCGAAAGGATCAGCATGCGGCACGAAGCGGGCTTGCGGTCGATGCGGTTGGCGGCAAGGCGGTGCAGCGAAGGCAGCGCGAACGCGGCGGTCTTGCCGGTGCCGGTCTGCGCGATGCCGAGCAGATCGCGACCTTCGAGCAGGGCGGGGATCGCCTGGCGCTGGATCGGCGTGGGATCGGAATAGCCCTTGGTTTCAAGCGCGCGGAGGATGGGTTCGGCAAGGCCGAGTTCAGCAAAAAATGACATGGATATGCTTTCGTGGATGCCATCGGCTGAAAAGCCGACGTGCAAAAGGAGTTCGCGTTACGCAGGCGCCGGACAGGCGCAAGCGGGGTCGATCATGCGACCCGTGCGTGAAAGGGGAAGCGGGCGGGGCAATGAACCGTTCGTCCGGGGCGGAACCATCGTGTTGCAGATTTGACCTGCACAGCGGGCTCTCACGCCAGCACCCGGACTGCAGTGGATATGCCACCGCCGGTCTTGCTGGGGGCGAAATAGGAGCGGTTCGCCAATAAAGCAAGGAAATTCGCGCGAAAAGGCGGTTGCGCGCTGCACAGGCTGCCGCCAAGGTCGGCCCCGAAGGAGCAGGGCATGCGGGTGATTGCGAGCGTTATCATGGGCTTTGCGCTATCGGGAGCTGCCGTTTCAGCCGCGCCTTCCGGCCCCGATGCCCGGATGATCGCCACCGTCGATGCCGAACAGGCGCGGACGCTCACGTTCCTTGAAACGATGGTCAACCAGAATTCGGGCAGCCGCAATCTCGAAGGCGTGCGCAAGGTGCGCGATCTCGTGATCCCCGAATTCGCCGCCTTGGGCTTCACCTCGCGCTGGATTGCGATGGAGCAGGTCGGCCGCGCGGGCCATCTGTTCCTGACGCACAAGGGCCTGAAAGGCGGCAAGAAGCTGCTGCTGATCGGCCACCTCGATACCGTGTTCGAACCGGATTCGCCGTTCCAGACTTATGTCCTCAAAGGCGACAAGGCGACCGGCCCCGGCGTGGGCGATGACAAGGGCGGCATCGCCGTGATCCTTGCCGCCGTGCGCGCGATGCAGGCTGCCGGCACGCTGAAGGCCGCCAATATCGAAGTGTTCCTGACCGGCGACGAGGAGGAGGCAGGCTCCCCCACCGATGTCGCCCGCGCCGATCTGGTCGCCGCAGCCAGGGCCGCCGATGTCGCGCTCGATTTCGAAGGGTTAAGCCGCGAGGACGGCAAGGACATGGGCTCTATCGCGCGCCGGTCCTCGCAAAGCTGGACGCTGACGATCGCTGCCGAATCCGGCCATTCGAGCGGGGTGTGGAGCGCCAAGGCGGGCGATGGCGCGATCTATGCGGCGGCCCGGATCATCAATGCCTTCCGCGATGAACTGCCCGAACCCTATCTCACGCTCAACGTCGGCCTGATCGCCGGCGGGGCAGAGGCAGAAGTGGCCGATGACAACGCCCACGTTTCCGCGCAGGGCAAGACCAACATCATATCGGGCAAGGTCGTGGCGCGTGGCGACTTGCGCACCTTGAGCCCCGAACAGAACGCCACGGCCATGCGCAAGATGGAGGCCATCGCCGCGCGCAAGTTCCCGGGTGTCACCTCGGCCACGATCACCTTCAGCGAGGGCTATCCGCCGATGGCCCCGACCGTCGGCAACAAGGCATTGCTGCCCCCTCAACGGCGTCAACGCCACGCTGGGCCTGCCCGAAATGCAGCCGCTCGACCCGATGAAGCGCGGCGCGGGCGATATCAGCTTCGTGGCGGAATACGTCGACGGGCTGGTCGGCCTTGGCCCGCATTCCACCGGTGACCATGCCCCCGGCGAAACGGTGGACGTGCCCAGCCTGTGGACTCAGGCCAAGCGCGCCGCGCTGCTGATGACGCGCCTGTCGCTGGAAAAATCGGGCAAATGATCGCCGATCCGCCCAGTCCCTGCGTGCGCGTGTGCGAGATCGACAAGGCACGCGCGCAGTGCCGGGGGTGCCATCGCACGCTGGATGAAATCGCGCGGTGGCCCTATGCCGATGCCGCGGGCAAGCAGGCCATCCTGCGCGCAGCGGCCCTGCGTCAAAGCGAAAGCGTCAGGTCGATATAGCCATAGCGGGTATTGCCGGTGGCGGGCGCATTGGGTGCATCGCGCAGCAACCTGCGCTTCAGCAGCAGGGCCGCGCCGGCATCCACCTGCAACCTGCCCGGAAGGATCCAGTGCCGCAACCGTCCTTCGATCTGGTGTGCGCCAAGGCTGCCCGATTCCCCGCTGGCATCGCGCACGCCGGTCGCGGCAAACTGGTCGCGCCGATCTTCGGCCCAGGCGGTGCGCCAGGCGATGAACGCATCGCTGCGCCTTGATGGCGCGACCTCAAGCCGCAGCGATGGCGAGACGATGTTGCTGCGCCGGAACGGCCCGTACAGACCGTTCGGCCCGAATTCGAAGCGGCGCGCGGAATAGAGCGTATCGAAGCGGGTGAACTTGCCCGGCTGGCCGCCATCGCCGCTGGCCGCATCGATCATCGCCACCACGCGCGGGGTCCAGCCGCCCTTCACCGTGTGGCCGAACTCGGCGTGGACGAACCACGCCATGACGTCGAGATCTGTCTGGTCCGCCGCCGCCGTCGTGCGCCGCGCCTTGCCGAACTGCACCGCGCCTTCCACGTCGTGGTCCCACTTGCCAGCCGCAGGCCTGACAAAATGCCGCGCGCCGATGGTGCCGATGCGGCGATTGGCCGTGGCCAGCCTTGCGCCGTCGCGCTCGATCAGGGCAAAGGCATAGGACTGCAACGTCCCGCCCACCACGCCAGGCAGGGTGCCATGGGCGCCAAGGAACATCACGTCCAGGCTCTCGCGGTCCCACTGTACCCGGTCGGCCAGGATCCCGTCCCGATCATCCGGCAGGCGCTGGTGCGGCAGCGCGAACATCAGGTCCAGCTTGCGCCCGGCCCCTCCCGCCAGCATCAGATGCGCGCCTGTAAAGGCATTGGTGGTGTTGCGGAACCGTTGCCGCGCAACCATGCGCCGATTGCCGAGATCCAGCGTGTAGCGCCCCAGTTTCAGCGCGCTCTTGCCCGCCAGCGGCAGTTCGATGTTGGCCTGCACCAGTTCGAAGGCATTGATCTCGCCGGTATTGGCCGATGACCGCGCATCCTGCCACCAGCCGCGCGCGTCCCACACTTCCGCGTTGAAGCGCACAGGTCCGGCATCATACCCCGCCGCGATTTCGGTGCGGAGCGACAACATGGTGTCGCTGTGCGGCGCTGGAGCCGGGCGGAACTGCCCATCGATCGATTCCAGCCGCAATCGCGCCGATGCGGCAAGGGTGAACGGCCCGGCAGCCTCGCCCGCGACGACAGGATTCGGCCAGAGAGCGAGGTGCAGCAAGGTCAGGGCGGCAAGCAAACGCATCATCTCCGCCTAGCGCGGCCTTGTGTCTTTTGCCATGGGCCGCTATCGCCCTTTCACGTCACTTGGGGAGTAGCCACCGCTTTGCGTCGTGCGAAGCGGCCCTCAGCGTCAACATGCTTGGTCGAGAGGCCATGGCGCAGGCGGCAGGACCAATGCGGTCCACCGGGCGAGACCAATGACAGCGCGCTTGCCATCCGGGCCGGGTGGACGAGCCCGCTGTCGTTGGCCTGATCGCTCCACCCGGCCCCCGGAATTGTCATGATCCTCGAAGCTTTCACCACCTCCACCGCCATCGTCGCGCTGGCCGAAATCGGCGACAAGACGCAGCTTCTCGCCATCGTGCTGGCCGCGCGGTTCAAGCGGCCGCTGCCGATCGCCCTCGGCATTCTCGCCGCCACGCTGGCCAACCATTTCCTCGCCGCGCTGCTGGGCGCAACGGCCGCAGCGTTCCTCGATGGCCCGTGGTTCCGCTATGCCATCGCGGTGGGCTTCGTTGCCATGGGGCTGTGGACGCTGGTGCCCGACAAGTTCGATGAAGACGAAGCGCCCCGGCCTTCGCGCTATGGCGCCTTCCTCACCACGCTGGTGGCCTTCTTCATCGTCGAAATGGGCGACAAGACGCAGATCGCCACGATCGCCCTTGGTGCGCGCTTCAACGATGCGATTGCGGTAACCGCCGGCACAACGCTGGGCATGATGATCGCCAACGTGCCCGCCGTGGTCTTCGGCAATGCCCTGATCAAGCGCGTGCCGCTCGACACCGTGCGGATGATTGCCGCGGCGCTGCTGGTGGCAACCGGCGTGTGGCTCTTCGTCCAGACACTCGGGATCTGGTAAGCGCTTTACCTGTTCGTCATTTGTTCTTAAGTTGGCGGGATGATCGAATCAGCCATCATGAACACTGGCGGCAGCACGGATATCGTCGAACGCGAAGCGCGCGCCGTTGCCCGCGGCATCTGCCGCCTGTTTGCGCGCAACGATATCTGGTGCCTGGCTGAAATGCCGCTGCGATCCGGCCGCCGCGCCGATCTGATGGGCATCGATGCCAAGGGGCAGGTGGTGATCGTGGAAATCAAGGTGGCCCGTGCCGATCTGCTCGGCGATGCCAAGTGGACCGATTACCTCGATCACTGCGACAGGTTCTACTGGGGGCTGGCCCCGCACCTTGACCGCAGCGTGCTGGAGACCGAAAATTTCCTGCCCCACGCCTGCGGAGTGATCGTGGCCGATGGCTATGACGCCGAAATCCTTCGGCCTGCGCCCACGGTCCCGCTGGCAGCGGCGCGGCGCAAGGCGGAAATCGAAAGGCTGGCGCGCGCCGCCCTGCGCCGCCAGCTGGTCAGCCTCGATCCGGAGTGTGGTGCCTGGGGGCTTTAAGGCCGCCGCTTGATGCCGAGCGGTGGAATCAGCGTGAGCAGGGCGCTGCGCGCTTCGACGAATTCGTGCCACAGCGCCGTTGCGGCCGCGGCAGGCGATTGGCCCGTGGCCGAAACCGCCAGCAGCGCAGCGAGGCCCGGCTCCATGATCGCCGCCAGATCATCCACGCCCTGCCGCGCCAGGTCATACCGCCAGCCGCCGGTATCGCGCATGATCGCAGGAAAATTGCGCACATCGGGCTTGCGCATTTCCGGTTGCAGCCCGGCCAGTTTGCATACCACCGCCGAGGCATCGTGCAGCGCCGACCATTTCATCGACATGGCATTGCCCGAAGCCTGGCCGAACTCGGCCCTGCCGTCCGAGGCGCGCGAATCACTTGGTGCCGGTGCATGTGGTTGCATGCGGGCAGCTTTACCGGGCCGTGCGCTACCAAATCCCTAAGCGAATGCCGATTGCGGCACTGGATGGCCCGGCCCGTGAAGAAAAACCATTGGCAACTGCGCAACCGCGCTGCTAGTTGCCCCTCTGGCTCTGGCACCCGTAGCTCAGCTGGATAGAGTACTGCCCTCCGAAGGCAGGGGTCACAGGTTCGAATCCTGTCGGGTGCGCCACTTTTCCAATGACCGGATTGCCCGTGCCAGCCCCGCCTTACACGACAGGGCAGGGGAACAGATGCGTTTCCGCGGCCTCGGGCAGTGCTGCTGCGACGAGCAGCGAACGATGGCAGCCGCTCGGATCGCGTTCGAAGCATAGCAGCGCGGTGGCACGTCTTGCTGCCATGTCACGCAGCTGGGCCATCTGCGCCAATGCTTCCGGCAATTCGAGCTGTCCTGCATAGATCCTCGCCAACCGTGCGTGATCATGCTTCCGGGCAGCCTCGCGTCCTTCCGGGGGCGTGCCCAGCGCCTTGAAGCCGATGTAGTCGATACCTGCTTCGCGCAAACCGTTTGCCAGCACATTCTTGGAAAAGCCGGGGCGGCGCGAGAGCGGCACCGCACGAACATCGGCGAGCAGCTTGACCCTTGCATCGCAAAGCACGGCGATCAGATCGTTTTGCGTTGCGCCTTCATACCCGACAGTAAAAATCTGCATGTAACATCACCTTGGCAGTTCATCGATCGGGCGAGACGAATCCTGGTCGATTCCCCCGGCCGTGAGCCCGCACGAGGCACGCCATCGCCCATCGGCGACCGGCGCCTGCTCTTGCCATGGCACTTTGCGGCGCGCCGGGCGTTGCACACAGGCAATGGTTTGAAAGGCCTGACATGAATAAATCGATCAGCGCATCGTTCAAGACACGCCGCGACGCAGACATGGCCATAGAGCATCTGGTCCAGGAATTCGGTGTTGAACGGACCGACATCTTCGTCTCCGCAGAAGGTGCCGCCAACAGCGCCGGCACAGCCATCGCCGGCTCCGACACCGAAAGCCCCGCGCCGAGTTCGGAGGCCCGCGAAGATGGTGCCCACGAAGGCGCCATAAACGTGTCGGTGGACGTCAACGATGCTGCCATGATGCTCAGGATTGCCAACGTTTTCGAAGACTTCGATGGGACTGTCGACGGGCAAGGCTGATGGCCAGCCCGATTCCCTGAATGTGCAAGGCGGCGGCTCTCTTCGCTGGCCTATTCGCGCCCAAGCTTTGCGCGCATGGCGTCTATGCGCTGCGATGCTTCTGCCTTGCTGATCCCCTCGGGCGGAAGATCTTCGCCGGCTTCCTCGCATAGCGTTGCAAGGTACGACGCTTGGGCACCGGTCATGGGATCGTCCCCCGATACCCAATTTGAAGGATCCTTTTCGGTGTTCGACCCCGGATGATCTTCCAGCTTGGGGTTGTGCATCTCGTCGGCCACGCGACTCTCCCGTTCCATGTTCGTTCTGAAAATGGCCGTGCGCGCGCATGGTTCCTGCTTTCGTGGGCCAACAGCGATTTTGCCTTCGCCTTGGCCTGTGCCTTTACGGCACGCCCCGGGCCCTTGCGCGCGGCCTGCCAATGATTACCACGTTGCACTCTGTTGCTGCGGGCCTGTGCCGTAACGGCGGGCCGATGGATCGGGGGGCAGGGTGGTGATGAAGGACCGGCGAAACCGCATGCTTGCGCTTGGCTTCCTGGCGGGCGTGGCGACCCTGCATCCCGCTGCTGCCCCGCCGGCCTTCGCCGCCACCGTGCGTCATTCTGCGCTGGAAGCGCTCGACAAGGCGCTGAGCGATGCGGTCGAGCGGGCCAACGCCAATCCCAATCGCGAAACGCAAGTCGCCACGGCGCGCGCGGCCGAAGCGCTGATTGCGGCGGCCGAAAAGGCGCCGCCCGGCCCGGAGACCGCGGCCTACCTCGCCCGGGGGCTGGTCGAACGGGCCGATTGCGCGCGCGATGACGGCGATCTGGATATCACACTGGCAGCGGCAAGCCGCGCCTATGCCCTGATCAAGCCTTATCGCGATGTTGCGCCCGATGCCTATGTCCAGGCCATCGCGCTGGCCGCCGACGTGGAAATGAGCCGCGCCTTCTATCGCAAGGCGGCCGAGCGGCTGGGCGAAGGCGCCCGCTATCTCGAAGACCGGCGCGGCAAGCTTCCGGCGACCGCGGCGCTGGACATGGCCGAATCGAACATCGCCTATGTGCTGGCGCTCGCGCATCTGCAGCTGGGCGAATACGATGATGCCGTGCTGGCGCAGCAGGCGGGCGTGGCAGCGCGCGTACGCGCCGTTGGCGAATTTCATCCGTCCACGATCAGCGCGCGCTACAATCTTGCGCTGCGCATGGTGCGTGCCGGGCGCAGCGAAGAGGCCGAAGCGCTGGCCCGCCTCGCGGTGGAGCAGGTGACGGTCCATGTGCCGCAGGCCGATCTTGGCCATGTCCGCGCGGTGGAGGCCCTGGCGCTGGTCCTGGCCGCTGTCGGCAAGCGCAGCGAAGCGGTGGAAGTGGCGCGCCATGCGCTGGAAATCCGCGTCGCCACCACCGGCTCGCAGGACGCCAACTTTGCCAGCGGTCTCAGCTCACTGGGCGGATTGCTGACCGACCTTGGCCGCTATGCCGAAGCCGAGCCTGTACTGCTCAAGGCCTTTGCAACGTTCGATGCCCTGGGGGAGCGCGCCAACCAGCAGGACCGGTTGCGCGTGCTGACGTTCCTTGGCCAGGCCCGGCTGGGCCTTGGCAAGCTGGAGCAGGCGCGTGAAACGCTCGACCAGGCCTTTGTCATCTGGAACCGGTCGAAGGCGGGCGGGGCGGCGGAAACCTTGCTGCCCGCCGTTGCCCTGGCCCGGCTCGACAGTGGCGATGCCGCCGGTGCAGCCGCAGCGGCACAGGCGCATCTAGCCGCAGCCAGCGGGCCGCGCGCACCGGTGCTGGGCAGGGCGCAGGCCTGTGCCATGGCCGCGCTTACCGGCGGCGATGCCGCCGGTTGTGGCGCGCAACCGGGGGCCGACCTTGTCCGCGCGGTGGCCGACCGGCTCGATGCCAGCGCAGATGGGGAACTGATCCTGGCCGACCGGCTCTCGCTCGAACTGGCCATGCGCCTTGCCTTGCAGCGCACCGACATGCAGCTGGCGCTCGATGCTTCGCAGATGCTGGTCGGCTCGAAAGTGGCGCGCGCCACGCGCCTTGCGGCAGACCGCGCCGGGGCGTCCGATCAGGCGTTGGCCCAGCGCATCCGCGCCCTGCAGGATGCCGAACAGGCCTATCGCCGTGCCAATTCGGTCTATCTGCTGCTGCTGGGCAACGGTGGAGACTGGCAGGAGGCGCGCACCACCCGCGATGCCGCGCTGGCTGCGCTTGATCGCGAACGCGCCGATCTGGCGCGCACCCATCCTTCGTGGGCCGCGCTGGCCGTGCGACAAGGGGTGACGATGGCCGCGTTGCAGGCCGCACTCGCGCCCGATGCCGCTGAACTGGCCGTGGTGCCGGCGCTGTCCGCGTCGTTCGTGCTGTTCATGACGCCTGATGCGGCCGTGATCCAGCGGATGAAGCCGGCCCGCGCCGCCTTTGCCGGCACGGCTGCGCAATTGCGCCGCGCGCTAGATCGCGGGGCGTTCGATCCGGTGGCGGCACATGATCTCTATCGCGCGATATTTGCCGATCTGCCTGCGCCCGCCTTGCACAAGGCCAGCGCCTTGCGGATCGTGACGGGTGATGATGCCGCCGCCATCCCCTTTGCCGCGCTGCTGGAAAGGCCGGTCGACAGGATCGATGGCCGCGCGCCCTTCCTCGTGCGCCGCCATGCGCTCTCGATCGGGGCCACGCTCTTGCCCGCGCCCGATCAGGGGCGCAAGTCGGTGGCCCAGGGCACGATGCTGGCGCTGGGCGCACCCACCTCTTTCGGCGCCGACCGGATGGCCGATGCCGCCGGTTCCGCGAAGGATTCGCCAGTGCCGCGCACCGTGCTGGCCAGCACGGTGTTTCGTGGTGGCAAGGCCGATGCCGCATCGCTCGCCGCGCTGCCGGCCCTGCAATCGGCCGAAGTCGCCATGGTCGCCCGCAGCGTGCGCCAGGCCACCGTGCTGACCGGACCGCTGGCGAACGAGGACGCCTTTCGCGCCGCCCCGCTGGATCAGTACCGCGTGCTGCTGTTTGCCACGCACGCGCTGGTGGCGGGCGAGATGGAGGGGATTGCCGAACCGGCGCTGGTGCTGGCCCGCCCTGCCGCCGGTGCCCGCCATGATGGCGTGCTGACCGCGTCGGAAATCGGCACGCTGCGGCTCGATGCCGATTGGGTGATCCTGTCGGCCTGCAACACCGCTGCGGGCGAGGGGGAGGCAGCGCCGGCCTACTCAGGCCTTGCCCAGGCCTTCCGCTATGCCGGGGCGCGCACGCTGATGCTGTCGCACTGGCCGGTGCGCGATGATGCGGCAGCCGCGATCACCGGCACGGTCCTGCGCGAGGCGGCGGGCGGCCGGTCCCCTGCCCAGGCGCTGCGCCGGGCGATGCTGCGCGCGATGGCTGATTCCAGGCTGCCCGATGCCGCCAATCCGCACGTCTGGGCGCCATTCGTCGTGTTCGAATAGGCAAGCGGCGGCAGAGCCAGGCCCTGCCGCCGCATCATGCAGTCCGGTTCCGATCAGAACCGGTCGGCGTTCATCACCTTGGTCCACGCCGCCACGAAATCGGCCGTGAACTTCTGTTTGGCATCGTCGGAGGCATAGACTTCGGCCACCGCGCGCAGTTCGGAATTGGACCCGAACACGAGGTCCACCGGGGTCGCCGTCCACTTCACCGCGCCGCCATTGCGGGCCTTGCCTTCATAAAGGCCGGGCGTTGCCGCCTTGGTCCATACCGTGTCCATCGACAGCAGGTTGGTGAAGAAGTCGGTGCTCAACGTGCCCGGACGGTCGGTGAACACGCCTGCCTTCGATCCGCCGGCATTGGCGCCCAGCGTGCGCATGCCGCCGACCAGCACGGTCATTTCAGGCACGGTCAGGCCCAGCATGTCGGCCTTGTCGACCATCGCCTCAACCGGGGCATGGAATGCATCTGCCGCATAGTAATTGCGGAAGGCATCGGCCTTGGGCTGAAGGAAATTGAACGATGCAACGTCGGTCTGCGCCTGCGTGGCGTCGACCCGGCCCGGCGTGAACGGCACGGTCACATCCTGGCCTGCAGCCTTGGCCGCCTGTTCGATCGCGGCATTGCCGCCCAGCACGATCAGGTCGGCCAGGCTCACCTGCTTGCCGCCCTTGGCACCCTTGTTGAAGGCGGTGCGGATGGCATCGAGCCTTGCGGTCACCTTGGCCACTTCGGCCGGATCGTTGACCGCCCAGTCCTTTTGCGGAGCCAGCCGCAGCCGCGCGCCATTGGCCCCGCCGCGCATGTCCGTCGCGCGGAACGACGAGGCCGAGGCCCACGCCGTGCGCACCAGTTCCGCCGTGGTCAGCCCGGAGGACAGGATCTGGCTCTTGAGCTGCGCGATGTCGCCCGCATCGACCATGGCATAGTTGGCGGCAGGCAGCGGGTCCTGCCACGCCAGCGTCACCTTGGGCGCATCCTTGCCCAGATAGCGCGCCTGCGGGCCCATGTCGCGGTGGGTCAGCTTGAACCAGGCGCGGGCAAAGGCGTCGGCCAGAAGATCGGGGTTCTTCTGCCACGCCATCGTGATCTTGCGGAAGCCGGGGTCTTCGCGCATCGCGATGTCGGTGGTGAACATGATCGGCGCGTGGCGCACGTCGGGGCGGTGCGCATCGGGCACCAGACTGGCCGCTGCCGGGTCCTTGGGGATCCACTGCGTCGCGCCCGCCGGGCTCTTGGTCTTCACCCATTCAAAGCCATAGAGGTTGTCGAGGTACTGGCTGCTCCACGCAATCGGATTGGCCGACCATGCGCCTTCAAGGCCACTGGAAACGGTGTCCTCGGCGTTGCCCTTGCCGCATCTGTTGGCCCAGCCCAGGCCCTGCTGCTCGATCTTGCCCACGCCCGGATCGCCCGCCACGCATTCCTCGGGCTTGCGCGCGCCGTGCGCCTTGCCGAAAGTGTGGCCGCCCACGATCAGGGCTGCGGTTTCCTCGTCGTTCATCGCCATCGCGCCGAATGCGCGGCGGATATCATTGGCAGCGGCCAGCGGATCAGGCACGCCGTTCGGGCCTTCGGGGTTCACATAGATCAGGCCCATCTGCGTCGCGCCCAGCGGACCCTTCAGGTTGCCCTTGGCATCGCGGCGCTTGTCGTCCAGCATCTTTGTTTCAGGGCCCCAGAACACCAGGTCCGGCTGCCAGGCGTCCACGCGGCCCCCGGCAAAGCCCAGGGTCTTGAAGCCCATGTCTTCCATGGCGACATTGCCCGAAAGCACCATCAGATCGCCCCACGAAAGCTTGCGCCCGTACTTCTGCTTGATCGGCCACACCAGACGCCGCGCCTTGTCGAGATTGACGTTGTCCGGCCAGGAATTGAGCGGTTCGAACCGCATTTCGCCACCGTCGGACCCGCCACGCCCGTCGCCGGTGCGATAGGTGCCCGCGCTGTGCCAGGCCATGCGGATGAAGAACGGGCCGTAGTGGCCATAGTCGGCGGGCCACCACGGCTGCGACGTGGTCAGCACCTTGCGGATATCGGCCTTCACCGCATCCAGATCGAGCGAGGCGAACGCCTTGGCGTAATCGAAGTCCGGGCCATAGGGGTTGGCCTTCACCGCCTCGTTCTGGCGCAGCGCGGTAAGGTCCACGCTCTTGGGCCACCATTCCTTGGCGGCGGTTCCTTCCGAGATGACCGGCGATGCCGCGTTGTCCTGCGCACTGGCGCCACCGGTCAAGGCCAGCGTGGAACCGGCGGCCAGCAGGGCGGCCAAAGTGAATTTCCTGATGGTCATGGCTGACTCTCCTCCTGTCTTGCGCGGCGATGAACGCCCGCTGACAGATCGGTTAAGTCAATCTTTCGGCCGTTCCCAACGGGTTTGCCTCATTACAGTAATCGACAAATCCGCTGAAAATGCTGCAATTCAGCAACAAACCCGATATCGCAATAGCCTGCGAGGTTCAGCCCACGCCGTCCTTGCGGGCTTGCGCCACGGCTTCCATCAGCTGGGTCAGCGATGCCGCCCCGCCGAAACGGGCGTTGCCGATCAGCAGCCCCGGCGTGCCCTGAAACTCCAGCGCCTTGGCGCCGGCATTGCTGCGGCCGATCACCGTGTCGATCTCCTTGCCGCGCGCCTTGATGTCCTGCTGCAGCCGCGCCCAATCGACGCCCGCCGCCTTCGCCGCGGCCTGCACCGATGCCTCGGTCACGCGGCCGGGCTGGGCAAACATCGCGGCGTTGAAGGCGGCGTGCTTGCCCTGCCACTGGCTGGCAATGGCGGCGCGGGCGGCCAGCAGCGAAGGTTCGCCAAAGATCGGCCAATCGCGCCACACGATCCGCACCTTGGGATCGCGCGCCAGCAACTGCACCAGCGTGCCGTGCAGCTTCTTGCAATAGGGGCAGCCATAGTCGGAAAAGACGATGACCGTCACGTCATGGCCCCTGGGCGCGGTCTTGGGCGCCAGCGCCTCTTCCGACATTGCCGGAAACGCGGTGTCGCGCGCAGAGGCAGCAGGCGCGAGGGACAGCAGGGCGGCGGCAATCAGGGTGCGAACGGCAGGAAGCATCATCGGCAACCCGTGCCTTCAGATCGAGGTAATGTCCACCACCGTGGGAATCACGTCGTTGAGCAGCGTGATCTTCTTGCGCGCAATCAGCCAGTCGCCGCCAACCTGCCGCAGCCCGTATGCATACCGCCCGAAGAAGCACTCCGCCCGGCCCATCCGCACATCGAAGCGATGGCAGGTGAACACCGCGCTGACCGCTGCGGTATCGCCCTCCGCCGCCGTCACCAGCACGTTGCTCACCACATGGGCCACGCGCGGCGGCGGGGTCGAGGCGGTGGAGAGGCCGGACGTCAGCCGCATCACCCGGTCCTCCAGATTGCGGCGGCCCTTGTAGTAGATCAGCGACAGTTCGCGGTCGGGATCGGTGGTCGTCTCGGTCTCGCTGCGCCACGCCGGCATCCAGAATTCCACGTCGGGCGTGAACATCGCCAGCCATTCGTCATAGCGGCGCGTATCGATCAGCAGCGCCTCGCGGAACAGCAGGTCCTCGGCCTGCGCGCGCGTCAAACCGGCCATCACGCCGGGCTCCCCATCCGCTTTGCCCCCATCCGCTCCACCCACGCCCGGTAATAGGCATGATAAAGCGTCTCGTCGCACAGCTGCGAATCCGCCAGCACGCTGCGCGCAGGTTTCAGGCCGATGCGGTCGGAAAAGCGGTTCCCGCCCTCGACCGATGCGGTCATCCCCCGCGCATAGCCTTGCAGCCAGGGGTCGACCGTCCCGGCATAGCCGATCTGGCAGTTCTCGTAGCTTACCGTGTCGTCAGGCGTGGCCATACCGGTGGGATTGAAGAAGTCCTCGTACTGGCGGATGCGCTGGCGGCGCGCGGCATCGCTCTCGCCTTTGGGCGCAATGCACCAGGTGCGCATTTCGGTAAGGCCGGGGCTGATCGGGCGGATCACGCGCAACTGGCTCGATGCATTCTCTGCCACCTGCAGGTTGGGAAAGATCGTCAGGTTGCGCATGTTGAACATCCAGTCGCGCTTGCCCTCGCCATGCCGCTGCGCCAGCGCCGCAGCGCTTTCGTACAGCGGGATCGCAGGGGTGATGCCGAACACGCCCCAGTTCAGCACGTGCCCGTTGGCAAAGGAATAGCTGCCCCCGCCAATGCCTTGCGTCTCCTCCTTCCAGTAGTCGCTGTTCTCCCACACCGAGGCGACCACCTCGCCGCTGGCTTCCTGCTGCCGCCGTTCCAGCACGCGGATGTAGGACGGGTGCGCCGAGGTGAAGTGATAGGCGTCCGAACAGTTTTCCAGCTGCAGTTTCCAGTTGGCCCGGTAGGTAAACGTAACCTGCCCCGGCACCAGCTCTGCACCCTCCTCGCTCTGGTCCGCCACCAGATCGAGCAGCTTGGC
>JAPLPG010000094.1 GCA_026400375.1 Novosphingobium sp. | reverse complement strand
ATGGCGCGAACGGCTATCGCGTGGAGAGCGCAGCGCACCTCAAGGAACTGCTGGCGCACTGCAACTCTACGCCGGGCGTCCATCTGATCGATTGCCCGGTCGACTATTCGGAGAACGATCAGATCCTTAACAAGGACATCAAGGAACTGTCCAAGGCGCTTTAGGGTTAAGGCGATCACATCATTATCGTCGCCCCGGACTTGATCCGGGGCCCCGCTTTCTCCCTGCGGCGGTGCAAAAAGTAGCGGGATCCCGGATCGGGTCCGGGATGACGTGGAGTTTTAAGCAGTGACCCAGTTGAAAGACGTCTATCCGCTTTACCTCAACAACAAGGCGGTGCAGCCGAACACCGATCTTGCCGTGACCGACAAGTTCACCGGCGAAGTGGCGTTCCGCACCGCGCTGGCTACGCCCGACGTGATCGACGAGGCCATTGCAGGCGCCGTGCGCGCGGCCGAGCCGATGGCAAGGCTGGCAAGCTATGAAAAGCGCGACGTGCTGGATCACTGCGTGAAGCGGTTTGCCGAGCGCAAGGACGAACTGGCCTATGCCCTGTGCGTCGAGGCCGGGAAGCCGATTGCCGATTCGGAGGGCGAAGTCGGCCGCCTGATCGACACGTTCCGCATCGCCGCCGAAGAAGCCACGCGCAACTACGGCGAAGTCCAGCCGCTCGATATCAGCCCGCGCGCCAAGGGCTACATGGGCATGTGGAAGCGCGTGCCGATCGGGCCGTGCAGCTTCATCTCGCCGTTCAACTTTCCGCTGAACCTTGCCGCGCACAAGATCGCACCGGCCATCGCCATGGGCTGTCCCTTCGTGATGAAGCCGGCCAGCCTCACCCCACTGGGCGCGATCATCATGGGCGAGGTGCTGGCCGAATGCGATATCCTGCCCGAAGGCGCGTTTTCGATCCTGCCGGCCAGCCGCGATGGCGCAGACCTGTTCACCACCGATGCCCGGTTGAAGCTGCTTTCGTTCACCGGCTCGCCCGGCGTGGGCTGGGACCTGAAGGGCAAGGCGGGCAAGAAGAAGGTGGTGCTGGAACTTGGCGGCAACGCAGCCGTGGTGGTCGACAAGGATGCCGATCTGGATCACGCGATCGCCCGGGTGATCTTCGGCGGATACTACCAGTCCGGCCAGTCGTGCATCCACGTGCAGCGTGCGATCATCCATGCCGACATCTACGATGCGTTCCGCGACATGCTGACCGCCAAGGTCAAGGCGCTGAAATCGGGCGATCCCAAGAGCCGCGACACCTTCATCGGCCCGATGATCTCGGCCAAGGAAGCGCAGCGGCTGAAAGGCTGGATCGACGCTGCGGTTGCCGGCGGCGCAACCTTGCTGGCCGGGGGCGGCTGCGAGGGCAACATGCTCGAGGCGACGCTGCTCGAAGGGTGCAGCCGCGACATGGACGTCTATACCGAAGAGGCGTTCGTCCCGGTGGTGATCCTGTCCAGCTTCACCGATTGGGACGCCGCGCTGGACGAAGTCAACGACAGCAAGTTCGGACTTCAGGCGGGCCTGTTACGTCTGACATCCAGAAAGTGATGGATGCCTGGGACCGGCTCGACGTCGGCGGTATCGTCGTCAACGATGTATCGTCGTACCGGGTGGACAACATGCCTTATGGCGGCGTCAAGGATTCGGGGCTTGGCCGAGAAGGCGTCCGGTTTGCGATGGAGGACATGTCCGAAATCCGCAACTTGGTGATCCGCCGGACCTGACTTTTCGGCCAAAATCCACTGCTTGGGTGGCCATCGTTGCTGAATTGTGTGCGAAAGGGTGTTTAGTCACTTGAACCAAGCTCGGTTGGTGGCCTAGTGTGTGATCAACGGGGCGGCATTGCAGCACTTCCGGCCAGGCATCCGCGATAGACGTAATGTCTGGGCGGTTCTCCTGCCGGTGGGGACGAGGGGCAATGCAGGGCATTTTCAAGGGACTATGGCAGCGCATTGCCGCGTTTCGGGCGATTTTCCGTCCGGAGCTTGCTGCATTCGTCGCGTGCCTGGCGATGGCGGGCGTGGCGATTGGCGCGTCTTCGCTGCTCGGCCCCGATTCCGTCCGGGCCGAAGGTTCCCCCGTCAGGCCGGTGCAAGGGCATAGCGGCGTCGCTTCGTGCGCAGGGTCCACCTGCCACGGCCGCAGCGTGGCCGATGGCACCGTCGTGCGGCAGGACGAACTGTTGCGCTGGCAGGAAGAATCCTCGCCCACCGGCGCGCACAGTCGCGCCTGGCGCGTCGTGCTCGAACCGCGCGGCCAGGCCATCCTGCGCCGGCTCGGCCTTGATGGGGCGGGGGCGCAGCGCGAATGTGCCGGATGTCATGCCTCGCCCGGCGCCGCGCGCGTGGCCGATGGCGTGGACTGTGAAGCCTGCCACGGCGCATCGAGCGGGTGGCTGGCCACGCATTACACCGTCGGTGCCAGCCACAGCCGCAACGTGGCGCAAGGGATGACCGATCTGGTCAAGCCGCAGGTGAAGGCGCAAGTCTGCCTCGATTGCCACTATTCCGGAGACGCGATGGGCCAGTTCATCGCGCATCGGATCATGGCCGCAGGGCACCCGCGCATCTCGTTCGAGCTTGACCTGTTCACCACGCTGCAGGCCCATCACGACGAGGACGCCGACTACGTCCAGCGCAAGGGCGGCAAGAGCAATGCCATGCGCATGTGGGCGGTGGGGCAGGCCGAAGCGGTCAAGCGCAGCCTTGAACTGTTCAGCCAGCCGGCCCGCGCGGTTGACGGCATCTTTCCCGAATTCAGCTTCTACGATTGCCACTCCTGCCACCGCCGCATCTACGATGGCGATGCCGGGGCCAACGTGACGGCCGTGCCCAATCCGGGCCGTCCGCTCGATCCCGGCACGCCGCCCTACAATGACGAGAACATGATCATGCTGCTGGCCGCGGCAAAGGTCGTGGCGCCCGATGCTGCTGCCGCGTTCGATGCCCGGGCCAAGGCGTTCCATCGCGCGATGCTGGTCGGCCGCGGTGAAACGGTGGCCGCGGCGCAGGCGCTGCGGCAGTCCGCCGACGCCCTGTCCAGCCGCTTTGCCGGCTCCAGCTTCAGCCGTGAACAGACCTTTGCGATCATGGATTCCATTGCGAGCGACGCCATTGGCGAGCGCTTCACCGATTATGAAGGTGCGGTGCAATCGGTCATGGCGGTCGATACGCTGCTCGGCGGCATGGTCAACCAGGGCATGGTCTCTGCAAGTTCGGCAGCGGCCTTGCGGGTGCAGATCAACCAGGCCTACGCCGCCGTGCGCGATCCCAACGGGTTCCAGCCGATAGCCTTCCGCCGCGCGCTGGGTGGCGCGGTGCGTTCGATCCGGAGCCTGCGCTGATGCGGCTGTCGCTGGCTTTTCGCCGAAGTACTGCTGTTGCGCTGTCGCTGTCGCTGACCCTGGCGGGCTGCGGCGGGGGCGATTCCGGTTCGGGCGATACCTTCACCCCGGCGCCCACCCCGACAACGGCATCGCGCTTCTTTGTCGATCCGGCAGCCGAAGCGCTGTCCGCCAGCGAAGTTCAGCAGATCATCGCGCAGGCCGTGGGCGAGGCGCAGGCGCGCGGCAAGCCGGCGATCATCAGCGTGGTCGACCGCGTAGGCAACGTGCTCGCCGTGTTCCGCATGAACGGCGCGCCCACGCGGATGCTGACCAGCCGCCGCACTGCCACCGGCCGGATCGCCAGTCCCGGCATCGATGCGCAAGGCCTCGAGGTGGATGCTACGATGGGAGCGATCAGCAAGGCGGTGACCGGCGCTTACCTGTCATCCAGCGGCAACGCCTTCACCACGCGCACCGCCAGCATGATCGTGCAGGAGCATTTTCCGCCGGCGCCCAACACGCCGGGGCTGGAATCCGGCCCGCTGTTCGGCGTGCAGTTCAGCCAGTTGCCCTGTTCCGATCTCAACACCCGGTTCGTGGCCGGAAACGCCGGAAGCGGCGCGTTCATCGGCCCGAAGCGGTCGCCGCTGGGCCTGGCTGCCGATCCCGGCGGGTTGCCGCTCTACAAGAACGGCGTGGTCGTGGGCGGCATCGGCGTGATGGCTGATGGCGATTACGGCTATGACCCCGACGTCACCGACGTCGACGAGGATGACGAGGAATACATCGCACTGGCGGGCATCCAGGGGTTTGCCCCTGCCGCCGACATTCGCGGTGACCGCATCACGGCCGACGGCACGACGCTGCGCTTTGCCGATGCCCAGCCGGCCAAGCTGGCCGCCTTGCAGACCAGCTTTGCCGCGATCAACAACGTGCGCGGCACGCTCATTCCGGTGCGCGGCTATTACGATGGCACGGCGGTGCTGGCAGGCGTTGCCTATGGCACCGAACGCAGCGGCATCCGCCGGGTCACGCCTACTGAGTTTGCGCTGGCCGATGCCTATGTGCTGACCGATGGTGCGGGCAATCCGCGATTTCCGGTGCGGGCCGGAACCGATGGCGGCACCGTGGGCCAGGCGCTCAGCGCGGCCGAAACGCGCGCCGTGCTGGAAGAGGCGTTCACGGTGATGACTCGCGCGCGCGCGCAGATCCGTCGCCCGCTCGATAGCCGCGCGCAAGTGACGGTCACGGTGGTCGATACCTTTGGCGAAGTGCTGGGGCAGGTGCGCAGCCCCGATGCGCCGATCTTCGGCACCGACGTTTCGTTGCAAAAGGCACGCACGGCAGCGTTCTTCTCCAACCCGCTGGCGGCACAGCAGATGCTGGCCACGCCGGGGGCCGATGCCTTCGTCAAGCGGGTGCGCGATTTCCTCGGCGATCAGACCGCGCTGACCGGCGGCAAGGCCTTTGCCGACCGTTCGGGCGGCAACCTGTCGCGGCCCTATTTCCCCGATGGCGAACTGGGCCGCCCGCCCGGCCCGCTATCGCGCCCGATCGAGGATTTCAGCCCCTTTGCCACGGGCCTGCAGATCGCACTGGTCGCGGGCAATGTGGTGCAGCACGCAGGCTTCGTGCAAGGGGCAGGCAGTGATACCCCGCAGACCTGCACCACCGTGCCCGATACGCCTACCGGCAAGAAGCGGCTGGCCAACGGCATCCAGATCTTTCCCGGCTCCGTGCCGATCTATCGCGGAAACCGGCTCGTCGGGGCCATCGGCGTTTCGGGTGACGGGATCGATCAGGACGACATGATCTCGTTCCTCGGCCTGCACAATGCTGGGGTGAAGATCGGCGGAATCGGCAATGCGCCCAAGGACATGCGCGCCGATACGATTGTCGTTGCCGTGGGCAGCGGCGTGCGCCTGCGCTATGTGAACTGCCCCTTCGCGCCGTTCCTCGATACGAGCGAACAGAATGTGTGCGAGGGCAAATGATGCTGCAGGCAATCGCCCTGATTGCACCAGTTCTGGCGATCGGCCAGCCATCGCCGCAGCCCACGCTGCCGTTCCGGGTGCTTGCCGCCGTCGAAGCGGCAACCCCAGGCGCAGGGCAGCCCCAGGTGGCGACCGACCCTGCGGTCAATGGCGCCGCGCAACAGGTTGAGCCCAACACCACAGCCATCCCCGGCGGCGAAACCGGGGCTGACGGTGCCCTGATCGATGGCCGCCGCCGCCCCGGCTACACCAGGCAGCTTCCCGACAAGGTCGAACAGGACAATCCCGGCGCGGTCAATGCGCCGCCGCCCGAGGCGTTTTACGACAAGTACGATGGCGAAGGCCCTTTGGGGGATCTTGCGCTCGATGTCGCCTTGCCCGATCGCTGGCGGATCGTGTCGTCGCTCTGCCCGCAGAAGGACAGGACCACCGGGCAGAAGGATCGGTCGCTTTACACGCTGTTTCCGCGGCTCGAAGCCGTCTGCCATTCCTCGCTCGATCCGTTTCACCACAACCTGCTGAAAGGCGACCGTCCGCTCGCGCCGGGCAAGCGGCCCTCGTTCCTGAAGGGCGATGACTGGTTCCTGATCGCAGGCGCGGTATCGGACACGATCGTGGAGCCGCGCAGCTTCCCGATACCGGTTGGCAACCAGACCACCAGCAATGCCAACCAGATCGACGTGTTCGGCCGCAGCAACTCGCTGGTGCTGGCGCAGACCTTCATCGCCAGCGTCTCGGTGCTGAAGGGGATGACCGCGTTCAAGCCGCCGGTCATTGAATATCGCATCGCGGTGGCGGGCAACATCAACCACGTGCAGGTGCCCGAACGGCGCGTGCTGTTCGTCGAACCGTCCAAGGGCACGCGCCGCACCGACGGGTTCGTGGGGCTGCAGGAAGCTTTCGTCGATTACCACCTCGGCAAGTACGATTCGAAGCGTTTCGATTTCTTCTCGGTCCGCGTTGGCATCCAGCCGATGCAGTCTGATTTTCGCGGGTTCCTGTTCAACGACAACCAGCTGGGTATCCGCCTGTTCGGGAACCGCGACAACAACCGCTTCCAGTTCAATCTCGCGGCGTTCTGGCGGCTGGAGAAGGACACCAATTCGGGCCTGAACGACATCACGCAGACCCCGCGCGACGATTTCGTGCTGATGGCCAACGTCTATCGGCAGGACTTTCCCATCGTCGGCCTTACCAGCCAGCTTTCCGCCACCTGGAACATCAACCGCGAACGCGGGCAGGTGGAAGTGGACAAGAACGGCTTCCCGGTTCGCCCCGCGCTGCTCGGCGACCTGCGGGGGCGGAATTACGATGTGGTCTATCTCGGCTATGCCGCCGATGGCCGGATCGGACGCATCAACATGACCGCGCAACTCTATGGCGCGCTGGGGCATGACAGCAACAACTTCCTGACCAGCGGCCCGGCCAGCGTCCGCGCTTTCATGGCCGCAGCCGAGCTCAGCTATGACATGGACTGGACCCGCATCCGCCTGTCGGGCCTCTATGCCAGCGGCGACAAGGACCCCTACGACAAGGTCGAAGGCGGATTCGACGCGATCTTCGAAAACCCGCAGTTCGCCGGCGCCGACACCAGCTACTGGATCAGGCAGACCATCCCGTTCGCGGGCGGCGGTCGCGCCATTTCGGTCAACGGTCGCAACGGCATTCTCAATTCGCTGCGCTCTTCGAAGGAGCAGGGGCAATCGAACTTCACCAACCCCGGCACGATGCTGGTGGGGCTGGGCAGCGACTTCGATCTGACGCCCACGGTGCGCGTATCGACCAACGTCAACCATCTGTGGTTCGAAAACACCAAGGTCCTGCAAGTGCTGCGCAACGAAGGGTCGATCCCCCGCGATATCGGCTGGGACGCCTCGGTCTCGGCGATCTGGCGTCCCAATGCCTCGCAGAACCTGGTGTTCCGCCTTTCGGGCGCGGTGCTCGATCCCGGTCGCGGCTTTGACGATCTGTTCTCGCAACAGGGCAAGGCCAGCCGGTTCTATTCCATCCTCGCCAATGCGACACTGGCCTTCTGATGACCGGGACCATGAACACCACGCGCCGCATCCGCTCTCTTCCGCTGGCATGGCTGATGGCGCTGCTGGCCACGCTGTCGATCCCCACCGCCCTGTGGGCCTCGGGCGAGGAAGTTGCGCAGAAGATCACGCATACCCGGTCGCCGCCCGCGCCGCGCGGCCAGCCGGGCGATACGGCCGAGGAACAATGGGCCTTTGTCGACAAGCAGAACGCAGGCTGCGTCAGCTGCCACACGCAAAGCGATCATCGTACGATGCACGCCAGCCCGGCGGTGGTCCTGTCCTGCGCGGATTGCCACGGCGGCAATACCAGCGTCGTGGCCGACCGTTCGTGGCAGCACAATTCGATCGAATATGTCGGCGCGATGCGCGATGCCCACGTGCTGCCGAAATATCCCGTTGCGTGGGGCTGGCCGTCCTCGGCCAATCCCAAGCGCTCCTATGCCTTGATGGCCAAGGAAAGCCCGGACTTCGTGCGCTTCGTCAACCCGTCGGACTATCGCGTGGCGCGCGATGCCTGCGGGGCGTGCCACATGTCGATCATCGAGGCGTCGGAACGCTCGCTGATGTCGACCGGCGCGATGCTGTGGGGCGGTGCGGCCTATAACAACGGCATCGTGCCGTTCAAGAATTACATGTTCGGTGAAAGCTTTACCCGGACCGGGGAGCCTGCCTTGCTCAAGGCCGGGTCGAAGGAGATCGGCCCCGATGGCAAGCCGATGTGGGGCACGGTAACGCCCAGGGAAAAGGCGCGCGGCGCGCTGCCAATCCTCTATCCGCTGCCGCGCTGGCACCAGATCCCGCCCGGTGACGTGTTCCGCGTATTCGAGGATGGCGGGCGCACGATCAATCCGCAGTTCCCCGAAATCGGCCTGCCCAACTCGACCGGGCTGATCCAGCGTCTCGACGAGCCGGGCCGCCCCGATCTCAAGCAGTCGAACCGCGGCCCGGCCACCGGCCTGCGTGTCGCCATCCCGGTGCTGAACATTCACAAGACGCGCCTGAACGATCCGTTCCTGTTCCAGATGGGCACCAACGACCAGCCGGGTGATTATCGTTCGTCGGGCTGCGCTTCGTGCCACGTGATCTATGCCAATGACCGCGAACCGCGCCATTCGCTGAACTATGGCAAGTGCGGGCGCGACGGGCAGACCGTCACCGCCGATCCCACGATCAACAGCTTGCGCGAAGGGCAACACCGCAAGGGCGCCTATGGCACCTACGATGCCGCATCGCACGAGGTGCACGACAAGGTACGCGGCACCGTGCTGGGCGGGAAGGGCAGCTATATCGGCGGCGACGCGTCCGATCCCGAGGCATCGGCCGATCGCGCAGCCGATTGCGCCCGCGCGATCTCGGCCCCCGAACAGCTGGTCTATGCGCCGGCCAAGGGCGTTGCGCCGCATGGCACGATGGACAGCCAGAAGATGGACCAGGCTTCGGCCCACGCGCTTGATGGGCTGGACGAAAAGGGCCACGCAAGGAAGGACGCGCACGGCAGCAGCCACGGCGATGACGCGCACGATGCCACTGGCCCGGCCCCCATGCAGGATCGTGAACGCGGCCACCCGCTTGTCCATGCCTTCACCCGCGCCATTCCCACCGCGCAGTGCATGAACTGCCACATGCACCAGCCGAATATCTTCCTGAACAGCTACCTCGGCTACACCATGTGGGATTATGAAGCGGGTGCGCCGAGCATGTGGCCGGGGCCCGAGAACACCGCACCCAAGCCTGCGGGCATGTCCGATGCGGACTATGCCAGGACCTTCAAGAAGCAGTTCTACCCGAACATCGACGAACAGCGCGAAGTGCTGGACCGCAATCCCGAAGGTGCATCGACGCACGGGCTGTGGCGCGATGTCGAATTCCTGCGCAACGTCTATGATCTGAATGCGCAGCAGAAGGACACGCAGTTTGCCGATTACCACGGCCATGGCTGGAACTTCCGTGCCATCCTGAAGCGTGACCGGCGCGGCAACCTGCTCGACGATGATGGCGACATGAGCACCTACGGCACCGACAAGGCGCACATCATCTCGCCCGACGATCCCGAGAAGTTCCGCAAGGGGGCCGAGGGCAAGTTCGTCGACGCAGGGCCTGACAATCCCGGCAAGTCGGTCCACATGATGGACATCCACGCGCAGCTCGGCATGCAATGCGCCGATTGCCACTTCGCACAGGACAGCCACGGCAACGGGCTGATCTATGGTGAGGTCGCCAATGCGGTGGAAATCGGCTGCAAGGATTGCCACGGCACGCCCGATAATTACCCGACCCTGCTCACGTCGAACATGGCCGCGCCCGAACAGGGCAACAATCTTGCCTTGCTGCGCAATGCCGATGGCCAGCGCCGTTTCGAATGGTTCAACGAGGCCGATGGCAGGCGCGTGCTGGTCCAGCGTTCGATCATCGATCCCAACCTGTCCTGGCGCGTCAGCCTGGTGAAGGACTCGGTCGATGCGCGCTTTGCCGGCAAGCTCGACAGCGCCGGCGTGCCCATCTTCAATCCCAAGGCCGCGCGCGCCAAGCTGATGGCAAAGTCGGCGTCGGACGATGGCGAATACAAGTTCGGCACCGGCGTTCCCAAGGAAGCGCGTGCCCACCGCGATGACGACATGGCCTGCTTCACCTGCCACCTGTCGTGGACCACGTCCTGCGCGGGCTGCCACCTGCCGATCGAGGCGAACTGGAAGTCCGCCACCCACAAGTACGAGGAAGACTACACCCGCAACTACGCGACCTATAACCCGCAAGTTGCGCGCGATGACATGTTCCAGCTGGGCAAGCACCAGCGCAACAAGTCTTCCGGGTCCGATCCGGTGCAGTTTGATGCGCAGGGCAACCCGATCGGCGGCAAGGCGATCACCGCGCCGATCCGCTCCACGTCCGCGCTGATCCTGTCATCGACCAACATCAACCGCGAACGCATCTACGTACAGCAGCCGCCCATTTCCTCGATCGGCTATTCGTCGCAGGCCTTCGCGCCGCACTTCCCGCACACCGTGCGCAAGAACGAGACGAAGCAGTGCACCGATTGCCACGTCAGCAAGGACGAGGACAACAACGCGGTCATGGCGCAGTTGCTGCTGCTCGGCACCAACTACGTGAACTTCGTGGGGATGAACGCCTGGTTCGGCCTTGAAGGCGGCTTCGAAGCCGTGCGCGTGACCGAATGGGACGAGCCGCAGGCGGTGATCGGATCGTACCTCCACCGCTACGCCTATCCCGATTACTGGAAGCTCCATGTCGAAAAGAACGGGCGCGAGCTGAAGAACTGGACTCGCGGCAAGATCTTCGACGGCAAGATGTCGGGTGAAACCACCGGCCGCGAGGAATTTGCCAATGTCGTGGAAGGCACCAAGGACCCGGTACGCTGCCTGCAGATGCGTGGCGAATACATGTTCGTTGCCGAAGGCCGCGGCGGCTTCCGCGCCTATGACATTGCCGCGATCGGCGACAAGGGCTTCTCCGAACGCATCGTCACCGCGCCATTCTCCGCGCTCGGCCATGATACCCATGTGAAGACGCAGAATGCCACCTGCATGGCCCTGCCGACCAACCAGGCCATCGCGCCCACGCGCAATACGCCCGAACTGCGCGGCCTGAACCAGGAACAGCCGTTCTCGCCGGTCTACAGCTATGCCTTCGTCACCGATGCAGTCGAAGGACTGATCGCGGTCAACATCGATACGCTGGCCGATGGCGAGTTCCGCAACAACTTCTTCGAACGCAGCCTGACCTTCAATCCCGATGGCGTGCTGACAGGCGCGCGCCACATCACGCTGGCGGGTGATTACGCCTATATCGTGACCGACAAGGCCCTGGTCACCGTCCATCTGACCAAGCCGTGGTCGGCGCAGAAGCCTTGCGAAGTCGTCGCGAAGAAGGGCGGCGAGACCTGCCTCGACCCGCGCGTCACCTCGGTCGTCCCCTTGCGCGATCCGCGCGCCACGGCGATGCAGTTCCGCTATCTGTGGGTAACCACCGCCAACGGCCTTGAACTGATGGACGTGACCAACATGGCCCAGCCGGCGCCGGTTGCCGCCGCCACCGTGCCGCTGGCTGACGCCCGCCGCGTCTATCTTTCGCGCACGTATGCCTATGTCGCGGCGAAGGGGCAGGGCCTCGTGATCGTCGATATCACCGCGCCAACCCGCCCGCAGGTCTACACCAGCTTTACCGCCGATGGGCAGCTGACCGATGCCGAGGACGTCATCGTCGCCTCCACCAACGCCTCGCTCTTCGCCTATGTCGCCGATGGCCGGAACGGGATGAAGGTGCTGCAATTGACCAGCCCGTCAAGCCAGCCCAATTTCTATGGTTTCTCGCCCGAGCCCAAGCCCGAACTGATCGCCTGGGCGCGCACGCCGACACCGGCGCTGGCGCTGTCTAAGGGGCTCGATCGCGATCGCGGCGTGGATGAAACCGGGGGCCAGATGGCCGTGTTCGGCCGCCTCGGCTCACGCCCCTTTACCCGGCCCGAGATGGAGGAACTGTTCCTCAACGCGAAGGGCGAGGTGTTCCGCGTGACCAACGCGGTGGACATGAGCCAATGGGTCGGTGCCAGGGCAGCGCCCCTGCTGGTGCGAAGCCAGTAGGGTCGATCCCGCTCAGTCCTCGTTCAACAGCAGGATCTCGATCTCTGCCTCCATCAGCGGGGCAGGCAGCAGTTCGTGATCGACGCGGGTGATGGCGGCATCGGCCACCAGCTGGCCGCGCACGCGAAATTCGTGGTCGGGCAGCAGTGTCACGAACTGCTCCCCATCGCTCACCGCATCGCTGCCGGCAAAGCGCAGGACCAGCGTGTGGCGCGCGCCTGAAAAGGTGATGCTGGCCCACGGCGTCTCGGCGTGGCTCACCACTTCGGCCAGGGGGCCGGCGATTTCCCGCACGGCGCGCAGCAGGCGATCCGCCGTGGCCAGGCGGCGCGGCGGCAGTGTGGTGGCTGCGGCAGACTTCGTTTCGAAGGCATCGCGTTCAAGCAACATGGACATTCTCCGCAAAAGTGTTCATGAAATGTTCCACGCGAGTCACCATGGCGGAACGCGGTTCCCGGCCGTTGCGCAAGTCACCCACCAGGCGTGGATCGTGCGCGGCAAGACGGCCGAATTTGGTCACGGGCATGCCCGTCCGTTCGATGAATTTTTCAACCCTGCGCAGAAGCATCACGTCACTTCCCTCCATGGTGTGCCGTCATCCCGAAACGACTCGAAATAGGATTTTTCCTATCTTGATCTTCAAATCCTACAATGCTAGGAAAAGTCCTTCGAAAACGGAGTAAGGCGATGGAGACCCAATCTGATGTCGATGCGCGTGATCGGCTGGTGGCGCTGTCATCCGCGCGCGGTGTCAGTCTGGCTGCGCTTTCCGCGCTGATCGGCCGCAACACCACCTATCTTCAGCAATTCGTGCGCAAAGGCAGCCCGCGCAAGCTTGAGGAGAATGATCGCCGGACGCTGGCGGAATTCTTTGGCGTGGCAGAAAGCGAACTGGGCGCATCGGCGCGCGGGGGAGTCCTTGCGATAGAGCCGGGTCGCCCGCCCGCGGCAGTTATCCCGCCGCGCGCGATGACCGCCGAATGGGCTGATATCCCGCGCTTGCCGCTGGGGGCGTCGGCAGGCCCGGGGGCACACCCGGCAGAGGAAATACCCTCCGGGCGCCTGCGCTTTTCCAATCGCTGGCTGAAGGGGCAGGGGCTCGAGCCTGCGATGCTTTCGGTGATCGAGGTCGAAGGCGATTCGATGGAGCCCACCCTGCGCGATGGCGATGAAATCCTCGTCGATCGCACCCAGCGCCCCTTGCGCGCCGGGATCCATGTGATCCGGCTGGACGACGTGCTGCTGGTCAAGCGGCTCGAATCCGGGCCTGGTGGCACGGTTCGAATCATATCCGACAACAATGCCTATCCGCGCCTCGAACGGCCGCTGCATGAAGTCGAACTGGTCGGCCGCGTGGTGTGGAAAGGCGGAAGGCTGTAGTTCCTCCCCGGAACGGGGAGGGGGACCACCGAAGGTGGTGGCGGGGCGCCCGAGACCCGCGAACAGCCGCTTGCCATTCGCGCAGGCACACGCCATTTCACCAGAATGACCCAAGCATCAGCCGA
This sequence comes from Novosphingobium sp., assembly GCA_026400375.1. GTDB lineage: Bacteria > Pseudomonadota > Alphaproteobacteria > Sphingomonadales > Sphingomonadaceae > Novosphingobium. The sequence goes on along the minus strand of JAPLPG010000094.1, from coordinate 25 downwards.
ACCGCCGTTCAAAGTCGCCATCATT
>JAPLPG010000274.1 GCA_026400375.1 Novosphingobium sp. | reverse complement strand
CGATTCTGCTGGTGCCGATGGACACGCCCGGCATCACCGTGCGCCAGATCCCCTCGCTGATCGGCGAGGGCGACATCCACGAAGTGTTCTTCGACGACATGCTGGTGCCCAAGGGCGCGCTGTTCGGTGATGAGGGGCAGGCGTGGGAGATCATCGCCTACAGCCTTGTCAACGAACGGCTTGGCATCCCGCGCTACAGCCTTGCCCGGTCGGCGCTGGACCGCGCAGTGGCCCTGCTGAAAGAGCAGGGGCGCTGGGGCGGCGAGGCGGTGAAGATCGAGGCGGCGCACTGCGCGGCCCTGTGCGAAGCGGCGCGCACCGCGAGTTATGCCATCGTCACCAAGCGAGCAGCAGGCGAACAGATCGGTGCGGAAAGCTCGTCCGCACGCTTTGCCACGGTGATGGCCGAGCGGCGCGTGGCCGAATTCGTGGTCGAATACCTGCCCGAAGCGCTGGCCGATGCGCACCCTTACCTCAAGATGCACCACCAGCGCGGCATCGTGGCGGGTATCGCTGCAGGCGCGGCGGAAATCCAGCTCAACATCATTGCGAGCGACGTGCTCAAGCTGCCGAGGGAGCCGCGCTGATGAACCTTTCGTTCAACGATGACCAGATCGCGATCCGCGATGCGCTCGATGCGCTGACCCGCCCGTTCGAGGCGGTGGTGCTGCACGAAACCGGCTTTGCGCTGACCGATCCGTCGCTTGATGCGGCGCTGGCGGAAGGCGGGTTTCTTGACGTCGGCTTCGATCCCGATCTTGGCATCGGCACCGCAGCGGTGATCGTGGAGCGTCTTGCCCGTCTCCCGCAGGCGACCGAGGCAGCATTCTCCGCCATCGTGCGCCCGGCCTTGGGCGATGGCGTTTCCGGCCCGGTCTGCGTGATGGAAGAAGGCGATCTGCGCCGCCCCTTGCGCTTCCTTGCCCCGGGCGCAACCGTGGTCGTGGTGGGCGATGCCGTCACCAGCTTCGTTGCCACGGAAGATCAGGTGCGGGCAGAGCCCGAGGCGCTTTACGGCTATCCGGTGGCGACGCTGCTGAGCCTGCCGGACGCGCGATGTTCTCATGATGTTTCCCCGGGGAAACTCAGGACGCTGTGGCGCGTCGCACTGGCGGCAGAGGCCGCGGGCCTGCTGGCGGCGGCGCTGGCCAGCGTTTCGACCTACGTTTCCGAACGCCACCAGTTCGGTCGCCCGCTCGCCACGTTCCAGGCGCTGCGCCACCGCCTTGCCGAAGCGCAAGTGCGGACCAACGGCGTCTACTGGCTGGCCATGAAGGCCGCGCATACGCTGGACGATGGCGATGCCGCGCTGGCCACTTTGCACGCGCAGGAATCGGCGCGGGCGGTGGTTTATGACCTGCACCAGTTCATGGGCGGCATGGGCATGACGCTGGAACACCCGCTGCACCTGTGGACCTACCGGTTGAAGCTGCTGACCGGCGAACTGGGCGGCCGCGGCGGCAATGCGCTGGCGGCGGCAGAGGCGCTCTGGGGCTGAAGCCCCAAAGCTCTCCCTGCGCCAGGCTCAGAGCTTGTCCGGCGCGCGGGGCAGGCTGAACAGCGCGGCGCTGCTCGTCAGCATGAGGCCGACCGTGACCCACAGGAACAGCTTATAGCTTCCGGTAACGTCAAAGACCCGCGCCGCAACCAGCGGGCCGATGGCCGTGCCCAGCGATAGCGCGATCAGCAGCGCGCCATAGAGCGCCCCGAACGCGCGCAGACCGAAATATCGGGTAAGGATATAGACGATCACGTCGATCTCCGCGCCCAGGGTCAGCCCGATGAACACGGCGGCCAGCATCGCGCCAGAACCGCTGGCTCCGCTGAACAGCAGGATCAGCGCGCCGAGCGCGGGCAGGATGAACACGCTGCCGCCAACGAGCTTTGCCGGATAACGATCAATCAGCGCGCCTGTACCAAGACTTCCGACGATAGAGGCAAGTCCGATCAGCGAGGCGATGCCCGCCGCCCCGGTGGCAGTGGCGCCACGCGCGGTCAGCACGGGTACGAAGTGGATCGACAGGGCGACCATGCCGAATGTCAGCATCAGGCAGGTCAGGAACAGCCGGATATAGACGGTCGACCGGATGCCTTCGGCAAAGGTTGCACCCGCAGCGACCGGCCCGGCGCTGGCGGCAATGCGGGCGCCGCCATTGCGGGCCCGGTCATGCGCGCCGCGGAAGAACAGGAAGATCAGCGGGAAGGCGATGACGATCCAGATGCCCGCCTGCCAGGCCATGGCGGTCTGCCAGCCGAAGGCGGCGATCAGGCGCGCGCCGAGATAAGGGAACAGCGCCTGCGCCACGGACGCGCCACACAGCGTGACGGCAAAGGCAAGCCCGCGCGAATCCTCGAAGCGCGAGGCGACGGCGCTGGTCCATATCGTGGCCTGCACCGGCAGCGTGGCCAGGGCCATCAGCAGCCAGAGCAGATACCAGTTGGTGGCGGTGCCCGTGGCCGTGCCGATGCAGGCAAAGGCGGTGACCGAAAGCACCACGCCCACCACGCCCAGCGCGCGCGGGCCATAGCGATCGACCGCAAGGCCGACCGGCACACTCATCAGCGCCTGGACCAGCGTGGCGATGGTGACGCCCGAGGTGACCTGCGTGCGGCTCCACCCGAAGGTTTCCGCCATCGGCTGGATATAGGGGCCAAGGCCATAGATGTGGATGACGCTGGTGGCATAGCCGAGTGCGGCCGCCACCGGCAGCATGAAATGGCTGCGCCATTCGGCCAGCGCGCCGCCTGTGGCGCGGGTTGCGGGGGCATCAGCCACCGGCGGTTGCCTCCGCTCTGGCTTCAAGGACGGTTTCGCAGTCACTGATCGCAAAGGCCCGCGCGGCGCTGCGATCGAACAGCTTTTCCTCGTCGGCGATGACATCGGCCGGCATGGCATCGCTGCGCAGGCCTTGGAGCACGGCATCGCGCATCCTGGCGCTGTCGAACCACAGTTCGGTGATCACGTCGAACGGGCCGTCCTGCCCGTCGGGGCCGGGTTCGATGAAGTGGCGGACGTAGCGGCGCGGCCCCGCCATACAGGGCATGCACAGCGGCACGTGATGATCTTCGTAATAGCTGCGAAACTCGGCATGGCTCATGCCGGGCCTGCGCTTCATGAAGATCATCAGCTTGTGCATCGTGGTTCCCGACGGGTGCGGGTCAGAGGTCGTAATCGAAGAACGGGCCGTCAAAGTTGCCCCCGAGCGTGTGCTGCGCCTTGGCCAGCTTTTCGCGCGGGGCATCGCCAAGGTAGCCGTCGATGATCCGGTTGTAGTTGCTGATCAGGCCTTCCTTCTGGTTCGACAGCCGCATGAATTCAAAGCCGGGCGCATGCAGACCCTTTTGCTGGATCGGAATGTTTGAATAGTCCTGCTGCGGAATCGGCGGGAACTGGTCGCTGTCATAAGGCAGGACGGTGGCTTCCATGACCGGTTCCGGCTCCTTGCCCGGCGCGAAATGGGTGAGCGACCAGATATCGAACACGCAGGTTTCGGGCCCGGTCGGACGGATGCGATAGGCGCTGGTGCTGGTGAAGAACGGCAGCAGGAAATAGTGCGGGAACAGGAATTCCACCGCATGGACCGGATCGGAAACGGCCAGCGCGTTGAGATCGGGCACGTTTTCGCCCTGCGCTTTCAGGCCTTCGACGATGGTGTGCTGGACCGCGCCGAACCAGTGCATCAGCATCTGCTGCGGATCGTCGGGCAGGGCATCGGCAGGCACCAGCCGGGCAAGCTCCACTTCCTTGGCATGGACCATGCCGGCCATGCCTTCGCTCAACAGTTCAAGATTGCGCACTTGCGCGGCGACGTTCTGTTCCTTGGTCCAGCTGGGGTCAACCGCCGCGCCGATGCCGCCGGTATCGTGGCCGTACATCGAATTGTACATGCCAGGCACAGTCTGCTGCAGCTGCGGGTGCGTGCGCATCACGTGATAGCCTTCCATGAAGGCTTCCATCGCGATCTTCCAGTTCGCCGGAATCTCGGTGGAATACCACCATTCGGCGCGCTGATCGGCATGAAGACGCTTTTCCAGGGCACCGAGGATCGGGCCCCAGCTTTCGTGCAAGGGCAGGGCTTCATCGTCAAAATTGATGAACACGCAGCCCAGCGCTTCTTCGGCGCGGCATTCGGGCAGCTTCAGATCCGCATCGCCCAGCAGGCTTTCGTCGAACAGGTGGCGGCCATAGACAAAGGTGTTCTTCCCCTCGCCATTCCAGCGCCAGCCGTGGAACGGGCAGATGAAGCCAAGGGCCTGGGCATTGCCATGCGTGCCCGACGGCACGAGTTGCACGCCGCGGTGGCGGCAGGCGTTGTGGAAGGCGCGCACGCCGTTGTTGGTGCGGGTGACGATGACCGAGCGGCCGAGGATGGAATATTCGATCCAGTCGCCCACTTCCTCGATCTGTTCGAGCCGGCAGGCCATCTGCCAGGTGCGGGTCCACAGCTTCTCGTTCTCGAGCTTGTAGAATGCCTCGTCATAGTAGCGCTTTGCCGGGATCTTCGACGGGTCGGTGACCTTGAACGGAATTTCGTTTGCGGCATCTGGGCTTGCGGCGGCTGCTTGGGTCATGATTGCGTCTCTGTCTGCCGGAAATCGGCTTTGTGGCAGAGTGGTAACTGCAGGACATTGGCAGGCAAGAGAAGAGGGGGTCGTGCAGGCCAAGCATCGCTGGGCCGATTTGCTGCACTGCAAAAATTCCGGACGCAGCCGCGTCCCGCACTGCCCGCCATTGCTCGGGCGATATGTTGGGCCAGGAGTGGCCATCGCGCTTGCCTGCGCGGGTTGGCTTTGTCAGCACCATGCGAAACAAGGATCACAGACCATGCCCGAACCCAAACTCGATTGCTCCGATCTCGACCGCTACATCGGCAAGCCGATGCAGCCTGCGCGCATGGTCGAACCATTTGCCAATACCGACATCCGCCGTTGGGTGCAGGCGATGCACTATCCCAATCGTCTGCATTACGACACGATGTTTGCGATGCAGAGCCGCTTTGGCGAGCTGATCGCGCCGCAGAGCTTTGCCGTGTCGATGGATGACGGCCACGGTTCGGCCCCTTCGTGCATTGGCCTCATCCCGGATTCGCACATGCTGTTCGGCGGCGACGAATGGTGGTTCTCTGGCCCGCGCATCAAGTGCGGTGACCGCATCTGGAACGAGCGCATCCCGTTCGATTACAAGGTCAAGGACACGTCCTCGTTCGGCCCCACCTGTTTCCAGCGGGGCGACAACTTCTACTACAACCAGCACGGCGAGCTCGTTGCCAAGCAGCGGTCCACCTCGATCCGCTATTCGCAGGCGGCAGGCGAGGCGAGCCAGAGCAAGAGTGCCGAAGGCCAGGACGAGCCGGTCTGGACCGACGACGAGCTGGAAGAGCTGGAAGTGCGCAAGTATTCGTGGATCAAGATGCTCCACGATCTGGGGCACGCGCCGCGCTACTGGGATGATGTGGTGGTGAACACCGCGCTGCCCGAGCGCGTTTTCGGCCCTCATTCGATCGTCAGCTTTGCCACCGAATGGCGCGCCTATACCTTCACGCAGTGGGGCTCGATGCACCGCCGCACCGATCTCAACATGGCCGAACTCGGCTTTGTCGGGCCGATGGCCGGACCGGAGCAGGACCCGACCGAGGAAAAGAACAACCCCGAGAACACCGATGGCGCCTATATCGGCCCGTCGCGCGGGCATCTGTTCCCGCGCTGGGCCCGCTACATCGGCATGCCGCGCGGATATGGCTATGGCGCGTCGATGGGCGCCTGGGTGACCGACTACTTCGCCGGCTGGGCCAGCGAATGGGGCATGGTGCGCCACTCGGTCGCCAACTACCGCAGCCCGGCGCTGACGGGCGACATCACGATCATGACCGGCAATATCCTCGACAAGTACATCGACGATGAAGGGCGCTACATGGTTGCCGTCGATTGCCGCATGGCCAACCAGAACGGCGCGGTTCTGGCCACCGCCAAGGCTGAAATCGAACTGATGAAGAAGCCGGGGTGAGCGACGGGGATCTCGCTGGACTTGCGGCTGCGGTCCGTAGCCTTGGCGACCGGCAGGAAATCCTAGACTGCATCATGCGTGAAGCCCGTGGGCGCGACCGGCAGGACTGCGATCTTATCGCGTCCTGCTGGTGGCCCGACGGGATCGACGAACACGGGCCAATCGTGTCACCCGCGCTGGGCTATCCCGAGCGCGCCAACGCCGGCCACGCCCGGTTCTTCTCGGCCACAATGCACCATATCACGACGCACACGTGCGAGATCGAAGGCGATACCGCGCATTGCGAGACGTATGTTGTGGGAACAATGCTTTCGCCCGACCGGCAGAGCATGAAGATAGCGCCGGGCCGCTACCTCGATCGGCTCGAACGGCGGACCGAAGCGCAAGGAAAGCCGCAATGGCGGCTGCTGTTCCGGCGCTGCACCGTCGAAATGTCGCTCGACGGATCGGCCGAGTGGGTCAACGGTCCGATGTGCCAGGGCTTCCTGCGGTCGGTCTGGAGCAAGGACGATGTCAGCTATCAGCGTCCGATCGAAGTTGGCAGCGATGGGGAGCGCTGGTAGTTCAGCGCACGATCAGCGGATACTGGCTTCGCGGCTCTACACCATGGGTATCACGCGCCGAGGGCGGGAAGCTGCCGTCGGGCCTGATGACGCCATATTGCCGCCCCAGTTCTGCGCCGATCATGGTCTGGCCAGAAAGTTTGATGCGGTCAGGGTCCTGTGACAGCGCCCAGATGACATGGCCGGTATATTCGGTCGGTTCAAGTTTGGCGGCCAGATGCCCATACTTCTGCGGCTCTGCCTCGATCATCGCCAGCAACCGTTCGCTGGCCTGCGCGCCCATCCAGATCGAGGCCGTTGCTACGCCGGTGCCAGCGAGATCGACCGCCATATCGGCGGCAAGCTTGTCGAGCCCGGCCTTGTGCGCGCCATAAGCAGGCCCCATGCAATAATGGACCGATCCCGGCGACGATGTGAAGACCATCAGACCGCTGCGCCGGGGGACCATCATTCGCGCGGCGTACCAGCTGGCGACATAGCTTGACCGCACGCCGACCTCGATCATCTGCGAGAGCGACAGGGGTTTTTCCCAGAAATGGCCGGGGGCGTGGACCGCATCCTGGATGGCGCAGGCGTTGTTGACGAGTATGTCGAGCCGCCCGGACTCCGCAGCCACCTGTGCGAACAGCGCTTCGACGTCCGTATCATTGGAATGATCACATCGCACCGCGATGCCGCGGCCACCGGCTGCGGTTACGGCTGCCGCAGTTTCGTGGATGGTGCCCGGCAATTCGGCTTTGCCGCTGCCATCCGTGCGCCCCGTGACATAGACGGTGCAACCGTGGCTGCCGAGTGCGATTGCAATGCCGCGTCCGACACCGCGGCTGCCCCCGGTGACGATCGCGATCGTGGTCATGCGTTCGGTTCCAGGCTGCCCAGCACCTCGTCGGTATCGCGGCCGAGCTGTGGCGTGGTGCCGGCAACCTTGCCCGGCGTTTTCGAAAACCACGTCGGCACCCCGGGATAGCGCACCTTGCCCTGTTCGGTGTCGAACTCCTCGAAGAACCCGACCGCTTCGAGATGCGGGTCTTCGAACAGCTCATCGGTACTGCGCAAGGGTGCGGCGGGGACGTTCAGCGTGCCCAGCAGGTCGAGCCATTCCGCCGTTGTGCGGGTCAGGAATGTTTCGCCAAGGCGCTGGTAGATATAGTCTATCTGCCGGGCGCGATCGGCCAGCTTGGCCATTTCGGGCGTGACCCAATCGGGTTTGACGGCCTCGGTGAAGGCGTTCCAGTGGCGGTCATTGTAGATAAGCGCCGCGACATGACCGTCCTTGGTGCGATAGGGGCGGCGATGGCTGCTGGCGACGCGGTGGTAATGCGCAGGTCCGATGGGCGGGTCGAACAGCTTGCCGCCAGCATGCTCCACCAGCATGAAGCTGGCCATCGTTTCGAACATGCCCACTTCCACTTCCTGCCCTTCGCCTGTGCGCTGGCGGTGAAACAGGGCCATGGTGGTGGCATAGAGCGCGGTCAGCCCGGCGATCTTGTCGGCCATGATCGTGGCGACGAAGCCGGGTTCGCCGTTCATCAGGCCCTGCACGTGCGGGATGCCGCATTCGGCCTGGATGGTATCGTCATAGGCGGGCTTGTCGGCATAGGGGCCGCGCCGGGAAAAGCCGTAGCAGTTGGTATAGACGATGTCCGGGCGGATCGCGCTGACCGCCGCATAATCGAAGCCGAGGCGGGCAATCGCCTTGCCGCGCATCGAATGGATGAACACGTCGGCCGTGGCAATCAGCTTGCGCAGCGCCTCCTTGCCTTCATCGCTGCGCAGATCGAGCACGACCGATTTCTTGCCGCGGTTGCAGTTGACGAAGATGCTGCCCAGCCCACGTTCCTGCCCGGCATTGATATAGCGGGTATCGTCGCCCGATGGCGGCTCCACCTTGATCACCTCGGCGCCCATGTCGGCCATGATCTGCGTGGCATATGGGCCGAACACCATGCTGGTGAGATCGACCACGCGAATGCCGGATAGCGGGCCGTCGTGCTGCGGTGAACGTGCTGAAGCGGTTGCCATGGAGGTCTCCTGATACGCACCGCCCTAAACGGTAAGTCCATGCGCGCGCAATTCGCCGGGCCGATATTTACTGGCGCAACAGGGCGGCTTCGTTGTTCGCCAATCGGCCGGGTGCTACCCGAACGGGCCGATACGACGCGAAAAGGGCAGTGACGTGAGCAGCAACGATCAACTCGTGAAGCAGGCCGAACAGTTGGATGCGCCGTTCACCATCGCTCCGCAAGCCTATGTTTCGCGTGATTATGCACACGCCGAACGCGACCGGCTATGGCGCAAGGCGTGGCTTCAGGCCGGGCGCGAGGAAGATATTCCCAATCCCGGCGATTTCATCACCTATGACATTGGCGATGATTCTGTGATCGTGCTGCGCGCCGACGATGGCACCGTGCGCGCATTCCACAATGTCTGCACGCACCGTGGCCGTCGCCTTGTCGATACGCCCGAAGGCAAGCGCAATGCCACCGGCAACCGCCGCAACTTCATCTGCGGATTTCACGGCTGGACCTTCGACCGCGAAGGCCAGTGCACTTTCGTCCAGCATCAGGATGACTGGCAGGGCAAGCTGAATGCCGAGCGTACGGCGCTGGGCAAGGTGCGCGCAGGGACCTGGGGCGGGTGGCTGTGGATCATCCTCGATCCGCAAGGGCCGACGCTCGACGAATGGCTCGGGCCCATCCCCGAAATGCTCGATCCGTTCGGCCTGCAGAACATGCGCTGCCGCTGGCGCAAGTGGATCGTGTTCGATTGCAACTGGAAGGTCGCTCTCGAAGCGTTCAGCGAGACCTATCACGTCCAGACGACGCACCCCGAATTCAACCAGTTCGGCCAGTTCAGGGGCTGGGCGCGCAACCACGGCTTCCACACCAACATCGGTTACGAAGCGCCCAAGGGGCAGGAGCAGGACCAGGCCAAGCTGCGTCTGGGATCGGGTGAGGACCCGCGCCAGTCCACGGCAGACATGCAGGTGTTCACCTGGGAAAACGCCAATACCAACACCACGCGCACGCTGGTGGACGCGGCGCTGCGGCTGAAGGACGAACTGCCCGAAGGTACGCCAGCGCCACAGGTTTCGGCACACTGGCTGAAATCGGCGCGTGAAGCGGACGAAAGGCGCGGCGTGTTCTGGCCGGTGGTGGAGCCTGCGCACGTGGCGAAGAGCGGCACCGCCTGGCAGGTCTTCCCCAATTTCCAGATCGGCCACGCGGTCAACAACATGCTGTGTTATGGCGCGCGGCCGTTTGGCGACGATCCCGACAAGTGCATTTTCGAAGCCGCCGTCTACGAGCTCTATCCGCAAGGGGAAGCGCCGCAGACCGAGTGGGAATATACCCCTGCGCAGGATTGGCCGCCGGTTCTTCAACAGGACTTTGCCAACATGCGGGCGGTGCAGCAGGGCATGAAGAGCGCAGGCTTCCGCGGCACGCTGCCCAACCCTTACATGGAGCGCGCGATTGGCAGCCTGCACATGAACCTGGCGAAGTTCATGGGCGAGGGGTTCCCCAAGGCTTTGGATTGATCGGGGCCTGCAACCTGTCGAGGTTGCAGGCGCCATGAGCCCCGGACGAAAAAGGCCGCCGACTCCACGCAGGGTCGGCGGCCTTTTTTCTGAGGCGCAGTGGTCAGCCGATCATTCGAACGGCTCTTCGCCTTCCAGCTTGGTACGGTGCATCAGGCGGCCCGAGGCGGGATCGTACCATTCGGCGCGGTGCATGGTGCCGGTGTTGTCCCAAATCACCATGTCGCCCTCGGTCCATTCGTGGCTGTAGGTGAACTGATCCTGCGTGGCCCATTCGCGCAGACCCACCAGGATCGCCGCGCTTTCACCCGGTGCCATGCCGATGACCGAATGCGCCGTGTTGCCGATGACCAGCGACTTGCGGCCCGACCGGTGCGCCCAGACCAGCGGCAGTTCCTTTTCTCCGATGGCAAGGTAGTTCTGCAGCTTGGCCAGGCTGGGTTCGGGATCATGGTAGAACAGCGTGGCCCAGGGCGCATGCAGCACGCGCAGATGTTCGATCTGTGCCTTGCGATCATCGGGCAGTTCGTCCCACGCGGCATAAGTATTGGAAAAGCCGGTGTTGCCCGTGCCCTTGGGCGAAGGCTTCTTGCACGAAAGCAGCGAGGCGAGGATCGGCACGTCGTTGCGGGTGCCGTCGATGTGCCAGAACAGCGAGCCCTTGAGGTATTCCGCTGTGGCCCCTGCCACCTTCTCGTCGACGGTGATCGGGCTGATCACTTCGTCGCCGCCCTTGCGCTCGGGCGCGAAGGTGCCGAGCGTCTTGGTGAAGGCGATCTGTTCCTCGTCGGTGAAGTTGATCTGCGGGAACACCAGCACGCCGCGCTGTTCGAGCAGCTTGCGGATATCGCCGGAAACAGCGCCCGAGAGCAGCTCTTCCTTCGAATTGAGTACGCGGGCACCGATACCGGGCTTGATCGCTTCGGCGCGCATCGTGATGGAAAGGGTGTCGGACATCGCCTTATTTTTCCTCCCAGGCCTCGGTGCCATCAAGGATGGTCCGGTGCATCATGCGGCCACAAGACGGATCATAGGGGGTGGCGCGGTGAAGCGAGGTGCGGTTGTCCCAGATCACCGTATCGCCCACGGTCCACTTGTGGCGGTAGCTGTAAGGTTCGCCCGTAGCGAAATTGCGCAGGCCGTGCAGGATGCGGTAGCTTTCCTTCGGGTCCTTGCCCACGACATAGTGCGCGGTGTTGCCCAAAACCATCGACTTGCGGCCGGAACGGTGCTTGCACACCAGCGGCAGTTCGGCCTCGCCCTTCGATTGCCAGTCCTCGATCTGCTCCATAGTGGGTTCGGGCGTATGATAGAACTGCGAACGCCACAGGGAGTGGACCACGCGCAGATCCTCGATCTCGTCCTTGGTTTCCTGCGGCAGGTCTTCATAGGCCGTTGCAGTATTGGCAAAATCGGTGTCACCGCCTTCGGGTGCAAGCACCTTGGCGGTCAGCATCGAGGCGCGGATCGGGATCGGGTTCATCGTGCCATCGATATGCCAGTAGAGCGAACCCTTGAGGTATTCGGCGACCTTGGCGTTGATCGATTCGTCGAGGCTGACCTTGAACACCTCGTTACCGCTGATTTCCTTCGCGTTGCCGCCCAGCGCATTGGTGAAGGCAACCTGTTCCGCATCGGTAAAGTCGATCTGCGGAAAGACCAGAACCCCGCTCTGCTCCAGCAGGACGAGAAGCTCGTCGGTCAGTGCGCCGCTGAGCAGCTCTTCCTTCGAATTGAGCACGCGCGCGCCGATCTTTGGTTTGATCTGTTCGTAGCGCAGACGGCTGTCGGTGGTGGTGGCCATCGCATCTCTCCTTTGAGGGCTACCGCAATATAAACCTTTCGCATGGTCATTGCGCGTGGCCACTGCAGATATCGGGCTGGCGATCATCCCGCCGGTCCATCGTGCGCAAGCGGCGGATCGTGCCGCTTGCGCATGAAACAAGGGCCAGTCTTCAGTGCGAGCCCATATAGCGGCCGCCGTTGGTGGAGATGACCTGCCCGGTGATATAGCTTGCTTCTTCCGATGCCAGATAGGCGGCGGCGGCGGCGATATCCTCGGGCTGGCCGATCCGCTGCATCGGCAGGGTCTTGGCAAAGGCATCGGCATCGATTGGCGCAGCGCGCAGCATCGGGGTATCGATGAAGCCCGGCGGGATCATGTTGAAGGTCACGCCGGTGGGTGCAAATTCGAGCGCGAGTGCCTTGGTCATGCCGACTAGCCCGCCCTTGGACGAAACGTAATGCCCCTGCGCGGGCGAACCGGTCTGCACCGAGGACGAGGTGATGTTGATCACGCGGCCCCAGCCTGCTTCGAGCATGTCGGGCAGGACTTCCTTCGTCACCAGCCACGGCCCGCGCAGGTTGATGCGGATGACCTTGTCGAATAGGTCGTCGTCGGTCTGCAGGAACGGGGTGAACGGCGCGATTCCGGCATTGTTGACGACAATGGCGACGGGGCCAAGCTCGGCCCGGGTGCGGTCAGCCGCTGCCTTGATCGCGGCCTTGTCGGAACAATCGACATCCAGCGCGATGGCCGTACCGCCCGCATCGCGGATCATCTGCGCGGTTTCTTCTGCGCCAGCCAGATTGATGTCCCAGATGGCGATGCGCGCGGTGTCTTCGGCCAGGCGCAGCGCGATGGCGCGGCCAATGCCCGATCCAGCGCCGGTGACAATCGCAACGCGGCTGTTGAGGGAACGTGTCATGAATGAATTCCTTTCCGTTTCGATCAGCCTGATTGCCCGGGGGAGTGTCAAGCTGGCGAAGGCTTGCATCGTTCGGGCGATGGGCCACGGCCAGCTCTGCTGGATCGCAACCGCGCCTGGTGTCAGCTTTGCCGGATCGCAACCGCGATGACTGTACCCCCAAGGGTGACGGCATGGGCGTTGCTGGGCCAAGGTGCGTGCATGGACGTGACACGCAAGACCACTGCAGGCGGATGGTCGATCCGCTGGGACGAAGCCCGCGCTGCAACCGCTTATGCCGATGGCTGGTGGAGCCGGGAAACCTGCGCCGATGCCTTGCGCGCCGAAGCTGCCCGCGACCCGGACAGGGTGCTGCTGGTCGATGGCCCGGTGTGGCTGACTGCGGCCGATCTGCTGGCCCGGTCAGAAGCGCTTGGCGGCGTTCTTGCAGCCCGCTTCGCGCCGGGCAGCGTCATCAGCTTCATGTTGCCCAACTGGCATGAGGCGGCTGTCATCTACATGGCGGCGACGATGGCGGGCCTTGTCGCCAACCCGATCCTGCCTTCGCTGCGCGACCATGACTTGCGCTTCATCCTCGACGATGCCGATTGCCGGATGATCTTCGTGCCGCAGGCTTTTCGCGGGCACGATTGCGCGGGGATGCTGGCCCGCGTCTGCGCGCAGATGGAACACCCGCCCGAAGTCGTGGTCCTGCGCGGCACCGCGGGCGAGGGGCAGGTGGCCTGGGAACACCTCCTCGCCTGGCGCGTCGATGCGTCGCTGCCCACGGTCGATCCCGATGACGTGCGCATGGTCATGTACACCAGCGGCACCACCGGACGGCCCAAGGGCGTGCTGCACACGCACAACACCATCGGTGCGCTGATTCGCCAGATCGGCAGGCACTGGCTGGTCGAACCGGGCGATGCATTCCTCGTGCCTTCGCCGGTCAGCCACATCGGCGGGTCGATCTATGCGTTCGAAATGCCGGTGATGCTTGGCACTTGCGCTGTGCTGATGGAAGCGTGGGACCCGGCCGAGGCGGTGCGGCTCATGCTTGCCGAAGGCATTACGCACATGGCGGGGGCGACACCATTCCTGCAGGGCCTGCTGAATGCCGCGCGCGATGCCGGCACAGACCTGCCCGCGCTGAAAGTGTTCATCTGCGGCGGTGCCTCCGTGCCGCCGGCCCTGATCCATGAAGCGCGCGCGCACTTTGCCAAGGCGCGCGTCAGCCGGGTCTATGGCTCCACCGAACTGCCGGTTACCACCGTCGGCGCGCTGGGCGATGACGAAGCCGACGCCGCTGCGCAGACCGATGGCCGTGCTGGCATTGCCGAAGTGGTCATCGGCCCCGATAGCGAAATCCGCGCGCGTGGACCGCAGCTCATGGCCGGATATGCCCGCGCCGAGGACGAGGCCGCCGCCTTTGACGAGCAGGGTTTCTACCGTTCGGGCGATCAGGGCGAGCTGTCGCCATCGGGCCACGTCGTCGTTACCGGGCGGATCAAGGACCTGATCATCCGCAATGGCGAGAACATCGCGCCGAAGGAAATCGAGGACCTGCTGACCGGCCACCCGGCCATTGCCGAAATTGCCATCGTCGGTGTGCCGCACCCGCGCACCGGAGAGCGGGCCGTGGCGGTGATCGTGCCGCGCGGTGATGCCATGCCCGATGTCGCAGTAATCGCGGAACACCTCTCGGGCCTGGGTGTGGCCCGCTTCAAATACCCTGAAGAGGTAGCGCTGTGGCCCTCGCTGCCGCGCAACGATGCGGGCAAGGTGCTGAAGAACGTGATCCGCGACCGGCTTAAGGAAGCTGCCGCGCCCGCTGGTTGATCAGCGGCCGGGCATAGCTCGGATCGCTGCGGTCGCGCGCGGAAACGCCGTTGGCGGCGATGTCCGGTACATCGCCGAACGGCAAGGGCAGCGCAGGGTTAAGGCAAGACCATTCGATCAGGTTGGTGCGCAGGGCAATGCGCCATTCCCCGCCGCGCCGTTCCAGCCGGTCGATGTAGCGACCACCGGCCTGCATCACCGTCTCGCCGCCGTCCGGTTCGAACGGATGGTTGCGGGCGATGAACTGGTAGTACGTCTCGGCATGGGCCACATCGCCGTCGATCTCGACACTGTGATTGAGCAGGGCGTGATGGTGCAGCACTTGCGCCGCTGCGTGCATCGGCCATGCCCAGTCCCAGCATTCCGTCGCGCTGCCAACGAACGGCCCGGCCGCGATCGTCGCATCATCGTGGAAGGCCGACAGGAACATCTCGCGGTCGAACCGGTCCATCCCGCGTGAAAAGCGGGTCAGGCAATCGAGGATGTCCTGCCGGTCAAGCAGCCGTTGCAGCCGCTCGTTCATGCTCCCTGCCGGAAGTAGTCTTCGCTGTGATCGCCATGGGCGCGGCCGGAATAGTGGGCTGCGCTGAACGCCATGCCCATCAGCCCCTGGCTCCAGTCTGCGGCACCGCCCCAGTCCTGTGACCAGTCATAAAGCATGGTGCGTTCGGCGATCCGCCAATCGCCGTCGCGCGCGTCGAACAGGTCGAGATAGCGCCCACCCATGCAGGTATCGTGTTCATCCCCGCTGCCGAAATCGACGCGGTGGTAGGAGATTACGTGCGTCTCCACCCGTGCGGTACTGCCGGCAAGCGCGATGTGGCTTTGCCCCAACACGTGCTGGGTGTTGGTGATCGCTTCGGACCCCGGCACCACCCAGGCGAGATATTCGGCGAACGTGCCGCGGAACACGCCGAAATCGATCGTTGCGTCAGGCCAGAATGCGCTGGAGATCAGCCCCGCATCGCGCCGGTCCTCGCCCCGCGCCAAAGCGGCAAGCGTAGTGCGAATGGCCTCGCGGGCAAGAAGCGCGTCGAGGCCCTCGGCCATCATTGGGCGCGTTCCTTGTGGGCCCATTCGAAGCTGCGGCCCAAATGGTCGGACATGCCCGAGGGGTAGGGCGGGAAGGTCCAGCGCTCGCCCGCAGGATCGCGGATCGCGGCGATGTCTGCGGCAATGTCCTCGATAGACCAGTCCTTGCGGAACACGCCCTTGGTTTCGGTGGCAAAGGCGCGCGCCATGCGTCCGGCGGCGGCAATGTAGTGTTCGCCCGAAACGTCGCAGCTTTCGTGCGCCAGCCAGCCGACCATGGGGGCCACCAGTTCCGGGTCCATCGGCGGGTAGGCGCTGGTGTCCAGCCCGTCGGCCATGCGCGTGACGGCGGCCGGAATGATCGTGTTCGACCGGATGTTGTAGGGCCCGCCTTCCAGCGCGGTCACGTTGTTCAGGCCCATCAGGCCGGCCTTGGACATGCCATAGTTCACCGTGTTCTTGCTGCCGTAAAGGCCGCTGCACGAAGAGGTCAGGATCACGCGCCCGTATTGCGCCGCTGCCATGTGCGGGAACGCGGCGCGCACCAGCCAGAAGCCGCCCTTCAGGTGCACGTCGAACACCGCGTTCAGATCATCGTCCGAAAGATCGGCGATCATGCCATAGCGCACGTTGCCGGCGTTGTGGATGAGCACGTCGATCCGGCCCCAGGCATCGATGGCTGCCTGCACGATGGCGGTTGCGCCTTGCGCCGTCGCCACGCTTTCGGTGCAGGCCACCGCTTCTCCGCCAGCTGCGACGATTTCGTCCACGACTTCCTGCGCTGGGTTCGAGACGATCTCGTCACCGCGCGTGGCACTGCCGTTGTCGTTGATCACTACCTTGCAGCCGCGCGCCGCCAGCAGCAGCGCATAGGCCCGGCCAAGCCCGCGCCCGGCCCCGGTGATGACAGCCACGCGGCCATCAAAGCGAAGTTCGCTCATTTCCCTTACTCCCTAAACCGGCTGCCAGATCGGGGATCCGCGCGTTTCGCGCATCGATTCCACCCAGCTGCCGTCGTCGTCTGTCACGCCATATTCGCGCGCAATCTCGGCGGTGATGAATTCACCGCCGCTGCGTGCCATGATCGCCGGATCGCATGCCAAGGCTGCGATCACGCGGCCTGGATGCTCGACCGAGCTGCCCCGCTGCCCGGTGATCGACCCGGTCATCTTCTCAGGAACCTTGGCAAGGTTCTCTAGCGCGCGCTCTGTCAGCGTCAGGCCCTGCCAGAGGCTGACCGCGGCAACGCCATGCGGTTTCAGCTCCAGGGCCATGTCGCGCGTCATCCGGCCCAGCGCGGTCTTGGACAGGCCAAACAGAACGCCATAAGTATAGGTCACCGCCGCATAGCCCGATATGCCCACGATCAGGCCGGAGCCCTGCGGCACCATGATTTGGGCAGCATGCCACGCGGCCACGAAGGCCCCATCCACGCCCACGTCCATCATCGCAAGGTTCGACAGCGGCTTTTCCCAGAACCCCTTGGGCTCCAGCAGATCGTCGGGAATCGGGAAGGCATTGTTGACGAGTATGTCGAGCCGTCCGCTGTCTGCGCGCACCTGCCGGAACAGCGCGGCAATCTGATCGTGGTCGGCATGGTCGCAGGCCACGGCAATGCCCTTGCCGCCCCGTTCGCCGCCCCGTGTACTGCATTGCGCTGCGGTTTCCGCAACCGAGCCGGGCAGGGGGTCATCGCCTGCTGCCACGGTGCGCCCGGTGACGTAAACCGTCGCCCCCTCTGCGGCGAGGGCCAGGGCAATGCCCTTGCCGATGCCGCGGCTGGCGCCGGTCACAACCGCCACTTTTCCTGTCAGCTTGCCCACTTGTGCAGCTCCTCTTGGCGCTTTGGCTATCGCAGCGCCTGCCTGCGGGCAAACCGCTCGGGCGATGCTTGGCCCCGCCTCGCTTGACAGGATCGGTCCGAAGCGGCGCAAGTGCAGGCATGAAGACAGCCATCATCACCGGAGCGGGCAGCGGCATTGGCCTCGGCACCGCCATCAAGCTATTCGAAATGGGCATGAACGTGGTCGGCGCGGGGCGCGATCCGGCCAAGCTCGCCACACTGGAACAGGCGATAGGCGATCCGGCACGGGTCGCCACCATCGCCGTTGACGTGACTGCAAAGGACGCCCCGCAACGCATTGTCGCCCTTGCGCTGGAACGGTTCGGCGGGGTCGATTTCCTGATCAACAATGCTGGCGCCGGCAGCCCCAGGCCGCTTGACGAAACCGACGACGAGACGCTCGATTCGTTTCTCGACCTTATGCTCAAGGCACCGTTCCGCCTGGCGCGCGAAGTGATCCCGCATCTTCAGCCCGGCTCGGGCATCGTCAACGTGACCTCGACCTTCGCGATGATCGGCGGCCGGCGTGGCGGGGCCTATTCGGCGGCCAAGGGCGGGCTCAAATCGCTGACCGAACACATGGCCTGCGAATATGGCCCGCGCGGCATCCGCTCGAACTGCGTCGCGCCGGGCGTGACGATGACCGACATGGTCCGCCATCGCTTCGAGGACGAGACCTTCAAGCGCAACAACGTGGAAACCACGCCCTACCCGCGCCTTTCAGAAGTGGAGGACGCGGCCAGCACGATCGCGTTCCTGTGCTCGCCCGGCGCCGAGATGATCAACGGCCAGTCCATCGTCGTCGATGGTGGCTGGACCAAGACCAAGTACCTGAGTCCCCGCGCGCTCACCTCGCGCTGGGTGGAGGATGATCAATGACCGACATGATTTCTGCCGACTACGGCATCCGCCAGCTTCACGCCCGATTCGTCGATGCGGTGTGGCGGCAGGATGCCGAAGCCTTCGCCGCTTGCTGGACAACCGATGGCGTGTGGAAGATCGCCGGGATGGAAGTGCAGGGCCGTGAGGCTCTGGCCGGCGCGTGCCAGCAGCTGCTCGGCCGGTGCAAGCGCATCCACCTGCTGTGCGGCCCCGCCATTCTCGCGCCCGAAGGCGAGGGCGTGATCGGGCGGCTCAACATGACGGAGTTCGCCACGATGCATGATGGCGCCACGGCCATGACGATCGGCTGGTATCATGATCGCTATGCCGAGGAAGACGGACTGTGGCGCTTTGTCCTGCGGCACTGGAGCTTCAAGTATCGTGGCCCGCCCGATCTGACCGGCGCTTATGTCGACACTCCCGATTACGGCGCGTTTCCCGCATTCCCCGCGCGGGACGAGGCCACTTACGTGCGCAAGGCCTGATCGCGCACTTGCGTGCACAGGGGCCTGATCGCGCACTTACGTGCGCAGGGGCCTGATTGCCGCGAGCGCATATCGCCGGGGCGCTATCGAAAAGCAGCACGCACCCTCCCGATTGACGATAATGAACAACACTGTTGATAAAGAGCCCGGACAAAGTCGCCGCGATCCGAACTCCTGAGGAATCGCGCGAAGAGGGAAAGAGAGACGGATGCCCGCCACCACCTGCCAGACCACCCGCATTCCTGCGGCTGATGTGATCGATATTCCGGCACTGCGCGAAAAGTACCGGATCGAGAAGGAAAAGCGGCTGCGCAAGGATGGGCAGGGGCAATACGTCGCGCTCGGCAAGGGCGGCACCGGCGATTACGCGATCGATCCCTACAATCCGGTCGCCCCGCGCGAAGCCATCACCGAAGAACTTGACGTGCTTGTGCTCGGCGCGGGCTGGGGCGGGATCATCGCAAGCTACCACCTGGCCCGCGAGGGCGTTGCGTCGGTCCGCAACATCGATACCGCCGGCGATTTCGGCGGCGTGTGGTACTGGAACAAGTACCCAGGCGTGCAGTGCGACAATGACGCCTACTGCTATCTCCCGCTGCTCGAGGAGATGGGCTTCCTGCCCTCGAAGAAGTTTGCCGAAGGGGCGGAAATCCAGGCCTATGCCCGCTCCATCGCCGAACGGTTCGGCTTTGCCGAAAAGGCGCTGCTGCACACGCAGGTCACCAGCTTCAAGTGGGATGAGGCCTCGCGCCGCTGGACGGTGAAGACCAATCGCGGAGACGTGCTGCACCCGCGATTCGTGGTGATGGCACCGGGCGTGCTCAACATGCCCAAGTTGCCCTCGATCAAGGGCATCGACCTGTTCAAGGGCAAGCTGTTCCACACCTCGCGCTGGGACTATGAATACACCGGCGGCAGCGCGACCGACCCGGTCCTGAACAAGCTGGCCGACAAGCGGGTTGCCATTGTCGGCACCGGCGCCACCGCGATCCAGGCCGTGCCGCACCTCGCGCGCCATGCCAAGCAGCTCTATGTCATCCAGCGCACGCCATCGACAGTCGACGAACGCCCCAATCCGCCGACCGACCCCGATTGGGCGGCCTCGCTCCAGCCCGGCTGGCAGCAGCAGCGCATCGCCAATTTCCATCGCGGCGCGCAGGAAGCCTTCCAGCCCGGAGAGGAGGATCTGATCTGCGACATCTGGACTAGATCAACCGCAACCTCTCTGCCGAGATCGCCGCCGAGGGCCGCGAAATCACGATGGAAGAGTTTCTGGAAAAGCGCGAGGTGATGGACTTCCGCGTGATGGAACGTCTGCGCTCCCGCTGCGACGAACTGGTCAAGGACCCGGCCACCGCCGATGCGCTCAAGCCGTGGTATCACCACATGTGCAAGCGCCCGCTTTCCAGCAACGACTATTATCCCGCGTTCAACCGCGACAACGTGACGCTGATCGACGTCTCGGAAACGCTGGGCATCAAGGAACTGACCGAGAACGGGTTCATCGCCAATGGCACCGAATACCCGGTCGATTGCGTAGTCTTCGCCAGCGGCTTCGAAGTCACTTCGGACCTCGACCGGCGCTGGGGCATTCCCGAATTCACCGGTGCCGATGGCCTTTCGATCTATGATCACTGGCGCAATGGCCCGCTGACGTTCCAGGGCGTAACCACTCACGGTTTCCCCAACATGGCCTTCATCGGCTATATCCAGGGCGGGGTGAATTCCTCGGTTACCGAACAGTTCGGCAAGCAGGGCCACCACGCGGCCTTCATCTTCGCCGAAGCGCTGCGCCGGGGCATCAGCCGGGTCGAGCCGACGCAAGAAGCGCAGGACGATTACGTGCGCACCTATTCCGAGATCAAGCCCGACATTTCGGCCCTGCAGGCGCGCTGCCCGCCCGGCTATTTCAACAACGAAGGCGAAGTGAACCAGAAGTGGGCGCTGTTCCCCGGCTGGGGCTATGGCTGGGACAATTTCGACGCAATGATGGCCGATTGGCGCGCCAAGGGCGACATGGCCGGCATGGAACTGACTGCCTGATGAAACGGCCGCTGCGGGAGCAAAACGCATGACCAGCAATGCAAACCATGAATCGACGCTGACCGCCGCAGACCTCGCGGCGGAACGGGCGGCCACCTACGGCACCGAAGCGTT
>JAPLPG010000331.1 GCA_026400375.1 Novosphingobium sp. | reverse complement strand
CCGTTCATTCCCCCCGCGAAGCCGAGATCGCCTACTGGCTCACTGAGGGCAAATCCAACATCGAAATCAGCCTGCTCATGAATCTGCATCTCCAGACCATCAAAGGCCATGTCACCAGCCTCTTCAACAAAACCGGCATGGTCGCCTCGGCGCTCAAGTGGTCGGGCAAGTTCGTCTGGGCCTGCAAGAACTACGATGGCGATGTCCAGTCAGATACCGTCGCACAGGGCTTTGGCTCGCTCGGCCTGATGACCTCGGTCCTCATGTCGCCCGATGGCAAGACCATCGAGGCTGAAGCTGCCCACGGCACGGTGACCCGTCACTACCGCCAGCACCAGCAGGGCAAGCAGACCTCGACCAATCCGATCGCCTCGATCTTCGCCTGGACCCGCGGCCTGATGTATCGCGGCAAGTTCGACGAGACCCCCGAAGTGGTGAAGTTTGCCGAAACGATCGAGCGGATCTGCATCGAAACCGTCGAAAGCGGCAAGATGACCAAGGACCTCGCCCTGCTGATCGGCCCCGATCAGGCGTGGATGACCACCGAGAAGTTCTTCGAAGCCATCGTCGAGAACCTCGAAGCGGAAATGAAGACCTGGGCGTAATCGCCAAGCGCTTCACAGAAGCAGCGAAGGGCTCCGGTTCACACCGGGGCCCTTTTCGTTTGGTGCAGATCTCGCTTACCGATGCGAGGTGTCGCAAACCCACCCCCAGCCCCTCCCGCTTGCGGGAGGGGAGTGAGACTTACTGAGCGGCGAGTTTCAAAAGGTACGTTCGCGACTTGGGGCGAATTTCAACCACATCGGTAGACCATAGCGGGTGACTTCGCGCTCACCCTCCCCTACCCTGCCGGCATGGCAGGAAATCTCGAACCGACTACCGCACTTTCCGATGTTCTCGTGGTCCTTGGCGCAGCCGGGATCGTCATTCCAGCCTTCGCCCGGTTGCGTATCACCCCGATCATCGGGTTCATTCTGGTCGGCCTTGCCGTCGGTCCCTTCGGGCTCGGCTCGCTCACCGGCCAGTTTCCCTGGCTCTATCACATCACCATAACCGATCCGGCAGCGATCACGCCCTTTGCCGAATTCGGCATCATCCTGCTGCTGTTCGAAATCGGCCTGGAACTGTCGTTCAACCGCCTGTGGGACATGCGCCGCCTCGTCTTCGGGCTTGGCGCGATGGAACTGGGCGTATCGGCCTTTCTGCTTTCGGGCGTGCTGATGGCAACCGGACTGCCGATCAGCGGCGCGTTCGGCCTGGGCCTCGCCCTTGCCCTGTCGTCAACGGCGCTGGTGCTGCCGATTTCAGGCACGCAAGGGCCGGTCGGGCGCGCGGCACTGGCCATGCTGCTGTTCGAGGATATCGCGCTGGTCCCGATCATCTTCCTGCTCGGCGCCTTTGCCCCCTTCACCGCCCACGATGCCGGGCCGACCCTGGCCGAAACGCTGATCTACGGCGGAATCGTGGTGGCGGTGCTGCTGGTCGGCGGCAGGTTGCTGCTACCGCGCCTGTTCGCGCAGGCGGCCCAGACCAAGAGCCCCGAACTGTTCCTCGCCGCCACGATGCTCGTCGTCATCGCCTCGGCGCTTGCCACCTCGATGGTCGGCCTGTCGCCGATCATGGGAGCGCTGCTGGCGGGTTTGCTGATCGCCGAGACCGAATACCATTCCGAAGTCGAATCGATCACCAAGCCGTTCAAGGGCCTCGCGCTCGGCGTGTTCCTGATCACCATCGGCATGGGCATAGACTTGCGCGTGGTCTGGGCCCAGATCGTGCCGCTGACCATCGCGGTGCTGGGCGTGGTCGTGCTCAAGGCCGTCGTCACCGGCATTGCCCTGCGCGCAATGGGCAAGAACCGCGCCACGGCCCTGCAGACCGGCATTCTCATGGCCAGCCCCTCGGAAACCACGCTGATCGTGCTGACCGCGGCGGGCGAAGCCTCGCTGATCGATCCCGGAACAGCGCAGTTCTGGCAGATCGTCACCGCCATCGGCCTCACCATCACCCCGATGCTGGCCAAGCTTGGCGAAACGCTCGCCGGCCGTCTGGAAAAGGACGCAGCCGACGCCGGGCAGGCCGTATCCGTGCCCGAGCCCGAGGGCGAGCGCGTGGTGGTCATGGGCTTTGGCCGCGTCGGGCGCCTGATCGCCGAAATGCTCAGCGTCCACAACGCGGCATGGCTCGGCATCGATACCGATCCCGCCATCGTCCGCGCTGCGCGTACCGATGGCTTGCCCGTGGTCTTCGGCAACGTCGACAGCGAAGCCGCCATCGCCAGGCTGGGTCTCGATGATGCCAAGGCCATGATCCTGACGATGGACGAACCCGTGCTGATCCTGCGCATGGTCAAGAAGCTGCGCGTCGCCCACCCCGACCTGCCGATCATCGTCCGCGCCCGCGATGCCAGCCACGCCGCCGCACTCTACAAGGCAGGTGCCAGCCACGCCGTGCCCGAAACACTGGAAAGTTCGCTGCAACTGTCCGAAGCGGTGCTGGTCGATCTCGGCTTCCCGATGGGGCCGGTGATCGCCTCGATCCACGAAAAGCGCGATGAATTCCGCCGCAAGATCCAGGAAGAGGGCGAACTGAACGCCCTGCCCCGCCTCAAGTCTGCCTCCCTGCGCGAACGCTCTGCCTGATCGCCCGCAACCCTTTGCGGGCCAACACGTTAACCTTTCATGCAAAGCGCTTTTTTCAAGGAGAACAGACGTGAAGGACACCACCCAGCCGGACCTCAGCCCCAAGACCCAACACGATCAGCCCAATACCGGCAAGGTTGACAAGGCCCAGCAGACCGACGCCACAATGCGCGAACGCGACATCGCGCGCGGGGCCGAAGGTACGACGCGGCGCGCAAGCGGTCCACGCTGAATCGCCTGGCGGCTCTACCGCGGCTCGAACACGCTCCAGCCGGTGCGTTGGACCAGGCGTTCCAGCGCCATCGTCCCCAGTTGCGAATTGCCGGCGGCGTTAAGCCCGGGCGACCACACCGCAATGCTCGCCACCCCCGGCACGACCGACAGGATGCCGCCGCCCACGCCCGATTTGCCCGGCAGGCCGACGCGGAAGGCAAAATCGCCGGAATTGTCGTAGTGTCCGCATGACATCATCAGCGCATTGATGCGCCGCGCGCGATTGGCCGTGACGACCGAGTGTCCGGCCACCCGCCCGCCATCCATCAGATAACGCCCGGCCAGCGCCAGCTCGCGGCAGGTCATCGCCAGCGCGCAGAAGTGGAAGTACACGCCCAGCACTCGCTCTACCGGCGCGCGGATGTTGCCGAAGGCGCGCATGTAGTTGGCCAGCGCCATGTTGCGAAAGCCGGTGTCCTGCTCGGCCAGCGCCACCGTCTCGTCTATGCGAATGGATCCGGTATCGTCGCCTGCCAGCATCCGCACGAAGCGCAGCATCTGCCCGATCGCCTCGCGCGGCTCGCACCGGCCCAGCAGCACATCGCACAAGACGATGGCACCGGCATTGATGAAGGGATTGCGCGGGATGCCCCGCTCGCTTTCCAGCTGGACGATGGAGTTGAACGCGCTGCCCGAAGGCTCGCGGCCTACCCGGTGCCACAGCTGGTCGCCCACCGCGCCCAGCGCCTGGGTCAGCGCAAACACCTTGGAAATCGACTGGATCGAAAACGCCTCGTCGGCATCTCCGGCCACATGAACCGCGCCATCGGCCATGACCACGGCCATGCCGAACTTGCCGAGAGACACTTGCGCCAGCGGCGGAATATACGACGCAACCGCGCCGCGCTCCGTCACGTCGCGCATCTCCTCGGCAATATCGGCCACGATCCTGGCGATGTCAGTCATGACGACAGGCATCGCATGAACGGCCCTAGCCCGCCACTACGGCCTTTGCCGCAGCGACGGCCTCGGCTGCCTTCGTCCCATCCGGACCGCCGCCTTGCGCCATGTCCGGACGGCCACCGCCGCCCTTGCCGCCCAGCGTCTCCACGCCAGCCCTCACCAGATCGACCGCGCTGACCTTGCCGACCAGATCCTCGGTCACTGCCGCCGCGATCGAGGCCTTGCCCTCCGGCACGCCGGGGCCGCGATAGACGTCGAACACCCGCACCTCGGCGATCAGGGCCTTGTCCGCGCCCGCCACCGCCCGCGCCAGGTCGCCGGCGGCCGCCGCCGCGTCCACCACGAAGGCGAAGT
>JAPLPG010000042.1 GCA_026400375.1 Novosphingobium sp. | reverse complement strand
GGCGCGCCGCGCCCCGGCCTGCAGAAGGTCGAATACCGACTGACCGCCAATGCCCTGATGCGGGCCGGCTATCCCTTTCCCGATGGCGCCCCCGCCGATGCCGCGGCACCGGTCCTGCCGATCATGGCAGCGCCCACCGTCCGCTTCCGCAGCAAGGACGGCAACTGGCGCGACCGGTGGGAGCCGCAACTGTCCACCGAGCTGCCCGTGGCGGTCGAATTGCTGATCCCGCAAAAGGGCGCGGCGCCCTTGCGCATCGTCTCGCTGGTCGGGGTCAATTACCAATGAGCATGGGCGATCCCGAAGAGCGCGGTGCCGCCCTCCTGTCCGTCCTGCTGCTGGTGGCGGTGATGGCGGTGATCGCGGCGGTGATGCTCGATCGCCTGAACCTTGCCACGCGCCTTGCCGGAAACGGGCAGGCGATGACCCAGGCACGCCTCTATGCCACCAGCGCCGAATCGCTGGCGATGGCGCGGATCAAGGCGATGGTCGATCAATCGCAGGAGCGCACGGTCGATCGGGGAGGCCTGCTCGGCCGCGACTTTCCGCTGCCCCTGCCACGCGGCACGGTCATGGCGCGGGTGGACGATGCCGGAAATTGCTTCAATCTCAATTCGCTGGTGGAACAGGACGCACAAGGCCGCAACACCCTGCGCGTGGCCGGCCTCAACCAGATGCGCGCGCTGATGCGCAGCCTCGCCATTCCCGAGGCTGAGGCTGCGATCATCAGCGATTCGGTGGCGGACTGGATCGATTCCGATAATGCGCCAGCGCCCAACGGGGCAGAGGACGACAGCTATCAGGGACGGCCCGTGCCCTATCGCACGGCGGGCCGCCTGATCGGTGATGTCAGCGAGATTCGCGCGGTGCGGGGGATGACACCGCAGTTCTACGAACGCTTGCGCCCGTGGCTTTGCGCGCTGCCCGTGGCGCAGCTTTCCCCGATCAACATCAACACGTTGCGTGCCGATCAGGCCCCGCTGCTGGCGATGATCTCACCGGCTGCCCTGCCGGTCGACCGTGCCCGCGCGCTGATCGCCGGCCGGCCCGCGCCGGGCTGGGCCAAGGCCGAGGATGCCCTGCGCGGCCTTGGCGGCGGGGGCGATGGCACCGGCCAGGTGCAGGTGCGCAGCCGCTGGTTCCTGCTGACGCAGACCGTCACCGTCGATTCGGCCGTGCTGGAAGAGCAGGCGCTGATCGATGTCGGCCTCAACCCGCCGCGCGTTGCTTTCCGCGCATGGGGCGACCGCTTCAGTCGCTGATCGGCGCCCTCCTGCAAAATTTCCGCTTCCCTTTCCTGTGCCTTTCTGCAAAGGGACCGCCCCGCGCAGCTTGTTCTGTGCAGATGATGTGGCGACCGTAGCTCAGCTGGTTAGAGCGCCGGTTTGTGGTACCGGAGGTCGGGGGTTCGAACCCCCTCGGTCGCCCCATCTTCCTCCTCCTTCAAGATTCCGTTTTTGCGCTGAATCAGCGTGACGGCCCATCGCGGCATAGCCTTTTGGTGTGGCTTCCCGCCATTGCGCTTGCGGCGTGGCGCGCGCGGTGGCAGAGCGGGAACCAACCGGACGCGCACGTTTCCGGGAGAAGGATCAGACTGCCCCGCGCCCATGCACGGTTTTGCCAATCCCGCCCGTTTCCTGCGCCTTGCCCGCTGGATGATGCCGCTTCTGCTGGTCTCCGGCCTGCTCCTGTCGATGGGGGCGGTCCTGTACGGCGTGCTTGTCGTTCCGCCCGATCGGCTGATGGGGGAAACCGTCCGCATCCTGTTCATCCACGTGCCGGCCGCTTGGCTGGGCATGGCCGGATGGTCCACCATCGCCATCGCCAGCCTGGTCGAACTTGTCTGGCGCCATCCGCTGGCCGCGATTGCCGGGCGCGCCGCTGCCGTGCCCGGCGCCGTGTTCACCGCCATCTGCCTTGCCACCGGATCGATCTGGGCCCGGCCGACATGGGGCACCTGGTGGGTGTGGGATGGCCGCTTGACCAGCTTCCTGATCCTGCTGTTCCTCTATTTCGGCTACATCGCGCTGTCCGGCGCCGCCCAGCGTGACATGGCGGGCGGGGGCGGGGGCAACCGCATCACCGCGATCTTCGGCCTTGTCGGCGCGATCAACATCCCGATCATCAACCGTTCGGTGGTGTGGTGGAACAGCCTGCATCAGCCGCCATCGATCACCGCAGACAAATCGGCGATCGATGGCACGTTCCTCTGGCCGCTGCTGATCGCCGCGCTGGGCTTCAGCCTGGTGTTCGGCGGCGTCGTCGTCGCGCGCATGCGCACCCTCCTGGCCGATATTCAGGCCGAGGCGCGCTTGCGCCGGAAAGCCATGGCATAAGAACACGATGCGCGAAGGACTTGAGCAGTGGGATTACGTTGTGGCCGCCCTGTGCGTCGGGGTGATCGGCACCTTGTTGCTGGTCGGCTGGACGCTGGCGGCCATGGTCCGTGCCGAACGTCGTCGGGATAAGGTGAGATCCAAGTGAACACCAGGGTATCGGGCGGCATCAAGCCCAAGCATCAGCGGCTTGTCCTGATCGTCATCGCGCTGGTCGCGCTGATCGGCGCGGGCCTGCTGGCCGCCTATGCCCTGTCCAACCAGGCCAGCTATTTCTACGTTCCGGCCGATCTGGTGAAGAACCCGCCGGAACAGGGCCGCGCCATCCGTCTTGGCGGCATGGTCGAAAAGGGCTCGCTCAAGACTCGCAG
Organism: Novosphingobium sp.; assembly: GCA_026400375.1. Lineage (GTDB taxonomy): Bacteria > Pseudomonadota > Alphaproteobacteria > Sphingomonadales > Sphingomonadaceae > Novosphingobium. The sequence goes on along the minus strand of JAPLPG010000042.1, from coordinate 4,315 downwards.
CGATGGCGTGACGATCGATTTCGTCGTCGGCGATGGCAAGGCGCGAGTGCCGGTGCGCTTTACCGGCATCACGCCCGATCTCTTTGTCGAAGGGTCGGGCGTGGTCGCTGAAGGGCGTATGGAAAAGCAGACCTTCGTGGCCGACAACCTGCTGGCCAAGCACGATGAAAACTACGTCCCGCGCCAGATGGGCGACATGACGCCGGAACAGGCCAAGCAAGTGGTGGCTGAAACGAAATGATTGCCGAAATCGGCCTCGCCGTCCTGTGGATGGCAGCAGCGCTTGCCCTGTTGCAGCTTTTTGCGGGCTTCTCTGCCTTGCGACCCGGTGGCGCGGTACTGGCGGGCATCGTCCGTCCGCTCGCGGTCATCCAGGGGCTGCTCGTCGGGATTTCGTTCGTCTGCCTGATCACCCTGTTTCTGGAAACCGACCTTTCGGTTAAGCTGGTCGCCGCCAACAGCCACTCGATGAAACCGTTCATCTTCAAGCTGGCGGGCACCTGGGGCAACCATGAAGGCTCGATGCTGCTGTGGATCACGGTCATGGCGATGTCCGGCGGCGTGGTGGCGCTGGTCGAAAAGCGCCTGCGCGAAGATACGTTGCTGGCCACGCTTGCCGGGCAGGCCTTTGTCAGCCTTGGCTTTTACGCGTTCCTGCTGCTGTCCTCGAATCCGTTCGAGCGTCTGCCTGAACCCGCGCCCGAAGGGCAGGGCCTCAATCCGCTGCTGCAGGACGTCGGCCTCGCCTTCCACCCGCCCACGCTCTACGTCGGTTACGTCGGCCTGTCGGTCGCGTTCAGCTTTGCCATCGGCGCGCTGATCACGCGCGATGTCGGCCCGTCCTTTGCCCGCGCGATGCGGCCATGGGTGCTCGGCGCATGGATATTCCTTACGGTCGGCATCACCGCCGGTTCCTACTGGGCCTACTACACGCTCGGCTGGGGCGGCTGGTGGTTCTGGGACCCGGTCGAAAACGCGTCGCTGATGCCGTGGCTTGCCGCCACCGCGTTGCTGCATTCCTCGTCGGTCCTGGCCAGCCGCAACGCCCTGCGCGCCTGGACCGTGATGCTTGGCGTGATCGCGTTCTCGATGTCGATGGTCGGCACGTTCCTCGTCCGCTCGGGCATCCTCACCTCGGTTCACGCCTTTGCCGTCGATCCGGAACGTGGCTCGTTCATCCTTGCCCTGCTGGCGATCTACATCGGCGGCGCGCTGGCGCTGTTCGGCATTCGCGCCTCGACCGTGACCGAAGGCGAACGCTTCAGCCTGTTCAGTCGTGAAGCCAGCCTCGTGTTCAACAACGTAATGCTCTGCGGTATTCTCGGCATCGTCCTGCTCGGCACGCTCTATCCGCTGATGACCGAGGCGTTCGGCGCCAAGGTTTCGGTCGGCCCGCCCTATTTCAACCCGGTTTCGGCGATCTTCGCGATCCCGATGATGCTGATGATGGGCGTCGGCCCGCTACTGCGCTGGCGCAAGGACCGCCCCTCGCGGATCACGGCCACTGTGGCGATCCCGGCGCTGATCGTCGCGCTCGTCCTGCTCGGCGTTGTGGTGCTTTTCCCGTCGGCCCGGCTCCTGCCGATGCTCGGCATTGCCGTCGGCATCGGCCTTGCCATCGGCAGCTGGCTGCCCTTGCGCGGGCGCAACCTGCGCCGCACCCCGCTTGCCGTCTGGGGCATGGTTCTGGCCCACTGCGGCATTGGCGTTGCGCTGTTCGGCGCAGCCAGCGAAAGCGCATTCTCGGTCGAACGCCTCGCCGCGATGAACATCGGCGATACGCAAAGCGTCGGCCCGATTGCCCTGAAGCTCGAGGCTATGGAGCCGGTCGCCGGGCCGAACTGGACGGCCATCGAGGCCACGATCAGCGCTTCCTACAAGGGTGGCCCGCCGGTTACGTTGCACCCGCAGGCGCGGACATTCTCGTCACCCCCCGGTGAGCGTACCGAATCCGCGCTGCATACGCGCTGGAACGGCCAGCTCTATGCCGTGCTCGGCGACGAGGGTGACGATGGCCGCTGGCAGATGCGCTTCTGGTGGAAGCCGTTCGTTCCGCTGCTGTGGCTGGGTGGCTTACTGGTGGCGTTCGGCGGCCTGCTCGCGCTGCTCGGCCGCGTGGCGGAAGACGTCAAGCGCGTCCGCCTGCTCGACAAGATCGCCTTCCGCAAGGCCCAGCAGGACATGCTCAAATGAGCGAGGATACGCCGAAACGCTCCAGCCTCGCCATCTGGCTTCCGCTCGCGCTGTTCGGGGCGTTTTTCGTCCTGGTGATCTGGGGCCTCTACCGCCCGGCAGACCGCGAGGTGGTCAGCGCCTTCGTCGGCAAGCCCTTGCCGCAGTTCAATCTTCCGGCTGCCACTGCCGAACGGCCCGGCTTGTCTACCGCTGAAATGATCACCGGCAAGCCGCGCCTGCTCAATGTCTTTGCCAGCTGGTGCGTCCCCTGCGCAGCCGAAGCGCCGCAACTCGAAGCCCTGCGCCAGCGTGGGGTAGAGATCGACGGCGTGGCCATTCGTGACCGCCGCGAAGACCTCGATCGCTTCCTCGGCAACTATGGCAATCCCTTCGCCCGCATCGGCAAGGATGACCTGTCCGAAGTGCAGGTCGGCATCGGCTCTTCCGGCGTGCCCGAAACCTTCGTCATCGATGGCAAGGGCGTGATCCGCTATCAGCATCTGGGCGAGATCCGCCCGGAGGACGTGGCGCTGATCCTGCGCAAGCTGCAGGAGGCGCAGTCGTGAAGCGTCTGATCCTTGCGCTGATGCTGCTCTTCGCTGCGCCCGTCGTGGCGCAGGACCAACTGCCGCCCGCGCCGCTGGCCTACAAGCAGCTCGACGATCCGGCGCAGGAGGCCAAGGCCCAGCGGCTGATGGAAACGCTGCGCTGCCTGAAATGCCAGAGCCAGTCGATCGCCGATAGCGACGCCCCGATGGCCGGCGACATGCGCCACCAGGTGCGCACCCGCATTGCCGCCGGCGAAGACCCAGAGGCCATCCGCGCCTGGCTGATCGAGCGCTATGGCGATTACGTCAGCTATGCGCCGCAGAACAAGCCGATCATGTGGCCGCTGTTCGCCGCCCCGCTGGTGTTCCTGCTGATTGCCGCACTCCTCCTGCGCGGGCGTTTCCGGCGCGTGAAGGTCAAGGAAGACACCGCATGACCTGGGTCCTCGTTCTCCTGATTGCCGCGGTTGCCTTTGGCATCATGGCGTTCGTGCTGAAGCTGCCGCGGGCGGGGTGGGAACTGACCGGCGCGGCGCTGCTCGTAGGCATTGCCGGCTATGCGCTGCAAGGCTCGCCTGCCATGCCCGGCGCGCCCAAGGCTCCGATCGAGAACAAGCGCGCCGCCGATGAAGCGCTGCTCAAGCAGCGGCAGCAGATGGGCAACGGCTTTGCCCAGGGCCAGAGCTGGCTGATCCTTGCCGATGGCCTTGCCCGCCAGGGCCAGTTCGGCGCGGCGGCCGAAATCCTGCGCAAGGGCACGCAGCAGTTCCCGAAGGACGCGGACTTGTGGGTATCGCTCGGCAATGCGCTGGTCGGCCACAGCGACGGGGTCATCTCGCCCGCTGCGCAGTTCGCCTTCCAGAAGGCCGCGAATCTCGATCCGGCCCACCCCGGCCCGCCGTTCTTCATGGGCCTGGCCCTGGCACAGTCCGGCCGCTTGCCGGAAGCGCGCGCGATGTGGGCCGAACTGCTGGCGCGTTCGCCGGCCGATGCGCCCTATCGAGCAGATCTTGCGGCACGGATCCAGCGGATCGATTCGATGATGGCGATGACCTCTGGCGCTGCCACGGCGGGCGCTCCGGTCGAGGCGGGGCCACCCCCTGCCGCCGATTCGCCGGCTGCCGATTCGTCGGTTCCGGCAGCTGAATAGCGGCCTGAAACCACGGGTCGCGATGGCGGGCAACGCCATGCATTTCGGCTCGTCCGGTTGCAGGCGCCGCCCCATTGCAGGGGCCAAGGGCCGGAGCTAAAGCGCCGCGCCATTCCTCCGTTCCGGCGGGATGGTACAGGGCTGGAAGGCCGGGGGCACCGTCGCCATGAGTAATGTCGAATCCACTGCGGCAGGCCCCGAAACCGCCGCCCCGTCGGCCGGAGCCGGTCATGCCGCGCACGCTGGCGATGGTCACGCCGGCCATGGCCACACCGGCGGGCCGCTGCTCAAGCTTGCCGTGGGCGCCATCGGCGTCGTGTTCGGCGATATCGGCACCAGCCCGCTCTACGCCCTGCGCGATACTTTTGCCGGGCATCACAAGCTTCCGCTCGATCTGCTGCACATCTACGGCATCATCAGCCTGATGTTCTGGTCGATGATG
>JAPLPG010000337.1 GCA_026400375.1 Novosphingobium sp. | reverse complement strand
GGCTTTGGATTGTGCGGCGTGCCGGAACGGCTGATCGACGCCATCCAGGCGTCCGGCGTCAAGGACCTGACCTTTGCCAGCAACAATGCGGGCATCGACAACGAGGGCATCGGCAAGCTGCTGCGATCCAGGCAGGTTAAAAAGATGATCTCCTCCTATGTCGGCGAGAACAAGGAGTTCGAGCGGCAATATCTGGCGGGCGAGCTGGAAGTGGAATTCTGCCCCCAGGGCACGCTGGCCGAACGCATGCGTGCCGGCGGCGCCGGTATTCCGGGCTTCTACACCAAGACCGGTGTTGGCACGCTGGTTGCCGAGGGCAAGGAAAGCAAGATTTTCGACGGCCCGAACGGCCCAGCCGAATATGTGCTGGAGCGCGGCATCTTTGCCGATCTGGCGCTGGTGAAGGCCTGGAAGGCCGATGAGACCGGCAATGTCGTGTTCCGCAAGACCGCGCGCAATTTCAATGTACCAGCGGCAACGTGCGGCAAGGTCTGCATCGTGGAAGTGGAAGAAGTGGTGCCGGCAGGGAGCCTCGATCCCGACAGCATCCACCTCCCCGGCGTCTATGTGCAGCGCATGATCGTGGGCGCGCCCTATGACAAGAAGATCGAGTTCCGCACCGTGCGGGAACGCGAGGTGGCATGAAGCCCGGCCGGCGTCCTGTGATTGCCGGCCTGACGCTGGCATTGGCCGGCAACGTGCGGCAAGGTCTGCATCGTGGAAGTGGAAGAAGTGGTGCCGGCAGGGAGCCTCGATCCCGACAGCATCCACCTCCCCGGCGTCTATGTGCAGCGCATGATCGTGGGCGCGGGGGCGGGCGCGGCGACGGTCGCAATGCCCGAACTGGCCCCTGCCATGTCACCGGCCGAAACGCCCGGCGCCGCCCTTGCACTGGGCGATGCGGCCGAAACCTCTGGCGCGGGGAGTGAACCGGAAACGGCCGCCCCGGTGACTGCGAGTGCAAGCGCAGGCGGTTATGCGGCGATGGCGGCCTTCGTCCTTTCCGCAGCGGAACCCGCCAAGGTGCAAGGCCCGCGCAATTCGGCGCTGCTCGATCAGGCCTCGCTTGTCTCGGTTCCACGGACCATGCCCTGCAAGGATCAGCGCGGGGCACTGCTGATCGATCTGGATATCGGGCCGAAGGCCTTTGACCTGGACGATCCGCCATCACCCGCGCCGGGTCTTGCCGAATATCTGCGCACGATCCGCGGCACCGGCACGGCGGTGCTGTGGATTGCCAGCCTGCCCGATACGGCGGCGAAGCAACTGGGCACGATCCTCAAGGCGACCGGCCTTGATCCGCTGGGCATCGATCAGGTGCTGTTGCTGCGCCGGAACGAAACGCGCAAGCAGCAGGTCCTGCTGCGCGCCGATGACGACTGGTGCGTGCTGGCCATCGCCGGGGACCGCAAGGCCGATTTCGACGAGGTATTCGATTACCTGCGCAATCCCGATGGTCCGGTTGCGGTTGCGCTGGAACAGAACATCGGGGCTGGCTGGTTTCTGGTGCCACCCCCCATCAAGTGATCCCGAATCAATTTTTCGCAGGAAGATCAAGACGATGACCACGCATGACGGGCTGAAGACCGGCTGGACCCGCGATGAGATGGCGGCACGCGCCGCGCGCGAACTGCAGGACGGCTTTTACGTGAACCTTGGCATCGGCATTCCCACGCTGGTGGCCAATCATGTGCCCGCCGGGATGACGGTGACACTGCAATCGGAAAACGGCATGCTGGGCATCGGGCCTTTCCCTTATGCCGGCGAGGAAGACCCCGACCTGATCAACGCGGGCAAGCAGACCATCAGCGAACTGGCGCACACCGCCTATTTCGACAGCGCGCAGTCGTTTGCGATGATCCGCGGCGGCAAGATCGACCTGACCGTGCTGGGCGCGATGGAAGTGGCCGAAAACGGCGACATTGCCAACTGGATGATCCCCGGCAAGATGATCAAGGGCATGGGCGGGGCGATGGATCTTGTCGCCGGCGTCAAGAAGATCATCGTGGTGATGGAACATTGCGCCAAGGATGGCAGCGCCAAATTCATCCCCGCCTGCACCCTGCCGCTGACCGGCAAGGGGGTGGTGGACATGATCGTGACCGATCTTGCCGTGTTTGCCCGCGCCGACCATGCATCGCCGTTCCGGCTGATCGAGTGCGCCCCCGGCGTGACGCCTGCCGACGTGCGCGCCAGGACGACGGCGCACTACGTGGAATAACGATACGACAAGGAGAGGATGCGACATGGCCAGTGAACTGACCGCAATTCCATTGAGCCGGATCGACGGCAGCCCCGATACCCTGGGCAACCATGCGGGCAAGGTCCTGCTGGTGGTGAACGTTGCATCGAAGTGCGGGCTGACCCCGCAGTACGAGGGGCTGGAAGCGCTGTACAAGGCCAAGGCCGACAGCGGCTTTGAAGTGCTGGGTTTTCCCGCCAACGATTTCGGCGCGCAGGAGCCGGGCAGCCACGAAGAAATCGCCGAGTTCTGCAAGATCAACTATGGCGTGTCGTTTCCGCTGTTTGCCAAGGCCGACGTGACCGGCCCGGCCAAGCAGCCGCTCTATGCCGCGCTGACCCAGGCCTTTCCGGCCAAGCAGGGTCCGGCCGAGGAATTCCGCGAGAAGCTCAAGGGCTATGGCATGACGCCGACGCAGGACCCCGAAGTGCTGTGGAACTTCGAGAAGTTCCTGATCGGGCGCGATGGCGCGGTGGCCGCGCGCTTTGCGCCGGGCGTCACGCCCGACGATCCGGCCTTGCTCGCCGCGATCGAGGGCGAACTGGCGAAGTGATCGGGTGACTTGAGGAATGCTCATGGGGCGCTAGGATTGCGCCCCATGAGCTACACCCTGATCACCGCCAACCGCAACTATTCAAGCTGGTCGTTGCGCCCCTGGGTGCTGATGAAGGCGCTGGGCATCGCCTTCGACGACCGGATCGAGCCCTTTGCCAAGCCTGAAAACTACGACGATTTCCGCGCCTTCTCGCCCACGGGCCAGGTGCCGGTGCTGATCGACGGTGACCGCACCGTGTGGGATTCGCTGGGCATCACGCTCTATCTGGCCGATCGCCATCGGGGCGTGTGGCCGACGGATGCAGCCGCCCGCGCCTTTGCCATGTGTGTGGTGACCGAGATGCACGGCGGATTTTCAGCGCTGCGCAACGATTGCACGATGAACGTCGGCGTGCGCGTGCGCCCCCGGCCGATGCGCCCCGCGCTGATGCGCAACGTGGCCCGCGTGCGCGAGATTTTCGAGGAAGGGCTGGCGCGCTTTGGCGGGCCGTGGCTGGCAGGCACGGCGTTCACGGCGGCCGATGCGTTCTTTGCGCCGGTGGCCTACCGCATCCGCACGTATGGGCTGGATGTCGGCAAGGGCCAGGCCTGGGTCGATCACGTGCTGGCCCATCCGGCAATGCTGCACTGGGAAGCGCAAGCGCTGGAGGAAACCTGGCGCGAGGAAGGCCATGAGGCCGAACTTGCCGCCTGTGGCGAGATCATCGCGGATCATCGACGACCTGACCTTTCCTGTCCGGGCAGCCGGACCTGAACCGCAACCGTATTCCCTGTTGCTTGCCGCCTGCGGATGCGGCACCATTGGTCCAACAAGAAACGGGATCGAGGGGCCTGATTTGTCAACGCTGTCACTAAAGATTCGCCTGTTCGTGATGATGGCGCTCCAGCTGGCCATCTGGGGGGCCTGGGCGCCAAAGCTGTTTCCCTACATGGGCATGCTGGGCTTCAGCGCGGGCCAGCAGGGCCTTGTCGGCACGTGCTGGGGCATCGCCTCGGTGCTGGGCATCTTCTTTTCGAACCAGTTTGCCGACCGCACTTTCGCCGCTGAAAAGTTCCTGGCGGGAAGCCATGTGATCGGCGGGCTGGCGCTGCTGGGCGTGGCCTTCAGCACCAGCTTCGCGCCGTTTTTCGCGTGCTACCTGATTTACAGCCTGGTCTATGTGCCGACGCTTTCAGTGACCAACACGGTGGCCTTCACCCATTTGCCCAACCCGGCCGAGTTCGGCTCGGTCCGATCGGGCGGCACGGTGGGCTGGATCATGGCGAGCTGGCCGTTCATCTTCATCCTCGGCGCGCAGGCGGATGCTGCACAAGTGCGGCTGATCTTCGTGGTGGCAGCGGTGATCTCGTTCCTGATGGCGGCGTTCTCGCTTTCCCTGCCGCACACGCCGCCAAAGAAGGCCGGGCCCGAAGAGAGCGGTACCGTCGACAAGCTGGCATGGCGCCGCGCGCTGGGTCTGTTGAAGACGCCGGTGGTGGCAGTGCTGTTCCTGGTCACCTTCATCGATTCGGTGGTGCACAACGGCTATTTCGTGCTGTCGGATGCGTACCTCACCAACCGCGTGGGGATTGCCGGCAACCTTTCGATGGTGGTGCTGAGCCTGGGCCAGGTTGCCGAAATCCTGACCATGCTGGTGCTGGCCAAGGTGCTGGCGCGGCTGGGGTGGCGCTGGACCATGATCGTGGGCATTCTTGGCCACGCGGCGCGGTTCCTGGCGTTCTCGTTCCTGGCAGACAGCATCCCGGCGATCATCGCGGTGCAATTGCTGCACGGCATCTGCTATGCCTTCTTCTTTGCCACGGTCTACATCTTCGTGGACGAGGCGTTCCCCAAGGACGTCCGCTCATCGGCGCAAGGGCTGTTCAACCTGCTGATCCTGGGCGTGGGCAACATGGTGGCCAGCTTTGCCTTCCCGGCGCTGGTTGCCGGGCTGACCGATGCGCGCGGCGTGGTCGATTACACCACAGTGTTCCTGGTGCCGTCGGCGCTGGCGGCCATCGGGGCGCTGTTGCTGCTCGTCGCGTTCCGTCCGGCCACGCATGGCCCCGCCAATCCGCAGGAGATCGTCTGATGTCGCATGAACTGATCAACCGCCGGTCGCTGCTCGCCGCGCTCGGCACGGCAGGCGCCCTGGCCCTGGCGGAAACGCCCGTGCTGGCCGGCTTTCGCATGTCATCGCCGCGCAAGCCGTTCTTCCAGCGGACTGGTAAGCAGATCGGGCTGCAGCTCTATACGCTGGGCGACATGCCGACCAAGGATCTGGACGGGACGCTGGCAAAGCTGGCGGCGGTGGGCTTTACCGATATCGAGCTGCCCAATTTCTACAATCGCACGCCCGCCGATCTGCGCGCGGCGGCGGACAAGGCGGGCGTGCGCTACAGTTCGATCCACATGAACATGCCCGGCCCCTTCACCGGGGGTGCGCTTTCGCTGATGAGCTCGCCGCAGGAGATTGCCGACGGGCTGAACACGCTGGGCATCTATCAGGTGTTCATGCCGCTGTGTCCGCTGCCAGAGGGTTTCTCGGTGCCCGAAGGCAAGAACCCGCAAGTGGCCATCGGCGATGCGCTGCAAGCGGCCGGGGCGGACCACTGGAAGCGCACTGCGGCCCTGCTCAACGAACGCGCCGCAGCGCTGAAACCATTCGGGATCAAGCTGGGTTATCATAACCACAACATGGAATTCGCCCCGCTGCCCGGTGGCACGAGCGGGTGGACCATCCTGATGCAGGAAACCGATCCCGC
>JAPLPG010000250.1 GCA_026400375.1 Novosphingobium sp. | reverse complement strand
CCACGGTCGCGCAAGCAGTGGAGCGCCTTTGTAGGCCTGCGAGGTAATGGGTCCCGGCCTTCGCCGGGACGACGGATGATTGGTGGGGGGCCGGTAGTGTGTCCTCAATCCAGATTGGGACGCAGCCAGCGTTCCATGACCGGCAGGTCGAAGCCGCGCCTTCCGGCATATTCCTCAAGCTGGTCGCGGCCGATGGTGGCGACGCCGAAGTACTGGCTTTCAGGGTGGGCGAAGTAGAAGCCCGATACTGCCGAGATGGGCAGCATGGCCTGCGATTCGGTCAGCGTGATGCCCGCCGTTTCGGGCGCTTCGAGCAGGTCGAACAGGATCGGCTTGAGCGTATGATCCGGGCAGGCCGGGTAGCCGGGCGCAGGACGGATGCCGCGGTACTGCTCCTTGATCAGCGCTTCGTTGGTCAGCTGTTCGCCCGGCGCATAGGCCCACAGCGTGGTGCGGACGTACTGGTGCAGGCGTTCGGCAAAGGCTTCGGCAAAGCGGTCGGCCAGGGCTTTCAGCAGAATGTCCGAATAATCATCGTTGTCCGCCTTGAAGCGGGCGAGATGTTCATCGATGCCGTGGATGCCGACGGCAAAGCCGCCGATCCAGTCGCCTGCCGGATCGATGAAATCAGCGAGGCAGAAGTTGGCGCGATCGCGGCTCTTGATGACCTGCTGGCGCAGGAACGGCAGCCGGACCGAGCGTTCATCGTCATCGGGGTGCAGGATGACATCGTCACCGTGCCGGGCGCAGGGCCAGAACTGGGCGACGCCACGCGCGGTCAGCCACTTTTCGGATGATCTTTTCCAGCATCGCGCGGGCATCGGCATAGAGGCTGCGCGCAGATTCGCCGATCACTTCGTCTTCGAGAATGCCCGGCCAGTTTCCGGCCAGTTCCCATGAGCGGAAGAACGGCGTCCAGTCGAAGCAATCGACCAGATCATCGAGATCCCAGCTGTCAAAGACATGGCGGCCGGGCTGCTGGGGCGGCGGGGCCTTTTCCGAAAAATCGGGCGCATAGGCATTGAGGCGCGCGTCTTCTAGGCTGAGCAGCTTGGACGGCCCCTTGCCCGCGCGCGCATCGCGCACGTGCTGGTATTCGGCCGCGGTTGCTTTGATGAAGGGATCGGCCTGGGTATCTGACAGCAACTGCGAGGCGACGCCGACCGCGCGGCTGGCATCGAGCACGTGGACGACCGGGCCCTTGTAGGCCTGATCGATGCGCAGCGCGGTGTGGACCTTGCTGGTGGTGGCCCCGCCGATCAGCAGCGGAATGCGCATTTCGGCGCGCTGCATTTCTTCGGCCACGGTCACCATTTCATCCAGCGATGGCGTGATCAGGCCGGACAGGCCGATGATGTCGACGCCTTCCTTCTGCGCGGTATCCAGGATGGTCGACCACGGCACCATCACGCCAAGGTCCAGCACTTCGTAACCGTTGCACTGCAGCACCACGCCGACGATGTTCTTGCCGATATCGTGGACGTCACCCTTGACCGTGGCCATGATGATCTTGCCCTTGGCCTTGGCGCCGGGCTGCTTGGCGGCTTCGATATAGGGGATGAGGTGGGCCACGGCCTTCTTCATCACGCGGGCCGATTTCACCACTTGCGGCAGGAACATCTTGCCCGATCCGAACAGATCGCCAACCGTGTTCATGCCTTCCATCAGCGGGCCTTCGATCACTTCGATCGGACGGCCGCCGCGCGCATCGATCATCGCGCGGGCCTCTTCGGTATCCTCGACGATATAGGCGTCGATGCCCTTGACCAGCGCGTGCTCAAGGCGGCGGACAACGTCCCAGCCGCGCCATTCCTCGGCGGCCTTTTCGGCGACGGTATCCTTGCCCTTGTAGCTTTCGGCCAGTTCGATCAGGCGCTCGGTCGCGGTCTTACCATCATCTGCGGCAGGCTTGCGGTTGAGCACGACATCTTCGCACGCCTCGCGCAGGACCGGGTCGATCTGGTCATAGATATCGAGCTGGCCCGCGTTGACGATGGCCATGTCCATGCCCGCCGGAATGGCGTGGTAGAGGAACACCGAATGCATCGCGCGGCGGACGATTTCGTTGCCACGGAAGCTGAACGACAGGTTGGAGAGGCCGCCCGAGATGTGGACGTGCGGGCAGCGCGCCTTGATCTCGCGCGTGGCCTCGATGAAATCGAGCCCGTAGTTGTCATGCTCCTCGATGCCGGTGGCAACGGCAAAGACGTTGGGGTCGAAGATGATGTCTTCGGGCGGGAAGCCGATGCCGGTGAGCAGCTTGTAGGCGCGCTCGCAGATCTCGACCTTGCGCTCCTTGGTATCGGCCTGGCCCTTTTCATCGAAGGCCATGACGACGACGGCGGCGCCATAGTCCATGCATTTGCGCGCGTGCGTCAGGAAAGCCTCTTCGCCTTCCTTCATCGAGATGGAGTTGACGATGGGCTTGCCCGAAACGCATTTCAGGCCCGCCTCGATCACGTCCCACTTGGAGCTGTCGATCATCACCGGCACGCGGGCGATGTCCGGCTCGGCGGCGATCAGCTTGAGGTAGGTGGTCATCGCCTCGAGCGCGTCGAGCAGGCCCTCGTCCATGTTGACGTCGATGACCTGCGCGCCGTTCTCGACCTGCTGGCGCGCGACTTCGACCGCCTTGGGGTAATCGCCTGCAAGGATCAGCTTCTTGAACGCGGCAGAGCCGGTGACGTTGGTGCGCTCGCCGACGTTGACGAAGCGGGAGCCGGAGGGGGTGGTGGTCATTGTCTACGTCTTCTTTCTCATCCTCCCCGGTACGGGGAGGGGGACCGCCGAACCGGCGGTGGAGGGGGCTATCGGCCCGGCGTCGCGCTATGTGGAGAACCCCCTCCACCACGCTTCGCGCGGTCCCCCTCCCCGCCAGCGGGGAGGATTTACGCGGCCATGATGAACGGTTCGAGGCCCGCCAGCCGCGTTGCCGTTTCCGGCACGGCCACCTTGCGTGGGGGCAGCGCCTGCACCGCCTGCGCCATCGCGGCGATGTGTGCGGGGGTCGAGCCGCAGCAACCGCCCAGCACGTTGACCTGGCCATGGTCGGCCCATTCCTTGACGAGGCCTGCGGTGGTGGCGGGCATCTCGTCGTACTCGCCCAGTTCATTGGGCAGGCCGGCGTTGGGGTAGACCATGATCAGCGTGTCCGAAATTTCCGACAGCGTCTTCACATGCGGGCGCAGCTGGGTGGCGCCGAACGAGCAGTTGAGGCCAATGGTCAGCGGCCTGGCGTGGCGGATCGCGTACCAGAACGCTTCGACCGTGTGGCCCGAAAGGTTGCGGCCGGAAAGGTCGGTCAGCGTCATCGACATCATGATCGGCACTTCACGGCCAAGCTGTTTTTCGACCTGGCGGACTGCCATGACGCCGGCCTTGGCGTTGAGGGTGTCGAACACCGTTTCGATCAGGATGAAGTCCGCGCCGCCTTCGACCAGCGCATGGACCTGCTCGGCATAGACATCGACGAGGTGGTCCCAGTCGATCTCGCGAAAGCCGGGGTCGTTGACGTCGGGGCTGAGCGATAGGGTCTTGTTGGTCGGGCCGATCGCGCCGGCGACGAAGCGCGGACGGCCGTCCTTGGCGGTGAATTCATCGGCCACGCGGCGGGCAAGTTGCGCGGATTGCACGTTAATTTCGCGCACGAGGTGTTCGGCGGCGTAATCGGCCTGGCTGATGCGGTTGGCGCTGAAGGTGTTGGTTTCGGCGATGTCGGCCCCGGCGGCGAAATAGGCGCGGTGGATCGATTCGGGGACTTGCGGAGCGGTCAGCGCGAGGATGTCGTTGTTGCCCTTCTGGTCCTTGGCCAGGCCCAGCGTTCCGGCATAGTCGGCTTCGGACAGCTTGAAGTTCTGGATCTCGGTGCCGAACGCGCCATCGGTGATGAGAATGCGCTGCGCCGCCTGCTCAAGGAAGGCGGTGCGGGCAGTTGACGGGATCAGGGTCACGCGGCTTTCTCCAGCGCAGGCCGTGTCGGGCGAAGGCCAAGCAGGTGGCAGATCGCGTAGGACAGTTCGGCGCGGTTGAGGGTGTAGAAGTGGAAATCGCGCACGCCGCCGGCATAGAGACGGCGGCAGAATTCGGCGGCGATGGTTGCCGCGACGAGTTGGCGCGAGGCGGGGTGGGTGTCGAGCCCATCGAACAGTCCGTCCATCCACGCCGGGATCGCGGCACCGCAGGCGGCGGCGAACTTGCGCGTCTGCGCGACGTTGGAGACCGGCAGGATGCCGGGTAGGACCGGGGCATCGATGCCCGCGGCGGCCAGCTTGTCACGGAAGCGGAAGAAGGTTTCGGGTTCGAAGAAGAACTGGCTGATGGCGCGGGTGGCGCCGGCATCGAGCTTGCGCTTCAGGTTGTCGATATCGGCCTGTTGGTCGGGTGAATCGGGGTGTGATTCGGGATAGGCGGCAACCGAGATTTCGAACGGGGCGATGGCCTTGAGGCCCGCGACCAGTTCGGCGGCGTTGGCATAGCCATCGGGGTGCGGGGTGAAGGGCACGCCGGGGGCGCCCATGTCTCCGCGCAGGGCGACGATGTGGCGCACGCCCGCTTCCCAGTAGCTTTCGGCCACCTCGCGGATTTCGGCCTTGGTCGCATCGACGCAGGTGAGGTGCGCGGCTGCGGGCAGCTTGGCCTCGCGGATGATGCGCGCCACGGTGCCGTGGGTGCGATCGCGGGTGGAGCCGCCCGCGCCATAGGTGACCGAGACGAAGTGCGGCTGCAAGGGCGCAAGGGTTTCGACCACGTCCCACAATTGCGCCATCAGCGCGTCGGTCTTGGGCGGGAAGAATTCGAACGACACGTTGATGTCGCCCGGCAGCCCGGCAAACAGCGGCGTGTCGAGCGCGGTGCGGGCTTCACGTAACTGATCGTAGCTGGCGTTCATTGTGATTTCCGGTTCTGACGCGGTTCGAGCGCGGTCACGTTGTGTTCGGACGCAGCCGCTTCGCGCCGGGTGGCGGTCCACAGCTTGACCACGAGTTCATGCCCGGCGAGCGCGCGGGTGTGCTGCGGCACGAAACCTGAATCGCGCAGCATCGCCTCGATCTGCGGATCGGAAAAGCCGAGCCGCGCGTGGGCGTGGGTCTGGCGCAAGTCCTCGCGATCGTGCGCGGCGAAATCGACGATGGCGATGCGCCCCCCCGGCGCGGTCACGCGGGCGGCGCCGGCCAGCACGGCTTCGGGGGCCTGGGCATAGTGCAGGACCTGATGGAACAGCACGGTATCGAAACTGCGCGCCGGGAACGGCAACTGCGCAAAATCGCCCTGCACCAGTTCGACGCTTTCGGCGCGCAAGTGCTGCAGGCGGGCCCGGGCAATGCGCAACATGTCCGGGCTCTTGTCAAACGCGACGATATGCCTTGCGTGGGGGGCGAGCAATTCGGCGATGCGGCCGGTGCCGGTTCCGACATCGAGCAGGCGCCCCAAACCGGCATCTTCAGAACGGCCGGCCTCTCCGGCAAGATCGAGCAGCATTTCGACAAGGGCCGCCTCTACCGGGCCATCGGCGATGTGGAGCGAGCGCAGTTCGTCCCATTCTTCGGCATGGCGGGCAAACCATTCGAGCGCGTGTGTCTGCCGGGCGGCGCGGATTGCATCGAGGTGCTGGCGATCTTCGGCACAGCGCCGGGCAAAGGCGGCATCGTGCTGTTCGGCGACATCGAGCAGCCGGGCGATTGCAGCGACCAGCGGATTGTCGGCCGCTTCGGCCAGGCCGCTGCGCAGGAACACCCAGGCGCCTTCCTTGCGGCGTTCGGCAAGCCCCGAATCGCACAGGATCTTGATGTGGCGGGAGACGCGCGGCTGGCTTTGCCCGAGGACTTGCGCGACTTCGCCCACCGCCAGCTCCATGCTGGCGAGCAAGCGCAGAATGCGCAGGCGCGTGGGATCATCGAGCGCGCGAATGGCGTCATGAATGGCCATGAACATGGGATATAAAGAATTCTTTATACCTGTCAACGGATATAAGGATCACTTTATATAGACTGTTAGCAACACATACAAATCCGCGTCTGCCGGCTCTTTTGCAAGACCACGCCGGCAGGTTGCAATTGCCTTGGACTGAGCGCCCCGATAGAACGGCGTCACTTTCCGGTACAGCCAGCCTGAACCGGACCGGCCCTCCCCGTGGGCTACAGGAAAGGTAATCGAATGAACAAGTACCCCAGTCTGGCGATCGTCGCGGCCGCTGCCCTTGCCCTTTCGGCCTGTGGCAAATCGGATGACGCGTCTGAAGCTGCGCAGGAAGATACCGTGGAAATGCCGGCGGACGAACTTCCGGCGATGGAACCTTCGGCCGCAGCGCCTGCGCCCGCCCCCGTGGTCGATGCGTCAGCCGCAGCCGATGCCGAAGCCAACGCGGTGCAGGATACGGCCAACAATGCCGCAGCCGTTGCCGCCGCCGCACAGGCCGCCGCCGAAGAAGGCGATGCGGCGCCTGCGCAGTAACCGGAAGACCGGCCCGATCCGCGTGTCTGCCCGACGTTCCTTGCATGCCGCCATCTGTGCGGCGATGCTGGGCGTGGTGGCAGGCTGCGGGCAGGCCGAGGACAAGACCCCCGGCGGCGTGACCCCGGACGAGGCCAAGGCCCTCGACGCGGCGGCCGAGATGCTGGACAAGCGCGAACTGCCCGACCTGCCGGAAGCGACGGTTCCGGCTCAGGCCGTGCCCGCGCCGACCGCCTCCTGATAGCGCAGGCGCGCGACCAGCCACAGCCGGATCGCACCCGCCAGCCCGGGCGGCGTTTCAACGCTTATCCGTTCGGCATCGATCCGCGCCACCAGCGCATTGATCGGCACCGCCTCAGCCGTCGCAGCCTCGCGCAGCATGTCCCAGAACATCGGCTCCAGACTGATCGAGGTCTTGTGCCCTGCGATCTCGACCGAGCGCTTGACCGGGGGGTGATAGGGCTGGGCGATGGCGATCATTCCGGGTTTCGGGCGGTCAACGATACGGTGTCATCGCATGCCTTGCCATCGCATAGCCCCGGTTCGGGGGCGCGAGGTGAAAGCGGTCATTCTCGAAGTTCTGGGCAAAGTCCTGACGCGACAGGACCAGCTGCAGCGTTTTGCCAGTCCGCTTGATCACATGGATGGATATCATCCGGTCATCGACGAAACCTGTCCGGATATCGTCAAGCGGATCGATCCCGTTCAGCGCATTGCGAGAGGTACGCCTGGCCAGGAACTTGTCGCCAACGTGATACATGATGCGCCCCCACAGCGATGGCGGCGCAGGGCTGACATGCCGGCCCTGCGCGCGCCAACCGTCCATCAGTACATGTGCTGGCCACCGTTGAGCGACATCGTCGATCCGGTGACGAAGCCGCCGTCCTCGGCGGTGAGGAAGGCCACGCCGCGGGCTATTTCCTCGGCATGGCCAAGGCGGCCGACCGGGATCTTGGCGACGATCTTTTCAAGCACGGCGGGCGGAACCGCCGCGACCATATCGGTATCGATGTAGCCGGGTGCGATGGCATTGACGGTGACGCCGTACTTCGCGCCTTCCTGGGCCAGCGCCTTGGTGAAACCGTGGATGCCGGACTTTGCGGCGGCATAATTGACCTGACCGTATTGGCCTGCCTGGCCATTGATCGAGCCGATGTTGACGATGCGGCCCCAGCCGCGTTCGCGCATGCCGGGGAACGTGGCCTTGGCCATGTTGAAGCAGCCGCCGAGGTTAATGCGCATGACCTCGTTCCAGTCATCGAAGCTCATCTTGTGCAACACGCCATCGCGGGTGATGCCGGCGTTGTTCACGACGATGTCGATCTCGCCCACTTCGGCAGCGATGCGGGCGCACCCTTCGATCGTGGCCTGATGATCGCCCACGTCGAAGCGGTAGGCGGGAATGCCGGTTGCTGCGGTAAAGGCCTGGGCCTTCGCTTCATTTCCGGCGTAGTTGGCAACTACCGTCCGTCCATGTGCCTTGAGCGCGAGGCAGATCGCCTCACCAATTCCGCGCGTACCGCCGGTGACCACTGCAACTCGCGACATTCATAACCTCCCACTATTCGGCTGCGACTACGGTAGGTTGATGAAGGGAATGCTACAAGTTACCAAATGCGCCAATGCTGCATCTGCAGCATCGAATTGCTGCACGGCACTTTCCGGCAACAAAACGTCATCACAAGGCCGAACGACCAGCAGTAATGGAAATCGCGGGAGACTTGCAAGGACTGGAGGGCAAGGACGGTGACCTTGCCGGGCCAAAGTCAGAAGCGGAACTGGGTTCCCACGTAGACGGCCTGATTGTCCTGCTTGCCATCGGTCAGCGGCAGCAGGCGATCACGTTCGGGCGAATAGCGCACCCCGGCGGTGACGTTGAGGTTGCGGGTCAGCCGGTAGCTGCCGCCGAGATCGACCTGGTAATCCCCCTGCCCTTCCAGCGTGCGCGGAGCGCGGCCAGCCTGATCGCGGCCTTCAGCCTCGATTCGAGGGGCGAAGCGGCTTGGCTTGGAGGCCGCCGTGGGAGCAGACTGGAACTTGGCGAGATCGGGCATCGCGATCCGCTGCACGTTGCCAAGGCCCGTTGTCCCGGTGGTGGTAACCAGCGACGGTGCCGAAGGCGTGGCGAAGCTGGCATAACCGCGCGCCATGCCAAGGTTGAACGCCATCGGCGCGATGCGCACGGCCGAGGCCCCTGCAGGCGTGCTACCGTCTGCCACGGGCTGGCGAATCCCGAATGCGCGCGAATTCAGCGAATCGACGCGCACGGCAACTGTCACCGACCGATTCGGGCGGCTGTCAGACCCGGCAGGGGTGAAGCGAAACAGCTTGCCGCTTTTCAGCGCGCGAACGGTGATCTGCGAGGCCAGCCGTTCATCGACCGAGGCGGGGGTGAACGATCCGATGCCACCACGTGCCGCAAGGCTGACGGGCGCCGCATCGAAACCGCTGGAGAATGCCGATGTCACGGTGGGCGCCAAAACCAGGCCGAGGCCGGTTGCGGCGCCGAGAATGAGCGACTTGTGAATCAGCGGTTTGCCAATGAACGCCTGGCGAAGGCTGGCCATCGTGAACGAAGGCACGCGTGCGAGCAAAAGCGACGGAAGGCGCGTTGCACCCTTTTCCGCTGTCTTGCTGCCCCTGCCAAACATCACCGAACCCTTAACCCTGATCCTGACACCATCCGCACCGATGCGCGGTTTTGCCTGTGCCAAACTGTTATACACTGCGGCGCTTATACACCGGTTTCGTTGCCGACACATGAACCCTGAGTAAGGGCCGATGCAAGCGCTTTGTGTTATGAAGCAATACAGGCGGGCCGGAAAAGTTTCCAGTCTGGAGGCACTCTTTCTGCCGCATCCGGACTCTATAAGGCGCGGGTGTGGCCCAATCTCCACAGACTCCCCCGCGCCGCGCTGCCCCTTTCAAGATGCCGCCTACCGAATTCAGCGCAGGTTCAGTCGCGCAGCGGCCTTTCTGCCGCACATTTCCGGCCTGCATTCATCGCGCTTGCCGCATGGCGCGCGGCGGTGATAGAGGCTCTTTCGATCATGTGCGCTTACCGGCGCGCAAACCTGCGGCAATGCCCTGCGCCGGGCAATTGCCAAGCCAAGGACTGTTCCGTCGTGACCAAGACCGCCACCCCTGCTCTTGCCAATAATGCCCGTCGCAATACCCGCCAGTTCATCCTTCGCGGCATCATGATCGGCGCGATGGCCGTCCTGGCCACCGGCTGTGGCAAGAAGGAGCGGCCCAAGGCCGATCTCGCCGCAAGCAAGGTCACGACCATCGGCGTCAACGCCTACCTGTGGCGCGCCACGCTCGATGCGCTGTCGTTCATGCCCCTGCTGCAGACCGACAGCAACGGCGGCGTGATCGTGACGGACTGGTACGCCAATCCCAAGAATCCCGGTGAGCGGGTCAAGGTGACCGTGTCGATCGTCGACCAGGACTTGCGCGCCGATGCGCTGCGCGTGGCGGCCAGCCGCCAGACATCGCAGGGCGGACAGTGGGTGGATGCTCCGGTCCAGGCCGCCACCGTGCAGAAGCTGGAAGACATCATCCTGACCAAGGCGCGCGACCTGCGCCGGTCTGCCGTCAGCGGATAAGCGCGACCGGACGAGATAACGCAGGCGAATCTTGCACGAGTGATGCGCGCTGCCTAGAGGATCGCGCATGACCACCTCTTCCGTTCCCGCCACCGCGCCTGCAGAGCGTTTCGATCCCGCCACCGCCGATGCCCGCTGGCAGCAAGCATGGGACGCGGCGCAATCGTTCCGTGCCGATGATGCCAGCACCAAGCCCCGCAGCTATGTGCTGGAGATGTTCCCCTATCCATCGGGGCGCATCCACATCGGCCACGTCCGGAACTACACGATGGGCGACGTGCTGGCGCGCTACAAGCGCATGCGCGGGTTCGAAGTGCTCCACCCGATGGGCTGGGACGCCTTCGGCATGCCGGCGGAAAACGCGGCGATGGAAAAGGGCGTCCACCCCGGCGGCTGGACGCGCGACAATATCGCCAACATGAAGGCGCAGCTGAAGCGCCTCGGCTTCGCGCTCGACTGGAGCCGCGAGATTGCCACGTGCGAGCCGGAATACTATGGTCACGAACAGGCGCTGTTCCTCGACCTTTATGCGGCGGGTCTGGTCTATCGCAAGGAATCGACGGTCAACTGGGACCCGGTCGATCACACCGTGCTGGCCAACGAGCAGGTGATCGACGGGCGCGGCTGGCGCTCGGGCGCGCTGGTCGAGAAGCGCAAGCTGAACCAGTGGTTCCTCAAGATCACCGACTTTGCCGAGGAGCTGCTCGAAGGCCTCTCCACGCTCGACAAGTGGCCCGAAAAGGTCCGCACGATGCAGGAGAACTGGATCGGCAAGAGCCAGGGCCTGCAGTTCGGCTTCACGCTTTCATCCGGTGAGACGCTGGAGGTCTATACCACGCGGCCCGACACGATCTTCGGCGCAAGCTTCGTGGCCGTGGCGGCGGATCATCCGGTGGCGCAAGGCGTTGCGGCGAATTCGGCCGAAGCGCAGGACTTCATCGCCCTGTGCAAGAAGGGCGGCACCACCGCGGCCGAGCTGGAAACAGCGGAGAAGCTGGGCTTTGACACCGGCATCACCGCCAGGCACCCGTTTACCGGGGCGGACCTGCCGGTCTACATCGCCAACTTCGTGCTGATGGAATACGGCACCGGCGCGATCATGGCCGTGCCCGGGCATGACCAGCGCGACTTCGATTTTGCCTCCAAATACGGCCTGCCGATCCTGCGCGTCGTCGCCGCCGATCCCTCCGATGCGGACAAGCCCTTTGCGGGCGAGGCCGAGGCTGGCGACGGCGTATTGGTGAACAGCGATTTCCTCGACGGCATGAGCGTGGCCGACGCCAAGGCCACCGTGATTGCCCGTGCCCGGAGCGAAGGCTGGGGCGAAGGCAAGACGGTGTGGCGCCTGCGCGACTGGGGCGTTTCGCGCCAGCGCTATTGGGGCACGCCGATCCCGTTCATCCACTGCGAGGTGTGCGGCGTGGTGCCGGTGCCGAAGAAGCAGCTGCCGGTGACCCTGCCCGAGGACGTGACCTTCGACGTTCCCGGCAACCCGCTCGACCGGCACCCCACGTGGAAGCATGTCGGATGCCCCCAGTGCGGCAATCCCGCCCGGCGCGAGACCGATACGCTCGACACGTTCGTCGACAGCTCGTGGTATTTCCTGCGCTTTGCCAGCCAGCCCGAAGACCGCCCGTTCGATCCCGAAGCGATCAAGCGCTGGCTGCCGGTGGAGCAGTACATCGGCGGAATCGAACACGCGATCCTGCACCTGCTCTACGCCCGGTTCTGGACGCGCGCGCTGGCCCGGATCGGCAAGATCGAGGTGACCGAGCCGTTCGGCAGCCTGTTCACGCAAGGGATGGTCACGCACGAGACTTACACAGTCCGTCGGCAAATTACGGAAGAGCAAAGGATCGAGTGGGGTCTAAACCCAGACAGTGATGATCCGCGCCTCGAATTCTACTTGTCGCCAAATGAGGTGGAAAAGCGTTCGGAAGGTGCTTTTGAGCGTGAGACGGGTCTGCCGGTTACTGTCGGCCGCGTGATCAAGATGTCGAAGTCCAAGAAGAACGTGGTGGACCCGGACGAGATCGTGCGCGCGCTTCGTGCAGCGCCTGTGGCGCCTGTTCGGGCAGTATGACGCCTCTGCCGCCGGCGAGGACAAGGCTCTGGACCGCAAGGCGCACCAGACCGTCCATGCCGTCGCTTCCGACATCGAGGCGCTGGGCTTCAACAAGGCCGTGGCCCGCATCTATGAACTGACCGGCGCGATCGAGAAGGCCGCGCCTTCGGCCAGCCGTTCGGCAGCGATCCGCAAGGTCCTGCTGCTGGTTGGCCCGATGATGCCGCACCTGGCCGAAGAGGCCTATGCCCGCATGAACAGCGGCCTTATCGCCGATGCCGCCTGGCCCGAAGTCGACCCCGCGCTGCTGGTGGACGATGAAGTGACCGTGGCGATCCAGGTCAAGGGCAAGCTGCGCGATACGCTGACCGTGGCCAAGGGTACGCCGAGGGAAGAGCTTGAGCGCCTTGCCCTGGCGTCCGAGAAGGTGCAGCGTGCGCTCGAAGGGGCGGAAGTGAAGAAGGTGATCGTCGTGCCTGATCGTCTGGTGAACCTTGTCGCCTGAGCGCCTGTCCTTTCTCGCCGCGCCGCTGCTGATGCTGGCAGGCTGCGGGTTGCAGCCGATGTATGCGGGCGGCGGCAGCGGCGCTGTGGCGCGCGCGCTGTCGGACGTGGCGATCTCGCCGGTCGAAGGGCAATCGGGCTGGCTGGTGCGCAACGCCGTGGCCGACCGGCTGGGCGCCGGCGCGCAGAGCGAGGGCACGCGCTATCGCCTCGACATCCGGCTGGACGACAAGGTCGAGGGGCTGGGCCAGCTTTCCAACGACACAATCACGCGCGAGCGCCGCACCCTGCGCGCGCGCTATCAACTGGTCGATCAGCAAAGCGGGGCGGTGCTGCTCGATGCCACGGCCGGATCCGATGCCGGGTTCGATGTGGTGAACAGCGAATATGCGGTGATCGCGGCCGAACAGACCGCGCTGGAAAACCTGGCCCAGGAAGTGGCCGACCAGATCGTCACCCGCATATCGGTGCGCCTGAGCAAGTCCCGCTGAGCCTGCGGTGAAAGTCACCCAGAAGACGTTTGCGGCCAGCGCAGCCCGTGCGGCAAAGGACTGCCGCATCTTCTATTTCTGCGGACCGGACGAATCGGGCGCCAGTGACGCGGCCACGAAGATCGCCGCCCTGATCACCGCGGCATCGGGCGCCGCCGAGCGGGTCGACCTGACCGGCGCAGAATTGAAGCGCGATCCGGTGCGGCTGGCCGACGAGGCCCGTTCGGTCTCCCTGTTCGGCGACAGGCGCATCATCCACGTCCGCGCCACCGGCGATGATGCCCACGATGCGGTCGAAGCCCTGCTGGAAAGCCCCGTGGGCGGCTGGCCGGTCATCATCGTGGCCAGTTCGGCCACCGACAAGTCGCGGATCGCCAAGCTGCTCGACAATCGCGGCGATGCCATGGTCGGCATGTTCCATCCCCCCGATCTCAAGGCCATCGCCTCCAGCATTCGCCAGGCGGCCGATGGCATGGGCGTGCGGCTGAGCGACGATCTTTCGGAAAGGATCGCGCGGTCGGCGTCGCTCGATACGCGCCTCGCCAGGTCCGAGATCGAGAAGCTGGCGCTGTTTCTCGATGCCAGCCCGCAGAACCCCAGTACCGCAAATGCTGCGGCGCTGGATGCGATCTGCGCCAGCAACGATGACGATGGGATGATGCCGCTGGTCAACGCCGTGCTGGGGGGTGAGACCCGGCGCATCCCGGCGGAACTATGCCGCATGCGCGAACAGGGCATCAACCCGGTCGGGCTGGTGCTCGCACTCGAACGTCGCGCCGCGCAACTTGTCCAGCTTTCTGCCCGGCTGGGCGAACGGGGTAACGTCAACACCTTCATGCAGCAGGAAACCGATGCCCGCCGCGTGTTCTTCCGGGACCGGGCCGATCTTACCCAGCAGTTGACCCGCTGGCGTGGCGCAAGGCTGGCACGGCTATGCGAACGACTCGTCATGCTGCACCGCACACTGATTGCCGACAATCGCAATGGCGAGCTGGTCCTGTCGCAGGGCCTTGCGGAAATTGCGCGCGCCGCGGCACGATAGAACGTGGCGGATTTCCGCCACGTGGTGTGGCAAACGTCACTTTTGCTCCAAAATGGACTTGCTATAGTAAGTGCGATAGGTATTTTACCGCAGTGCAACAAGAACTTGTGTTTGGAAAGAAACACCAGTTTGCGTCAGGGCTTGCGCGGTAGATCACACCGGCAGTACCCGGCATGAGGGCGGCAATTCGCGATGACGAAGCATATCCCGGCAAACGAGATGCGTGAGTCAATGGAGCGCAAACGCGTTACGCTTCCGCTTGCCCCGTCGCTCGAGCAGAGGCGGCTGCAACTTTATGCTGCACTGCTGCTGTTCGATGCGCTGGCGATCTTCCTCGGCACGGGCACCGCCAGCTGGATCTATCTCGGCAACTTCTTCGAGCATGATTCGCTGCTGCATGCGCAGGTGATGGTCCCGCTGTACTGGACGATCGCGTTGAGCCTGCAGGTCTATACCCTGCCCGCCCTGCGCCATGTCAATTTCGCGCGGCGGCGTGCGCTGATGTCGTTGTTGAGCGCCGAGGCCGCGTTGCTGTTCGTCGGCTTTGCCACCAAGAGCACCGAGGATTTCTCCCGCGTTTCGGCCATGCTCGGGCTGGCCTTCAGCATGCTGCTGCTGGTCTGGCTGCGCGCGCTGGTTCGTCCGCTGATCCAGGCGCGCTGCGGCGAAATGGCCACCAACACGCTGCTGATCGACGATGGCGGTCCCGCGCTTCGCGTCGATCATGCCTTCCATATCGATTCGCGCGAACATCATCTCGCGCCCGACCTTGGCGATCCGCACATGATGGACCGCCTCGGGCTCTATATGCTGAACATGGACCGCGTGCTGGTCAGCTGCGCCCCCGATCGGCGCGCGGCCTGGGCGCTGGTGTTCAAGAGCGCCAACGTATCGGGCGAAATCGTCGATCCCGATGTGCGGGCGCTTGGCGTTATCGGCGCGCGCCGCGAATGCGATTACAGCGCGCTGATCGTGGCGAGCGGTCCACTTGGCCTGCGCGCGCGCGCGGTGAAGCGCGCGTTCGATTGCGCGGTGGCAGGCAGCGCGGTGCTGGTGCTGGCGCCGCTGCTGCTGCTGGTAGCCTTGCTGATCAAGCTGGAAGACGGCGGGCCGGTGTTCTTCGTCCAGAAGCGGACCGGCCGTGGCAATCGCTTCTTCCCGATCTTCAAGTTCCGGTCGATGCGCGTCGAAAAGCTCGACCTTTCGGGCAATCGTTCGGCCAGCAAGGAAGATGACCGCATCACGCGCATCGGCCGCTTCATTCGCCGCACCAGCATCGATGAACTGCCGCAGCTTTTCAACGTCCTGCGGGGCGAGATGTCGATCGTCGGCCCGCGCCCCCATGCCATCGGTTCGCTGGCGGGCGAGAAGCTGTTCTGGGAAGTCGATCATCGCTACTGGTTGCGCCACTCGCTCAAGCCCGGCCTGACCGGCCTGGCCCAGGTGCGCGGCCTGCGCGGGGCGACCGATACCGAAAACGATCTGGCCCACCGGCTTCAGGCCGATCTCGAATACCTCGATGGCTGGACGATCTGGCGCGACCTGCACATCATCATCCACACCGCGCGCGTGCTCGTCCACGACCGCGCGTTTTGATTGCCGTGCCCGTACTGCGCATGCCGCATGGCGATTCCCGAACGATGATCCACGGCATTGCCGGCCAGATGCCATTATTGCGCGGGGTTCGGGCGTGGCGGACAGGCGAGCGAGGGAATTTCGCTGTCCAGCCGCTCCAGTCGCTTGGCAAAGGAGCGATGCGTCGGCGCGCTCAGGAAGCCGAGCCAATCGCGCGCCCTGAGCCGTTCGAACAACCCGATGCCGCGCGCAGCATCGTAGCGCGCGCAGTGCAGCAATTGCAGTCCAAGCGAATCGGCAGCGTCCTCCATGCGGCGCCGCTTGCCAATCCCGCCGCCCTTGTGATCGCCATGAATGATATGCGCCAGTTCGTGCGCGGCGGCCATCGCCAGTTCGTCGTCGTTG
This sequence comes from Novosphingobium sp., assembly GCA_026400375.1. Taxonomy (GTDB): domain Bacteria; phylum Pseudomonadota; class Alphaproteobacteria; order Sphingomonadales; family Sphingomonadaceae; genus Novosphingobium. Next base: position 14,372 of record JAPLPG010000250.1, on the reverse strand, counting down.
CGCGCCAGTGTCACCAGTCCGGTCGAGATGGAGACATTGCGGGCATCGCTATGGGCATCCACGCTCCTGTCGGTCTCCAGCACCAGCCGCGCCGCGCAGTGCCGGGCCGGGATGACGAAAATGTCCTTCGTTATGCTTCCACGCCTTACGGAAAGCGCCAAGGGATCGCCCGGCGGCGTGGCAGCGATCTCTTCCAGCAGGGCGTCCGCGACCAGCGGCCCGGGTCGGCGGCGCGCGATGATCACCTCGACAGGTTCGCCTGCAATGGCCTCGATCGCATCGCCGGGCAGGATGCCAGCCTGCGCCGCCGGGCCATCAGGCGTCAGCGCGGCAACCACCGGCCGGTCCGCCATGCCCAGCACCTGCGCCAGCAGCGGCCAGTCCGTTCGGGCATAGGCCCGGCGATCATCGAGAGCCACGCCGATGTCCGCCGCCGTTCGTGGGCACAGACCATCGGCAGCCTGCCGCAGCCGCCATTCCACCTGCTGCACTCTGGCCATGTCCTGACGCAGGCGCACGGGCCATGGCGCTTCTTCGGCATGGACCACGGCGGGCAGGCCGCCCAGGCCAGCCAGAATCGCCGCAATGACGCGTGCAGCCAGGATACGTCGCAGAAAAATCGTGCTCATGGAGGCTCAATGCTACCGATCGACCGGGCCTTCAAGGGCCGCACATGGAGTTCGCAATGACGAAGGTACTCGCCACCGCGTCTGCCGGTGGCCACTGGGAGCAGATGATGCTGCTGCGCCCGACGCTTGAGCAATTCGACGTGCATTTCGCCACGACGCACCCCGATCTCCCCCGCCGCGCCGGCATAGCCGCTGCGACGATCCTGCCCGATTGCAATCAGGACCAGCCGCTCAATTCCCTGCGCTGCCTGTTCGCAGCCTTTGCGCTGGTGCTGCGCGTGCGGCCTGACGTGGTCATTTCAACAGGGGCCGCGCCCGGCTTCTTCTGCGTGCTGGCCGGACGGTTGACAGGCGCGCGCACGCTGTGGATCGATAGCGTGGCCAATGCGGAACAACTCTCGATGTGCGGCAAGCTCTCGCGCATCTTTTCGACGCGGTGCCTGACACAGTGGGAATATCTCGCTGATGGGCAGCGGGTCAGGTATGCGGGGAAACTGCTGTGATACTCGTTACTGTCGGCATGCAACTGGGCTTCGACCGGCTGATCCGCGCGATCGACGAGGTCGCCCCGGACCTGCCTTTGCCGGTCGTCGCCCAGACCGGCAAAGGCACCTATCAGGCCCGCAACATCCAGACGCTGGAGAGCATCGCTCCCAGCGAATTTGACGGAATGATCAAGCAGACCCACTTGCTGGTGGCGCATGCGGGAATCGGCACGGTGCTGACGGCGCAGCGTTTCGGCAAGCCGCTGGTGCTGTTTCCGCGCCGCGCCAGCTTTGGCGAGCACCGCAATGACCACCAGCTCGCTACGGTCGGCCAGCTTGATGGCAGGCTCGGCATCATCGTGGCCCGCGAGGAGAGCGAATTGCGCGACGCAATTCTCCGGGGGCTGGCGATGGAGATGAGCGGAGTGGCGGACGAAACCGCCGCGCGCCGCGCGAACCTAACGTCGGCGATTGATCAGTTCATCCGGACCGGCATTCTCTGAATGCCGCGTCCGCCGCATCTGCGCCTTCGCCTTGCCCAGCTCTGCCGCGTAGCGCCAGGCCAGAAGCTGCAGGGCAACAGTCGCGCCGACGTCGACCACCCAGTTGAGCCGCGGGCCGCGATAGAGCAGGCTGTCGAGTGCGTGCAGCGAAATCATCCGGAAGGTGATGAGCACGATCATGGCGCAGCATGCCGCCGCCGCCCAGATCACCTGCCGCGACAGGCCGCGCCGCTTGAGGACGCCGGACTTCTGCACCCTGGTTGCTGCAAAAACCACAAGGAGCGCCACGGCAATGATGACGACGCTCGCCAGAACCGACTGGAATTCCCAGCGCGCGTTGTAGACACGCTCGACCTGAAGTTCGCCGCGCATCGAATCGCGCAGAACTTCCTCGATGCCCAGCAACCGCGATATCGCGCACAAGGCAAACAGCACCGCAGCAAAAAGCCAGACGGTTTCATGCCATTGCGGCAGGGTAAGCAGGCCGGCCCGCTTCCGGGCAGCCGCGCGGGCACGCCACGCCAGTACCGCCGCAATTGCATAAAGCAGGACCGCGACCATGCCAACCGCGCTTGGCAGGTGGGTTCCGGCAACTTGCCCAGACAGCAGATGCATATCTTCTCGAAACTCCCTACCCGCCCCACGGCCGCTCCCATGATTGCAACGCGAACCCTCTCGGGCATCGCAACCAAAGAAATGGTGCGCCGCACAAAAAATTCCCGAGGGAAGCTGCGCCTGGCGCGGCTGCGGTATCAAACCGTCCCTTTGCTGTCCAGAAACCGCCGCACCATGGAACGAGGGGGCGGGTGCCGAGACTTGCGCTTCCGTGGGCTGGGCGGTATGCGGATAGTACTTAATTTCCAATCGTTTTGTCTGAACAGTTTCTCAGGGTAAATGCCGGCATGACAACAACTATGGTTCGCTGCACCGCAAAACTTGCCCTGTCGACCGGCCTGGCCGTGGTTCTTGCCGGATGCAGCGGTGGCCCCACGGCGCGTGTCGGCATGGTCGATCAGACGCCCGTGGCGGAACTTGGCCAGCAGGACTATTCGGCCACGGAATCGAGCACTTATACGCTGCGCCCGTCCGATGTGGTTTCGGTCACCGTATTTCTCGAACCCGATCTGTCGGTGACGAGCATACCGGTCGGTGCCGACGGCAACCTGTCGCTGCCGCTGATCGGCTCGATCAAGGTCGACGGCATGACCACGCGCGATCTCGAAAAGACTGTCGCCGAACGCCTGGTCAGGGCCGATATCCGCGAACCGCGCGTGTCGGCCAACATCATGCAGTTCGGCTCGCACATCGTCACCGTCGAGGGCTCGGTCGAAAAGCCCGGCATGTATCCGTTCAAGCCCGGCACGCGCCTGTCCGGCGCGATCGCGCTGGCCGCGGGGCTGAGGCGCGAGGCAAAGCTTGGCGAAGTTGCCGTGTTCCGCCAGACGGGTCGCGGCATGGCCGTGGCCAAGTTCGATTACGGCGCGGTCAGGTCCGGCACCATGCTCGATCCTGTCCTGCTGCCAAGCGACCGGATCGTCGTCGGCACGTCGGGCCTGTCGCTGTTCTGGCAGGATTTGCTCAAGGCGCTGCCGGCCTTCGCGCTGTTTACCAATATCTGACGGCCTGGCCTGGGCCATGGCGAAAGGGGCCACGCTCTTTTCGCCAGGGTCCGCCGAACCGCCTGCACGATGATTTCTAGAAGGTCTCTCCCGGAATGAACAACGCCACTTACAGTCGATCACCCGCAGAGCAGGCCCTGCTTGACGACGGCGAGAGCGGCGGATCGTTCGGCAATCTGCTGAACATGACCATGATCCGGGGCATCATCTACCGCCAGCGGTACATGCTGCTGGGGATCGTCGGCCTGGCGCTGGTCGGCGCGCTTGTCATCACGCTGCTCACGCGGCCGATCTACAGCGCCTATGCCACCGTCCAGATCGAACCGATTTCCGCTTACATCGTCGAAGGGCAAAGCCTTTCGCCCGATGTTCCGGTCAATGAAATCGACCGCTTCATGAAGACGCAGGCCACGGTCATCACCAGCCGCCGCATCGCCTATCAGGTGGTCGATGCCCGCAAGCTGGCCGATCGCGAGGATTTCCTTGGCGAGTTTGCGACCAAGCGCCCCGAAGGCATGGACGACAAGCAATGGAAGACCGCGCGGCGCGAAGCTGCAGCGGCGATGGTATCTGGTGGCACGCAGGTTACCATCCCGATGGAAAACCGGGTCATCACCATCAGCTATACCTCGCCCAGCCCGACGATCGCGGCGGAACTGGCCAATGCAGTGACCGATGTCTTCGTGCAGGAAGACCTGCGCCGCAGCCTGGAAACCAATGCTTATGCGCAAGGCTACCTGAAGGGTGAAATCAACAAGCTTCAGGCCCGGCTGCAGCAGGCGGAAGAGGCAACCAACAGTTACGCCAAGGTCAATGGCATCGTTGCACAAGCGCCAGTCGTTTCACAAAGTGCAGAAGGCCAGGACAGCGTAGCCCAGACCGTGACGGTCGCTACGCTTGCCAGCGTCAACGAGAACTATACCGCAACACGCGGCAAGCGTATTGCTGCCGAGCAGCGCTGGAACGCAATCGCCAACATCCCGGCTACCCAGCTTCCAGAAGTACAGCAGAACAACGCCATCCAGAACATGGTGTCGGACCGTTCGAAGGCGATGACCGAAGTCTCGCAACTGCGCCAGCGCTATGGCGAAAGCTACCCGCGCCTGCGCGAACTGAATGCACAGGTCACCTCGCTGACCAGCCAGATCAATCGCGCCTCTTCCGATATCAAGAACGCCATTCGCGATGAATACGTGATCGCGCAGCGTCAGGAAAAGGCGCTGGAGGGCGAACTGTCGAAGGTTTCGGGCAAGACGCTGGAAGAGCAGGATCGCCGCGTCCGCTACAACATGCTCGATCGCGAAGCATCGGCACTGCGCACGCAGGTTGCCTCGTTGCTGACGCGCTACAACGAGATTTCGGCCGCCGCGAACCTCAAGACCGGCACCAGCACCAAGCTCGATTCGGCGCAGGTTCCCGATGGCCCGGTTTCGCCGAGCCTGCCCAAGAACATGCTGATCGGCCTGTTCCTTGGCGGCGCACTTGCCCTGGCGGTCGCCATCCTGCGCGAAGCCTTCGACGACCGTCTGCGCACGACAGAAGACGTGGAACGCAAGCTGGGCCTGCCGCTGCTCGGCTACACGCCAGACATTTCCGACCGCAACATTGCCGATGAAGTGTCCGATCCGTTCAGCGTACTGATGGAGGCCTATTCCTCGATCCGCACCTCGATCGACTTTGCCGTGCCGGGCAAGAACCGCGTGCTGCAGATCACCAGCAGCGAGCCTTCGGAAGGCAAGTCGCTGACGGCAGCGACCATCGCCCGCAAATATGCCCAGCTCGGCCGCAAGACGCTGCTGATCGATGCCGACTTGCGCAAGCCGTCGCTGTTCGCACTGTTCGGCCAGACCCGGCCCAAGGTCGGCTTCGTCGAAGTGCTGCTGGGCGACGTCCGGTTCGAAGACGCGCTGATCAAGGGCACGCCCGAGAACCTCGACGTGATCCCGGTGGCCCAGTCGAAGGTCAACCCGGTCGAACTGCTGTCATCGCAAGTGCTGATAGATTTCGTCGAACGCTATCGCCAGGAATATGCGCTGATCATCTTCGACTCGGTGCCGGTGATGGGTCTGGCCGATGCCCCGCTGCTGTCGCGCATCGCCGATGCCACCGTGTTCATCGTCGAGGCCAACCGCGCCCACTATGGCCAGGCCAAGACCGCAATCCGCCGCCTGCTCGGCGCAGGGGCCAAGATCGCTGGCGTCGTGCTGACCAAGTACCGCGCTGCCGATGCCGGCATGTCCTACGATTACCACTACCAGTATTACGCCTACGGCGAACGGTCGAAGGACTGATACCAACCTGCAGTGATCCTGACCCATGAGGATTGCTTGATCCCGTCTGCTGGCTAGGAGCAGCCGAAACGGCGATGTGGCTCATCGTTGTGAGGATGCGACGACGTCCAGCGGGCGGGATCAAGCAACCCCGCGGGCGGATTCTGGCGATCCTCGGACGGCGTCGGGCCTTCGGAATGATGAACCACATCACCCCTTCAGGCCCTTCTTGCCGAGAATCGCCAGAATCCGTCCTCATGGGTCAGGATCACTGCAGGTTGGTATGATCGCCGGGCGACTTGCCCGGACCAGGAAAGCCCGCGCAGACCAACCGGTTTGCGCGGGCTTTTTTATCTTCTTCGCAACGGCAACAGCGGGGCGGGATCATTCCCGGAACACTTCGCCGTGCCAATCCCAGAATCTCTCAAAGGCCGGTTTCCAGCGCTCCTCACCCAATCGCTGCTCCCAGACATCGCGGGGCGACATGCCGGACGATGTGGCCCTGCCGGTCTTGTCATAAGAGACCGAGAAGATCCGCTCGCCGCGCATGATCTCGTCTGCAAGCTGAACCGCCACACTTGCAATGCAGGCCGCCAGCCCATCACGGACAGGCGATTGCGTCAGAACCTCGTAGGCATGACCATCGATGTGTTCGTGAAAAGTCGCCGTGCCCAGCGTGATCTCACCCTCGTGGACTGAGGCGGTCAGCGCTCCGACGGCAGCGCACGGGGATGGCCAGCGGTAGATGCGAACCCCATACTGGTTTTCGGACACCTCTGCCTGATCCAGCGGCAGCCTGCCGGCGGCGGCGGCGATGAACGCGGCTTCGAGCGCCTCGGCCCCGAGAAAGGCGGCAATTTCATCGAAATCGTCATCATCAGGCAGCATCCGGCGCTCGCTCCATGTCGCGAATGAAGGCGCGGTTGGCCACCAGCAGCGCCACCGCGCGGCCAAGAATGGCCAGCGTGATCGCCATGGCTGCGCCGGTCAGATCGTACAGCGGGATCAGCACCAGGAACAGCGCGACGGTCATCACCGTAACCCCGATCTCGATGCGCATGGCGATATGTTCGCGGTGGGCCATGTCGAGCACGGTTCCGATTGGGCCGACCGTCACCGCAATGAACTGGCCAATACCCAGAATCACCAGTGCCGGTGCACCACGCACGAAGCCGGGACCGAACAGGCCCAGCAACCATTCCGGGTAAGCAACGATGGCTATCAGCAATGGCAGGCACAACGCTCCGCCCATCAGTCCGGTCTTGCGAGCAATGGCCAGCATTCCGCGATACTGCCGGTCGGCATAGCGTGCGGCGATGTGGCTGCCCACCATCTGATCGAACGAATTGCGCACCAGCGTGAACAACAGGCCAAACTGTACTGCCACGCGATATATGCCCGCCTCGGCGGGTCCGTGCCAGGTTCCCAGTGTGACCACCGCGATCCAGTCACAGAAGAACGCTGCCAGGTAGATCACCATGATGCGGAAGCCGGATTTCAGCGACACCGTCTGTTCGCCGTGCGGCCAGCCGTGAATGAGCTTGCGAATGCGGGTCAGGCCAAACAGGACGATGATCACGCAAGATGCCGCGTAGGCTATTTCCGGCGCAAGCGGCGGCAAGCTTCCCTGCCACAGCCACAGTCCACCAAGCGTGAGCAGCGTCAGCCCGGTATACGAGATCCCGTCGAGCGATTGCGACAGGAACACGTTACCGGTCGCGCGAATGGAGGCCGATATGGTGCGCACCATCGCTATGGCCGGCACGGCAATTGCCATGATCATGATGGGCAGTTGAAGATCGGGCTGGCCCATCAACAGGTGAGTCATCGGCCAGGCGAGCAACGCCATGGTCAATCCAATACCCAAGCCGAACATAGCGACCACCCGCAGCGCGCGCACGATGGCGGCGCGTGCCATGCCAAATTCGCCCTTCCGCCACGCCACGGCGACCGAGCGCAAAACAACCGTATCCAGCCCGATGTTGGACGCAACCGCCAGCAGCGTCGCAGTTGCCAGCGCGATCTGGTACACGCCAACGCCTTCGGCACCCATCGCCCGGGAAATCAACAGGTTGAGCCCGAAGCTTGCCACCGCGCCCGTGCCTTTGAGGCCAAGACCAATCAGCAGGTCAAGGGCAATGCCGCGCTTCAACAGCGCCTCGATCCTCGTTCGCATCGTGATGACTAGACCCCTTTGTCACGGCCGCGACTGGAAAGCACTACCGTTGTTCGGTGTTACACGCATGCTGCGCTGCAACCAAGCCTGTTGCGGGCAAAACCTGCACGGGCTAAGCCTTTCAGGGCAAACGGTTTGGACAGCATCAAACGCAGGTGGAACGGGTTCATGACGGCAGCACGGCACGATTATTCTGTTGTCATACCGGCGCACAACGAAGCCGCCGTGATCGAGCGCTGCCTGCGAGCGCTGATGGATGATCCGCAAGGTCCTGGTGAGATCATCGTGGCGTGCAACGGCTGCACCGACGATACCGCCGCGATCGCCCGGCGCGTCGCCCCCGGGGCGACGGTGTTGGAGATTGCCCAAGGATCGAAGATTCTCGCGCTGAATCAAGGTAGTACCGCAGCCACGGCAACACCGCGCTTCTTTGTCGATGCAGACATCGTGGTATCGGGCAAGGCGCTGCGCGCGGTGGCGCAAGTGCTTGACGATACGACCGGAATCCGCGCGGCGGCGCCGGCCATTCATGTCGAGCTGGCTGGTTGCTCGCGGCCGGTGCGGTCTTATTACAAGGTGTGGATGCAGCAGCCCTATGTGCGGGTGGGGATGGTGGGATCGGGCGTTTTCGGCTTGTCCGCCAAGGGCTTGGAGACCATCGGCAGCTTCCCCGACATCATCGCCGACGACCTTTACGTGCGCACCCGCTTTGCGGCGGAGGAGCGGTTGCGGGTGGAGCGGGATGAGGTGGGGAATGCGGTGCGGTTCACCGTGTTTCCGCCGCGCAACCTGCGCACGCTGGTGCGGATCGAGGGGCGGCGGCGGGCTGGAGATATGCAGCTGGATCAATCACATGCCACTGATCATACGAAGCGGACCACCACCGGAGGGACGCTACTGGGCGCGCTGGGCAAGGGCGGCGTGGGGCCAATCGACCTTGCCTGGTACCTGGTCATCAAGGTCGTCGGCCGGATCAGCGGGCGGCGCAAGGTGCGCGCGAAAAAGCCCATTTCGTGGGCGCGCGACGATAGTTCCCGGCAGGCCTGAAGGCCATTCAGACGCGCTTATGTGCCGTTAGGTGCAGTTAGGTGCACTTCGGAAACAGCGTTTTCGGCGAGGGTGAGAGGCTGAGCATGCTGCGCCGCATCATGCTTTTCCTTCACTTTATCTCCATAATGGAGTATTTCTGCCCGGCAACGAAGCCGGGGAGCAGAATACGTGGCAGAGCGCCAATCAAGCCTTGAACTGCTGCGCATCGCCAGTGCTCTTGGCATCGTGTGGTTCCACGCGGGCGTTACGGGGTCGCCGGTGGGCTATATCGGCCTGACGGTTTTCCTGATCCTTACGCCGATGTTCGAATTGGGCGCCAATGCCGACCGGATCGCGCCGTGGCGGCAACATGCCAAGCGATTGCTGGTGCCGTTTTTGTTCTGGACGGCGGTGTATCTTGCGGCCAACGCAATCAAGGGCAAGCCGCTGATCCGGCTTGATCACGGGCCGTTCCTCGGCCTGCTCGCCGGACCTTCGATCCACTTGTGGTATCTTCCGTTCATGGCCGCCGCACTGGGCCTGACCAATCCGCTGAAGGCCCGGATGAAACCGCCGACGATTGCCCTGCTGGCCACTGCCGTGCTGTTTCCGTTGCTGGCGCTGCACCACTACCAACACGGCGCTGCCGAAATCGCGGGCGCGCCGCTGCCGCAATGGTTCCATGCCCTGACACCGCTGGTGCTGGGGATGATCTGTGTGATCATCGCTGTACGAGCCACACCCCATTTTACAAATGCACTTCCATGCGCGCCGAGCGAGACAAAGCGGTGCGCGCTGGTCGTTCGCTCTACCTGACTTAGAAACCCTTCATTTGGTAATCATGCGGGGCACCGGCCCGTTGCGCCATTCGTCGCGGCGGCGCCATGCATTGGTCCATTGTAGTGCCGCCTCGCGATAGCGGGGTGATAGCTTTGCTGCCATACGGTACACGAGCGAACGCCAACCTGCCCACAACAGCGTCATCATCCGACCGTACCATTTCCATCCACGCGGGAAATAGCGGTTGATCATGCCGATGCGACTACCGAGCACATAGACGATCTTGTTGGCAAAGACCTTCGTGCTGCGCCCGCCGAAGTGCACGATAGTTGCCTCGGGCGTCATGCAAGGGCGGGCCCCGGACCTGCGCGCTCTGGCGCACAAGTCGGCCTCTTCCCCATACATGAAGAACGCACGGTCGAAGCCGCCCAATTCATCCCAGAAGGCCTTTTCGATCAGGAAGAACGACCCCTGGACGATATCAACCTCACGCTCGGTCGACCGGTCCCATCCGCCGTAGCCTTCGGGATTGAAGAAACCGGAATTGTGGGCTGCCTTGGCAAGGCCTGTTGCCATACACGTGACGCTCCACGGCGTGATGCGCCCCCAGCAGGATGTAGGATTGAGGGTCCGGTCCTCGAACAGGGTACGCCCACCCCAGATCCGCGCCTCTGGCCGCCGTTGCGCAAAGGCGAGCAGGCGATCGATGGCTCCGTCGAGGACGAGGGTATCGGTGTTGAGCAGGAGGACATAGCGCCCGCGCGCGCGCTCCACCGAAATGTTGGTGGCGATGGCAAAGCCGTGATTTTCGGTTTCCGCCATCAGGACCACTTGCGGGAATTCAGCGGCAATCGCTTCGGCGGAGCCATCGTGCGAACCGTTGTCCACCACGATGACTTCAAAAGGCACTTCGCGGGTTTGCGCATAGACCGTGCGCAAGCACTCCAGGGTCATCTCGCGGGTGTTCCAGTTCACCAGCATGATCGAAACCAGCGGAGGTTCGCCAGGCCGCGCGTTGGTGATCGAGAAATCGGGAACAGCATAGGTCATGAATTCGGCCCGTCGTTCAATTTTTTCCGAGGAACTTGGCTGGCAAGGCTCCCGCATCCGGATCGGTCGCGCGGAGCGCACGCTCTCTGTCATCGGCATCAAGAAACCTGCCGTAACGGCCCACTTCGATCTCTGTCCGAATCACCTTGGCAGGATTTCCCGCGACGACGCAGTTCGGCGGTACATCACGCGTGACGATGCTGCCCGCGCCGATCACGCAATTGTCGCCGATGGTAACGCCCGGCAAGATCATGCTGCGCCCGCCGATGAAGCAATTCCGTCCGACGCGCGTATGCAAGTACAAGCCCCTTGTCCGGTCATGCGTCAGAATGCGGGATTCAAAGGCAAGATAGGTGTATGCGCCAACGTGCATGCCCTTGGGAAAGGTCATGTCTAGTGTGGCCGAAAGCGACATTTGTACGGTTGGATCGATGTCCATGCCTAAAACGCGTGTGAAAAAACGCCGACGGAGCGAGACCAGAAAGTTCCGCAGGCTTGAGAGCTTATTCAGGCTCATATGGCAAACCTCAAGCTACCTAATCCTCGATCAATCCGCCAAAGAGCAGCGAATCCGGCGTTTCAGGACGTTATTCAACATCTGGCATCCCGCCGTTAAGCGCACCTGCAAAGGCTTTGGCCGCATGTTGCGAAACCGAGCCTATCTGACTAAGGCATTGCACTGCAACACAAACATTGTCTAGTCCGCAACTACCGAACTATGACAAGGTATATCGCCGGAAAGCTGATACGAAATGCACCGCGAGATTAGTAGAAAAATGAAATTCCTGGAATGGGCCAAAAGTGAACCGCTCGCATCACGAATGAGTGGCAATTACGCACGGGATAACGCATTTGACGCGATTCGTCTTATTGCAGCTATAACTGTCATTTTCTCTCATTCATTTCCTATTAGCACCGGCTCTAATGCTAGTGAGCCACTATATTCTTTTAGTTCGGGTCAGACGACATTCGGTGGCACAGCCGTGGCGATATTTTTCGTTCTGAGTGGCCTGTTCATCTCATCCAGCTTCGACAATACTAATAGCATCACGACATTCTGGAAAAAACGATTTTTGAGAATATTTCCCGGTTTATTTATTGCCTGCCTAGTGTGCATGTTTGTCTTGGGGCCATTCTTTACGGCGCTAAGTTTATTCGAATATATTAGCCAACACAAGACGTGGCTTTTTATAAAAAATGCCTTCTTTCTTCCAAGCGATTATACGCTACCAAATGTATTTACGTCACATCCACAAATTGCTGTGAATGGCAGCCTATGGTCATTAAAGTTTGAAATTGCCTGTTATGGCTTGGCTGTTGCCGGTATGAGTTTAAATAAGTTTCGTACGCCTTTGATCTGGGCCACTTGGATAGCTAGTTTTTATATTGCACGTCACAACCCGTCTAGCGAACCCCTGACAGGCCTGATGTTCTTGGTGAATACAGGAGCGGGACTGTTCCGCTTTTTCGGAGCAGGTATGCTTATTTACCTACACCGAGATCAAGTTCGGCTAAATCGAATCTTAGCGATTTCGGTGGCCATCTTGGCGGTAGCGACTGCGAAAACACCTTACTTTGTTGAAGCGTTAGCCATACTCGCCCCATATCCTATAATTGTATTTGGCTACGAGGCGCCCAAGTGGTTCAAAGATTTAGCAAAGAGAGGCGACGTTTCGTACGGAGTCTATATTTATGGCTGGCCGATACAGCAGGCCGTATGGACAGTTGGGTCCGGCGCTTCAACGCATTGGCTTATTAACTGCTCCATATCAATTCCTCTCGCAATACTGCTGGGAGTGATTTCATGGAATATGGTCGAGAAACCGGCGCTCAAGTATCGTTGGGTGAGCCGCACTCGACGCTGAGCTACGAACTTTCCAATATTGTTTTCGAGACTTGTTTACCTAGATTGAGCATCTGTGTCCGTTTTTTCCTCGGCAAGCCCGCTTGATATTCCGAGAAGCATAGTCAACCAAGCTAGCTCAGCACCCCACACAGCAACGCTTAACACAGACGCGTAAATCACGACAATGCTGAGACACACCCCTGTTGCCATACGTCGACCCGTGAGAGACCCAAGTTCTGCTCTCTGGCGAGATCGCCCGACATTAACCGCAGCTAATAAGCAAGCTAGGATCAGCGTTACAACGCAGGGAACACCATACCTCAATGCGAGCAGGAGCCAGTAGTTGTCCACACTGTCCGTATGCATCCATTTGGGACGACTATAGCTTTCAAAATAGCCAATACCAAACCAGGGATGTCGCATTACGTCCGCTGATCCATAATCCCAAATTGCGATGCGGAAATACCCTGTTTGCGGATTTAAGGCGACATTGCGAATAATAAATTTTAGAAGTCCACCTCCAGAAAATACTTCAATGAAGACTCCGAATATAACCACACCCCAAATGACAGGCGCCCAGCCTATACGCATCCGCGCCTGAATTCTGTCGTAAAAACCAAGCAGAAAACACACGAAAACAGTGCCGATCCCAGCGGAACTTAAGGAAAAAATCCCGCCTAAGCAACCAACTAGACCAACCCAGGCCCTGCGCGGCAGGTCTGCACTTACGAAGAGCGGCACTAGCGAGGCAAAAAACAGACCCGCCGATATTGGATGTTGAAACGGACCAGTGGCACGTAAAAGCCCATAGCGAATTTCGTACATCTTCAAAAGAGCATAGTCGGGAGAATTACCAGTTAAAACCCCAACAAGCGGCCTGAAGATATATTGATGGCTAATACTCTCTACTACAAGTATTGCGCCAGCTGCGAGCACCAAAGGCCCAATCTTGAATAAAAACCTGCGAATTTCTAAAGGCGTTCGAAGATAAATTCGTCCAACTAAATATGAGCATATAAAATCGAACGCATTTGCAGCACCAGTTTTTAATGCAACATCAATCGGGTAATGTACTGCTGTCGCTAGGAACATCCAGATACCAGTGGCAAAAATCAAGATGTCAACAATGCCAAAACGAACCGAATTTTTGGCGAATTTGAGGACCATCGCTGGGATTGCTGCAAATAGAGCAAAGCGATATGGAAATATTTGAAAACCGCCTAGATCAAAGCGAGCTTCGGGAGAAAGCAGGAAAGACGCAAACACTAGGAATGGTACCCAGTCAACCTTAGCTGTGATCATCCGGCTCATTTCGCGGCGATGTTGCGCCCAGGCAATGCGTCTCTCCACCACGCTGAGGCGACGGCGGTGTGCGGCACGGCCCGTTCCTGCCAATGCAGGTGCCAGAATAGGATCAGCGGGGCTGGACGTGGCTGTGGTCATCGGGCACCTGATAGAGAATAAGCGTGCGGCGCGCTACCGCCGCGCGCAAGCCGATCAATCTTCCGCCGCAGAAGACGACATCATGCGCTGCACGGCGGGCGGGGCCCAGTCCTTCCAGAAATGCTGGGCGCGCACCTTCCAGTCGGCCTTGTCGGCCGAGCCGGGGCGTTCCTTGAATACGGTGGTGCGCTTGGGCAGGTTGGCCACGCCTTCGGGTGGCGCGGTGTAATAGTAGGTGGCGATGGACCGGCGCGAGCGTTCGGGCGGGCACTCGAGCGGATCGGGGTGGCCGTGGAAGCTGTCGAGATCGGTGTTGAACACCACGGCGCGGCCGATCAGGGGGGCGACCTTTTCGGTACAGCCCTTCATTTCGCGGTCCCACAGTTCAAGCTGGCCGCCCCACGATTCGTCCCAGTCGTCATTCAGATAGATCAGCAGGTTGAGCCGGCGCTGCAGCTTCATCTTGTTGTGGACGTTGAAGTCGGCGTGGACGCCGAGGTGGCCGCCCCGCTTGGTCTCATGCAGGCCACCGCCGAGATAGT
>JAPLPG010000235.1 GCA_026400375.1 Novosphingobium sp. | reverse complement strand
ATGGGCCATTTTGGTCAAATCCCCTTGGGACGCTGGAATGGCTTCCATCTCGAACCGAAATCCGCTTGGAAAGGCAACCAGCCTTCCCGGCGCGAATTTCCGCCCGATATGTTAGCCATTCCAGCGCCTCGAAGGCGCGATTAATAGGTCCTGACCCTAGCACCCGAAAAGCCTAGTCCACCAGCATCAGGGCATCCAGCGCCACCACGCCTTCGCCCAGCGGATGCAGGATCACCGGGTTGAGGTCGATCTCGCGGATCGAGGGTTCGGCGCGCAGGACCTGGGCGATGCGGACGATCAGCGCTGCCAGTGCCGGCACGTCCAACGCGGGTGATCCGCGATATCCGGAAAGCAGCGCGGCACTTTTCAGCTTCATCAGTTCGGCCTCGACCGCCGATTGCGTCAGATCGGCGGTCAGCAGCCGCACATCCTGCAGGATCTCCGCCGTCACGCCGCCAAAGCCCGCCAGCACCACCGGCCCCCATTCAGGGTCGTTCCTGGCGCCAACGATCATTTCCATGCCGCGCTTGCCCATCGCCTCGATCAGCACCCCGTCGAGCGTGATGGCCGATGAATAGGCCGAAACGTTGGCGTGAATGCGCTCCCACGCCGCGCGCACGGCTGCGCCATCGGCAAGGTTGAGGATGACGCCACCGGCATCGCTCTTGTGGCCCAGCGCCGCGGCCTGCGCCTTCATCGCCACCGGATAGCCGACCGCGTCTGCCGCGGCGACTGCCGCCTCCGCGCTGTCGGCAAAGCCGCCCTTGGGGAACGAGATGCCCAACGGGCCAAGCAGTTCCTTCGACTTGTATTCCGGGATGACGCCCGAAACCACGTCCAGCCCGGCCAGTGGCGTTGCCGGAAGATCGTTGGTCGTCAGGTCCTGCGCCGACCAGTGCGTCAGCCGGGTGATCGCCCGCAAGGCCCGCTCGGTGGTCGGGAACCACGGCAGCCCGGCGGCGCGCAACGCGGCGACGCGCTCGGCCGGCACATCGGCGCCTTCATCGAGCCCTGCGAAAATGACCGGCTTGGCCAGGGTCTTGCCTTCTACCGCGGCAAGCACTGCCGGAAACTTGATCGCGCAGGTGATCGGCTCGGCCTGGATGATCCCGGCCAGGACCGTGCCCACGCGGTCATCGTCCAGCAAGGCCTCGATGCAGCGGGTGTAGATGGCAGGTTCGGACAGGCCCTGTGCGGTGATGTCGAGCGGGTTCGAAACCGGCACGAACGGCGGCAGCGCCACGCGCAGCGCGGGCGAATCGTCATCGTGCAGATCGGCCAGCGGCAGGTCGAGTTCCTCGGCAAGATCCAGCGTCAGCGCCTTGAACGCACCCGATTCGCCCAGCACGGCGGTGTTGCCCGAAGGCAGCGCGGCACAGCGCACGGCGATCTCGGCGATGTCGCCCAGTTCTTCCAGCGTTTCGGCAAAGATGACCCCTGCCCGCGCGACCATCGCCCGCATCAGCTTGTAATCGCCCGCCATTGCCCCGGTATGGGTAGCCGCCGATTCGCGCGCCGCGCTCGATTTGCCGGGATGCAGCAGCACGATCGGCTTGCCCGCCGCCTTGGCCCGCCGCGCTGCCGCCAGGAACACCTGCGGCTTGCGGAACTGCTCCACGATCATCGCGATCACGTGCGTATCGTCCTGATCGACCAGCCAATCGACATAGTCTTCGACGCCGCTGGCGGCCTCGTTGCCGGTCGAAACCGTGTACGATACGCCTGCATCGCGCGCCAACAGGATGGTGCCCAGCACCGCCGCCATCGCGCCCGATTGCGATACGATGCCGATGGCGCGCTTGCCCGCAGGCGGCACCGCCGTGGTTTCCACGAAGGTCAGCGGAATGCGATCGACGTAGTTGACCAGGCCCAGGCAGTTCGGCCCTTCGACGACCATGCCCGCCTCTTGCGCGATTCTGGCGATCTCGCGCTGTTCGGCCAGGCCCTCGTCGCCTCCTTCGGCAAACCCGGCGGCGAAGATCACCACGCCGCCACACTTGCGCGCGGCCAGGCCCTTGACCGCGTCGAGCACGCCGGCGCGGGGGATCGCCAGAACGGCCACGTCCACGCCCTCGGGCAGGGCATCGACCGAGGCATAGCAGCGCTTGCCCATGATCTCTTCGCGCTTCGGATTCACCGGATAGATCGCGCCAGCATAGCCGTTGCGATCGAGGTTGGTCAGAATCGTCGCACCCAGCGCACCGGGCTTGTCCGATGCACCGACGACGGCGACAGACTTCGGGCGCAGGAAACGATCGAGCGCGGCGTGCGCCAGGGTGCGATGTGGCAGACCAGCTTCAGACATTGCGGCATCCTCCGATTTCGCTATGCGCTATAACAATTATCGGAGGAAGGGCAAGTGTCGTCGGGCGGGATGAGGGCCACCCTTTGGTGAAGGCCGTGCCTGCCATGGGCGGGCGCCAGACACCGACTCACATCGGCCCCGACACCTGCGCAAGATTTCAGGCCGACCCTTTCCGGCGTATCTTCAGGAAAGAGGCTTCCAGTCGAAGGCCAGTTCACCTTCGCGGTGGGCAAAGCGGTTGAGGTGATCTGCCACGACCTGCTGCATGCGGGCCAGATCGCCTTCGCCTTCGATCCGGCAGGTCACTTCGAGCGCGGTTTCGCTGGCGTTCAGTTCCACCGGCCCGAACGGCAAGGCAACGCGCCCGTGCTGCGGATCGAAGGCAACTTCGAACTTGTGGCCCCAGTGCTTGCACAGCTGCTGGAGGTAGCGGCTGGCGCTGGCGGTCGGGACAATGGCTTGGCTGGCTGGCATTTGCGGATCTTTCGACATGTTCAAGTAAGATATAAGATATATCTTGAATCGGTTCCGTCAAGTCCCGTCGCCGTTCGCGTCAATGCAAGGTTGACGAGCCCGCCCCCGTCATGGCAAGCGCCCCCTGCACTCCGGTCCGACAGCGGACCTCATGCGCCAGGCGGGTATAGCATAGTGGTAATGCACTAGCCTTCCAAGCTAGCTAGGCGGGTTCGATTCCCGCTACCCGCTCCAGCCTCCCTTGGCACTCTCCGCCGCGGAGGCGAAAATCCCCTTGAAAATAGGCGATTCTTGGCGCCCGCTGCGTAACGATCCGCCCGCAAGCCAGGCGTCGTGCGGCGGTCGCGACCGGACATCGCACCGGACCACAGCACAGCCGTCAGCGCATCCCATAATCCAGCATTATACATACATAGGATATTAGCGGCTTTTCCAATTGGATCGCCGGTCTATCTGTCAGCGCCAATTCAATGCGTCAAAGCGCGAATGAACGCCACCACAGGGAGGGACAGACAATGATCAGCCTGAAATCGCTTGCGATCACGACAGCACACATTTGCACGGTATCACTGCTGGCGCTGGCCACAGCCGCGCAAGCGCAGACCACAGCCGCGCCGCAAAGCGCCGACGAAACCGCTGCCAGCGATGATTCCGCCATCGTCGTCACTGCGCGCCGCCGCGTGGAAACCCTGCTGGAAGTGCCGGTTTCGGTGTCGGTTGCCACCACAGAACAGCTGGCGCGCGACCAGATCTACACCCTGACCGATCTGCAGCGCATCACCCCCGCGCTTGAAGTCAGCCAGACTTCGGGCGGCGAAAACAACGGTGGTGCCCGCCTGCGCGGCCTCGGCACCGCGGTGTTCAATTCCTCGGTCACCCCGTCGGTGGCCTTTGTCGTCGATGACGTGCCGCAGGGCAACCTTGCCTTCCCGCAACTGTTCGACATGGGCCAAGTCGAAGTTCTGCGCGGCCCGCAGGGCACGCTGTTCGGCCAATCGGCCTCGGCTGGCGTGGTCAATGTCCGCTCGGTCGCGCCCAGCCTCGATGGCTACAGCGCCCAGTTCGGTGCAGACTTTGCCGACAAGGGCACGGCCGGTGCGGAATATGGCCTGCTCGTCCTGCGCGGCGCGATCAATGCCCCCCTGTCCGACAAGATAGCGGTGCGCGTGGCCAGCCAGCTCCGCCAGGAAAAGGGCCTGCAGCGCAACGTCAAGCTCGGAAATGATTCGAACATCCGCGATATCGGCGTGCGCGGCCGCATCCTGGCCAAGCCGACCGAGACGCTGACGTTGAACCTGACCGCCGAATACAACAATAACCGCTCGCGCGGCACGAACTTCTTCGTTCTTGCCATTGCGCCCACCGGGCGGCCCAACAGCGCCGCATCGAACAACGCCTTCACCAATCCTGCCGGCAACTGCGGCATGACCATCAGCGCCCGCGCCGAACAGTATTGCTCCGAACTCGAACCTGCCCAGCAGAGCGAAGTGCTGAGCCTTTCGGGCATGGTCGATCTCGACCTTGGCGATGTCACGCTGACCTCGATCACGTCGTATCGCAAGCTTCAGCGTGAAGTGGCCCGGCAGGACTTTACCCGCCTGGCAGGCGCGGCGTCGGCCCGCAGCGAAAACCTGCTGAACAAGGTCAACCAGTTCACCCAGGAACTGCGCGCCAACTACAGCGGCAGCGGCTTCGACGTGGTCAGCGGGCTGTTCTATGCCAAGTACAACTACGATCAGCTGCCACTCGGCGGCACGTTTGGTGCGCGCACGCCTGCCGATCGCGTCGGCTTCAGCATCTGCACCGCGGCCGGCACGTTCTGCATCCCCGGCGCCGGGGTTCCCACGTTCACCCGCGAAGATACGCAAAGCCGGACTTACGCCGCCTTTGCCGATGTCACGGTCAACCTGTCGGACCAGATCGATCTCTTCGGCGGGCTGCGCTACACCGATTTCTCGACTTCGCTCGGCCTTGGGCTGAACCGGGTCACCACCACCAACCGCTCCTCGATCAAGGACGAGAACGTGTCGGGCCGCATTGGCCTGCGCTACCAGCCCAACAGCGATCTCAACGTCTATGCCTCCTATGCGCGCGGCTACAAGACGCCTGCGCTGGTGGTGAATGCCGATCCCAGCGTGGCCACGGTCAACCTCAAGCCCGAACTGGCCGACGCCTTCGAACTGGGCGTCAAGTATGCGGTCGCCCCGGGCGTCCAGCTGGAAGCCAACGCCTATTACAACAAGACGCGCAACTTCCAGAGCCAGACCCAGCTGCTGATCAACACCCAACTGGTGTCGGTCGCCAACAACATCCCCTCGGTCGTCTCGCGCGGGTTCGAACTGAGCGCCTTCGGCAAGGTCAGCGACAACCTGACCTTCAATGCGGGCTATCAGTTCAACGTGGTCAAGTACCCCACCGGCTTCCTGTCGGACGATGGCGTGAACATCGGCGGCCAGCAGCTGGTCTTCGCCCCGCGCCACAAGGCCTCGCTTTCGGGCGAATATTCGCGCGCGGTGTTTGGCGATGTACTGGGCTTCCTCAACGCCAACGTCGTCTACAAGAGCGCGACCCTGCTCGCCGCCCGTGCCGATCCGCGCTATCGCTTCCCGGCCCACGCGACCATCGGCGGCGCGATCGGCGTGCGCGATGAAGACAGCGCCTGGCGCGCCTCGATCTTCGTGCGCAACCTGACCAAGCAGCGCGAACCCACCGCCTACCTTGCCAATTCGTTTGCCGGTTCGATTGACGGCGGCATCCGGGCATGGCCAGTAGGCGGGCTGACCGCACGCGTGGTCGGCCTGTCGTTCGACGCAAGCTTCTGAAACAGTGGCGGGGCGGCATCGGGCTGCCCCGCTGCGGTATCGTTGCTACGGTGCCGCACCATCATCCAGCCGGAGTGATACATGGCAACGCTGATACGCAACGTCAGGATCTTTGATGGCGAAAGCCTGCTTGAAGGTGCGCACAGCGTGCTGGTCGAAGGTGACCGGATCGCCGCAATCATGCCCGCCGGATCGGCACCGGGCGCGCAAGACGCCGATGTGGTGATCGATGGCGATGGCCGCATCCTGATGCCGGGCATGGTCGAATCGCATGCGCATCTGACGTGGGGTTCCTCGGTCGAGAAGATCTATCACCAGTTCATCCTGCCTGCCGACGAGCTGAAGGTTGCTGCGTGGCGCAATGCGCGGGTGTTGCTCGATCACGGGTTCACCAGCGCCTATTCGGCAGGCGCGCTGGGCGATGGCGTCGAGGTGGAGCTGGCGCGTGCGATCGAGGCGGGTGAGACGCCCGGTCCGCGGCTTGTGCCATCGACGCTGGAGCGCAGCCCCGAAGGCGCCGAAGGGGTCGATACCGGCGATGTGTTCAACGGGCGCGGGCCGGACGCGATCCGCAGCTTCGTGGCCTATTGCAAGGACCAGGGCGTCGGCTCGCTCAAGCTCGTCGTCTCGGGCGAAGACGCGCTCAAGCCCGGCTCGGCGCAGGACGTGCTCTATACCGACGAGGAGATGGCAGCGGCGGGCGAGGCGGCGCGCGCGGCGGGTCTGTGGATCGCCACGCATGCCTATTACCCCAAGGCCATCGACCTGGCGCTGAAGGCCGGGGCGCGGATCATCTACCACGCCTCCTATGCCGATGAAGCCGCCGCCGACGCGATGATCGCGGCCAGGGACAAGACCTTCTACGCCCCCTCGCCCGGCGTCTCGATCGCCGCGCTCGAAGCCACGCCGCCGCCGCACATCGACATGAGCCACATGAAGGCCAGCGCGGCCGAGCGCATGGCGCTGGAGAGCAAGCTGGTGCCTGCGCTCAAGGCCCGCGGCATGCGCATCCTGATCGGCGGCGACTATGGCTTTCCGTTCAATCCCAATGGCCGCAACGCCCGCGACCTGCAGATCTTCGTCGACCACTTCGGCTATACCCCTGCCGAGGCGCTGACCGCCGCAACCGCGCTGGGCGGCGAACTGATGGGGCTCAAGGTAGGCCGGGTGCAGGCCGGCTGGCTCGCCGACCTGCTGCTGGTCGACGGCGATCCGACGCAGGACGTCGCGATCCTGCAGGACAAGAACCGCATCGCGATGATCATGAAGGGCGGCGCGCTGCACAAGGCTCCCGAGGGAGCTGCCGCCTGATGCCCGCGATGTTCGATGTTGCCGTGATCGGTTGTGGCCCGGTCGGCGCGATGGCCGCCAACCTGCTGGCCCGGCAGGGGCTTTCGGTGGTGGTTCTGGAGAAGGAGACCGACCACTACCCGCTGCCCCGCGCGGTGCACCTCGATCACGAGATGATGCGCCTGTTCCAGAGCGCGGGCGTGATCGACCGCGTCCTGCCCGACATGATCGCGACTGACGGGCATCTGCACGTCGGCGCCGATCATGGCGTGATCCGCTACATGGGCACGGTGGGCAAGCCGCGCCCGTTCGGGTGGGCCAACGATTACTTCTTCTACCAGCCCGAGTTCGAAGCCCACCTGCGCGCGGCGTTTGACGCCAACAACGGCATAGAACTGCTCACCGGGGCCGAGTTTTCCGCGCTGGAACAGCATGATACCCATGTCCGGGTGCACTATTTCCTGAACGACACCAAGATGCACCTGGAGCGCACAGAGCAGCACCTGGATGCGCGCTGGGTGATCGCGGCGGACGGTTCGCGCAGCCCGGTGCGCAAGGCGCTGGGCGTCACGCTCGACGATCTGGATTTCGAGGAACCGTGGCTGGTGGTCGATGCCGAAGTCGAAGGCCCGGTCACCTTCCCGCCCCTTGCCGGCGTGCCCGAAGGCGCCGATCTGCAGCGCCTGTCGGTGATGATGTGCGATCCTGCCCGCCCGGCCACCGTGGTGCCGGGGCGGCGCAACCATCGCCGCTGGGAGTTCATGCTGCTGCCCGGTGAAGACGATGCGGTGATGATGCAGCCCGATAACGTCGCCGCGCTTGTCGGCGCGTGGATGAAGGATGTTCCCCACACGATCGTGCGCGCCGCCACCTATCGCTTTCACGGTCTGGTGGCCGAGCAGTGGCAGGTGGGCCGGGTGTTCCTGGCGGGCGATGCCGCGCACCAGACGCCGCCGTTCTTCGGCCAGGGCATGTGCCATGGCCTGCGCGATGTGGCGAACCTTGCCTGGAAGATGGCCGCAATCGTCAATGACGGCGCGGACGAGGCGATCCTTGCCACCTACCAGCCCGAACGCGATCCGCACGTGCGCGGGGTGATCGGCGCGGCGGTGGCGGCAGGCCGCTATATCTGCGAGCTTGATCCGGCCAGGGCGGCGGTGCGCGATGCGACCATCCGCAAGGCCGCCGCACAGAAGGCGGGCGAGACGGCGGCGGACCTGATCCCCGCGATTTCCGCGGGCCTTGTCGTATCCGGCACGCCTGGCGCCGGGGTGCGCTTCGTGCAGCCGGTGCTGGACGACGGGCGCAGGCTGGATGACCTGACCGGGCAAGGCTGGCGCCTGTTCGTGCGCAGCGCCGGGACAGACGGCGGCATCGTGGCCGGCGATCTGCCCGATGGCGGGGCGGTGGCGGCGTGGCTTGACGCCCACCGCGCCGAGGCCGTGCTGGTGCGGCCCGACCACTATGTTTTCGGCACGGGAAGTGCCACAGACCTTGTCGCCGCGCGAGACCGCTTGCTGGGTCTGCGCCAGGAGATTGCAGCATGAGCGTGACACTTGCCCGGGCCCAGACGATCATCGCCACGGCGCTGGCCGAAGCGCGCCGCCGCGAGGCAAAGCCGCTGGCGGTGGTCGTGCTCGATGCAGGCGGCCATCCGGTGGCCTTTGCCCGCGAGGATGGCGCAACCATCTTCCGCCACGACATCGCCCGCGCCAAGGCGGTGGGCGCGATCGGCCTGGGCAGCGATACCCGCGCGACCGCCGAGCGTGCCAAGGGCAACCCGGCGTTCTACCAGGGGCTGAGCGTGACCGTGGGCGGCAACATCGCCTTTTCGCCAGGCGGCGTGGTGATCCGGGACAGTGGCGCGATCGTCGGCGCCGTGGGCGTGAGCGGCGACACCGGCGACTGCGACGAGGCCTGCGCCTTTGCCGGGATCAAGGCCGCCGGGTTCGCACCGGAGGCAGGCGCGTGAAGCTGCGCAGCATCGAACTGGCCCTGCCCGATCCGGCTGGCGCCGCAGCGTGGATGGTCGATGTCTGGGGGCTGTTCCCGGCCGCTGTCCGGGGCACGACGCAGTATCTGCGCGGCACCGGCAGCTTCCCCTACCTCGTGGCGTTCGAACAGTCGGACGAGGAGTTCGTGCGCTCGACCACCTTCACCTGCTCCGCTGCGGAACTGGCCGCGATCACGCGCAAGGTGGCCGAACGCGGCTGGGCGGCAAAGCCTGTGACCTCGGCCGATCCGGGTGACGGTGCCGGACTGCTCGTCGAACTGCCCGAAGGCACGATCCTGCGCTTCCTGGCAGGCGCATCCGAAGTTGCGCCGATCGACGGCTTCACCAAGGCCAGCAAGCGCGTGGCCCCGGTCAAGCTGACGCACGTGGTGTTCAATTCCGCCGATGCCGAACTGCTGGGGGCTGCGGTGGAGGACGTGCTGGACTTTCGCGTATCGGACCGCACCAAGGGCATGGTCTTCGTGCGCTGCAACGACAGCCACCATTCCACCGCCTTTGCCCGCGCCGGCTTTGCCAGCCTCAACCACGTGGCCTTCGAGATGGACGATCTCGATGCGGTGATGCGCGGCATCGGCTGGATGCGCGACCATGGCTTTGCGCCAGCGTGGGGTCCGGGACGCCACGGGCCGGGCGACAACGTCTATGCCTATTACATCGCCCCGTTCGGCCCGGTGATCGAATATTCGACGCCGGTGGAGAAGGTCCCGGCAGACTACCGCACCGGCGAACCGGATGACTGGACCTGGCCCGAACAGCGGATTGACCAGTGGGGCGTTTCCGACAAGGACTTTGCCGGATTGCGCGTGGCCGAGGAACGCTTCCGCTGCCGCCGCGACTGGGACGCCCAAGAGCTTGCACTTTGATCGACGGGCCTTTGTCGGCGCATCGGCCGCCGCGCTCCTTGCCCGAGCGCATGGCGGCAGGGCGGCGGCACGGCCCGGGGGAGACACGAGAATGACGCAGTACATCAGCTTCCGCCGCCCCGACGGCACCGCCAGCTTCGGCCGCCTCGATGGCGAGACCGTCCACGATCTTGGCACGCCGGGGCAGGATGCCTGGCTGCGCCATGTGCTGGACGGCGATCTGGCCGCGCTCGTGGCAACCGGCACGCTGGCCCGTGCCGAGGTGAAGCTGCTGCCGGTGGTGCCCGATCCGGGCAAGATCCTGTGCGTCGGGCTCAACTACGCCACCCACGTCGCCGAGACCGGCCGTGACCAGAAGGACTATCCGGCGATCTTCACCCGCTGGGCCGACAGCCTGATCGCCCATGGCGAGCCGCTGGTGCGCCCGCGCGAGACCACCCGCTTCGATTACGAAGGCGAACTCGCCGTGGTCATCGGCATGGGCGGCCGCCGCATTGCGCGCGACAAGGCGCACGAGCACATTGCCGGCTATTCGGTGTTCAACGATGGCTCGGTGCGCGACTGGCAGCGCCACAACATCCAGTTCACCCCGGGCAAGACCTTTCCCGGCACCGGCGCATTCGGCCCCGCGCTGATCCCGCGCGATGCCGTGGCCGATCTTGGCAGCCAGCGCGTGCAGACCCGCCTCAACGGCCAACTGGTGCAGGACCAGCCGATCTCCGACATGATCTGGGACATCGCCTTCGTCATCGAATACTGCTCCACCTTCACCCCGCTCGCCCCCGGCGACGTCATCGTCACCGGCACCCCCGGCGGCGTCGGCGACAAGCGCAATCCCCCGCTCTACATGAAAGCCGGCGACATCTGCGAAATCTCGCTGGGCGCCATCGGCACCCTCGCCAACCCGGTCATCGACGAGGCGTGATGACCACGGCCAGACCGGTCCCTGCCGATCCCGCCGATCCCGCCGTTGCGGCCATCGCCGCCATGGGCACCGCGCTGGGACCCGAGGTGGTCGCAACCTGCCGCGCGCTCTATGCCCCGGACCATGCCGCGCTGGCCGCGCGCGTGCCCGTGCTGGCGGCAGATTGCGCCTATGGCCAGCACGAGCGGCAGCAGCTGGACCTCTATCGCACGGCCACGGCGGAGCGATTGCCGATCGTCCTGTTCGTGCACGGCGGCGGGTTCCGGGTGGGCGACAAGACGGGCGGCGCCAACGTGGCGCGCGCGATGGCGCAGGCCGGATTCCTTGGGGCCGCCATGAATTACCGGCTGCTGCCCGATGCCCGCTGGCCCGAAGGCGGCGAAGACGTGGTGCTGGCGGTGGAGTGGCTGCGCGCCCATGCCGCTGCCCATGGCGGCGATCCTGCCCGCATCGTGGTGGTGGGCACCTCTGCCGGGGCGGTCCACATTGCCACGGCGCTGCGTTTGCGGCCCGACCTGCCCCTGGCAGGCGCGGTGCTGCTGTCCGGCCTGTACGGCCATACCCCGCTGGATGAGCGGGACGAGCCTTATTACGGGCCGGATGCGCTTTATCCGCAACGCATGCCGCGCGATGCGGTGGCGCAGACCGCGATCCCGCTGTTCGTGGCCTGTGCGCAGTTCGATCCGCCGCGCTTCCAGGCCGAGTTCCTCGGCCTGATGCGCGATCGGCTGGCCGCCCATGGCACGATGCCGACAGGCACGATCGTGCCCGGCCACAACCACTATTCGCTGGCCATGCACATCGGCAGCGCCGACCACCGCCTGACCGACGAGATCGTGCGCTTCATCAGGACGCTGTAAGCGCGTTGGCCCGGGCAATAGCGCCATAGACCGCAGCGCTGGGCTTTGGCGTGCGCACGAAGGTCACCGGATCGACGCTGGCGAGGCCGAATTTGGGCTTGTAGCCGAAGATCCATTCGAAATTGTCGATCAGCGACCAGTGGCAATAGCCGAGCACCGGCACGCCATCATCGATCACCTGCTTCAATCCGGCGAGCGCGGCCGGAATGAACGCGGCGCGCACCGCATCGGCATCGGTTCCCACGCCATGTTCCGAGACCAGCACCGGGCGTCCGGTGACCGCATGGGCATGGCGCACCGCCCCTGCCAGCGACCCGGGCCAGACTTCCCCGCCCGACCAGTTGACCGCGCCACCCGGCGGTGGCGGGACACGGCCCTTGCTGTCCCACATCGCCCGCTCATAGTTCTGCACGCCGATGAAATCATCGCCCTTGGCCAGATCGAGCCATGCGCCATAGAGTTCGCCACGCACGCGATCCCGGATCGATCCTTTCCCCACCGCCTGATCATCGAGCATGGCAAGCGAGACGCCCACCGGCAGCGCGGCGCGTTCCGCCTTGATCGCGGCGCGCGCGGCGGCATGGGCGGCGAGCAGGCCCTGTTGCAGCGCGGGCAGATCCTCGATCCCGGCCACGTTGGCGCAGACGAATCGGTCTACGCCAAGACGGCGCGCGGCGGCCTCGTTGGTGCGCTTCTGCATGTCCCACACCGGCAGGGGCAGCATCGGCTTCAGGATCAGCAGGATGTTGGGTTCGTTGAGCGTGATCACCGACCGGATCGCATCGCCCAGCGCCTGGGTGACGCGGGTGCAGTATCGCGCGAAAAGCCCGGCGCTTTCAGGATTGGTCCAGCCGCCCTGCGCGCTGAACCAGCGGGGCGCGGAAAAGTGGCTGTAAGTGACGACCGGGGCGAGTCCGCGCGCGTGACAGCCTTCGATCACGCGGCGATAGTGATCGAGCATCGCGCGGCTGAACTGGCCCTTTTCCGGTTCGATTCGCGCCCATTCCACACCGAAGCGATAGCAATTGAGCCCGATGGCCTTGGCCAGATCCAGATCGCGTTCCCACAGCAGCAGGCTGTTTGCCGCATCGCCCGAAGGTTCGGCAAAGATGGTCGGCTGCTGATGTTCGATGAACCACAGATCGGACGCGGTGTTGTTGCCTTCGATCTGATGCGGCGCGGTGGATGCGCCCCACAGGAAGCCGGCCGGAAAGGCGGGACTGGCAGGCGCGCGGCGCGGCTTTGGGGCAAGCGCCGCGCCGGATGAGAGCATTGCGCCGGAAGCGAGCCCGGACACGATTCCTCCGGCGATGCCCCTGGCCAACAGCGTGCGGCGATCAAACATGCTCTATCCCCCAAGGCTTTGCTTTGCTTTGGCTCCGGCTACAGACTTGGCGTCTTTTGCCAAAATAGCAATTTCGGGGGGATCGATAGCCTGAGCCTATGCCTCGGACAGAACTTCCAGCAAGGCGCGCGCCAGGACCGGCAGCTTGCGATCGGCCAGATAGCGCACGCCGATGCTGCGTTCGAAGGCGGCCTCGACAATGGTGATGGCGCGCAGCTTGCCGATCGACAGTTCGGTTCCGGCCACGGTGCGCGGCAGGACGGTGATGCGATCGGTTTCACGCACGATGGCCTTGGTGGTCAGCAGCGAATCGCAGCGGATCACGTTTTGCGGGACCGGCACCCCGGCATTGAGGAACAGTGCATCGACCTGCCGCCGGAACGCACCTTGCGCGGCGGGCAGAACCCATGGCAGCGCGGTCAGATCGCGCAGCGAAACCCTTTCGGCCAGGGCATCGTGGGCGCGGCCGACGATCAGGCCAAAGGGATCGCGGGCGAGGGTGACCTCGACCAGATCGGGCGGGCATTCGACGATCTCGGTGGTCAGCACTGCCAGATCGAGTGCGCCGGTGCGCAGCAGGTCGGCCAGTTCGGCATCGGGCCGTTCGACCACGCTCAGCGCGAAGTGGCCGACTTTCTGTTCGAGCCGCGCCACGGCCCGTGGCAGCAGGCTGACCAGCGCACCGGGCGTACCGCCGACTTTCAGCGGCCCGGCGATGGCGCGCGCGGCGTGATCCACCTCGATCGCGGCGCTTTCCAGCAGGTTGACCATGGCTTCGGCCCGGTCGCGCAGCGCCTCACCCTCGCGCGTCAGGACAATGCCATTGCGTGAACGCGTGAACAGCGTGGCGCCGAGCCGCTGTTCGAGCAGTGCCACGGTGTTCGACACGGAAGGCTGCGACAGGTTCAGCGCCCGCGCCGCCGCACTGATCGACCCGGTCTCGCACACGCGCCAGAACACCGCGGCGGCGCGGGGATCGATGCGGTTGCGGTACGGGGGCGCGGTCATCCCCGCCGTGGTAGCCGATGGGGTGGACGTTGCTCAAGCCGCATCACGGCCTGCCGGCAGCCTCGATCACGACCGGCCCGGCAATGCCCGAAGGACGCAGCGGGGCGTCGGGGCGGTAGGTCGGGACGGTTGTGAAGGTGATCTTCTGCGCATCCGGCTGGGCATCACCGATCAGGCGATTGACCCAGAGGTTGGCCACGCGCACCTGCAGCGTGTTGCGTCCGCGCTGGGCGGTGCCGGAGATGTCCACGCGAAACGGCTTGTGCCAGACGCTGCCCGCAGGCCTGCCGTTGACGGTCACTTCGGCAATTTCGCCAACATCGCCCAGATCGAGCCACAGCGCCTGGCCCGGCTTTGCCGCCTTGGGCAGGGTGAACGCGGTCGAATAGGTGGCGATGCCCGAGAAGTAGCGCACGCCCGGATCGGCATGCTGTTCCAGCGGGGCGAGATTGGGCAAGGTGATCGACGCAGGCGCCCCGCGGCCGGGCTGGAACGCCACGGTCCAGGCGCCGTCCAGCTTGGCCACGGTCGACAGCACCGGCGCCGCCACGGTTACGGCGCTGGCGGTGGCGGTGGCGGGTTTGCGGAACACCACGAAGACCGCGTCTTCGGGCAGGAGCGACAGCGGCACCACGGTCTGCCCACCTTCGATGCGGTAGGACAGCGGTTCTGCCTTGCCGGTTTCGGCGCGCCACAGTTCGGGCTGGAGGCCGGTGACGCGGAAGCGCGCCTCGCCCGCAAGCGGGGCCTGGCGGCGGTTGTTGAGGAACCAGGCCTCGCCATCGGCAAGCTTGCGATGCACGAACAGCACATCGCCGTTTGCCGCACCCGAAAGGGTGAAGTCGGGCGCGATCCCGGCCTGCTGCAGCCCGGCATCGATCGTCTGCGTGGCAATGACCCGGCCCTTGCCGGCAGCTCCTGCCCACAAGGCATCGGCCAGTGCTGCAAAGCGCGCCATGTCATCGGCGTTGCTGGGCGTGGCGCGCGGCTTTTCGCCGATCAACGTGGCCCCGCCGCGCACCAGTGCGGCAAGGCGCTCCAGCGTGGGCAAGGTCATCGCCTGCGAAGTGCCGCCAAGATAGATCGCGCGGTAGTGGGCGCCGCCCGAGGAGACGACCTCTGTTCCATCATTGGACAGGGCACTGGCCAGCATCGCGGCGTTGACGAAGTCCCAGGCATGGGCGGTCGGAAGGTTGGCCGGGGCCTTTTCGGCATAGAGCGCGGTGACGGGCGAATCCTCGCCGATGAACCACGCCACGTCGGCCACGTTGCGCCCCTGCTGCAGCATCAGCGACGTGCGCGCGAGGTAATCGACCCAGGGCTTGGCCAGTTCGGCCCAGGCCTCGTGCCGGTTGAAATACTGGCCGAAGATCGCCAGCGAAAGGCCCGGCTGCTTGTCGTCCGATGGCTGGTGGACCGAGGTGTGGATGACCGGGCGGTTGATGCCGCTGGCAAATTCCAGATCGATCACCTTCTTGAGATTCGACGGGGCAAAGTCCCACGGCGCATTGACCGAAGTCATCGATTCCGCCGCCACGTAGGGCTTGCCATAGACATGCGCGACCGATGCCGCGCCGCGCATGTCGCCCAGCAGCGTGGTGCGCAGCTTGCCCTGGTCGGCAAAGGTCCAGAGCGCGGCCATCGGCACGTCGGCGTGGGCGCGCATGGCCAGGTCATCGCCCAGCATCGGGCGCTTGTCCTCCAGCGCCTCGCCATAGACCTTCAGGCCCTGTTCGTGCGCCACATTGGCCACCGTGCCATAATGCTTGTCGGCGATGAGTTCGGCCAGCGTGGCGCGGAAATCGAACAGGAAACGGTCGGACTGCGCGGGCGATCCGATCACGGTTCCGGCCAGCACCGGCAGCCACGGGCGCAGGGCATAGCCGCGCCGCGCGGCAAATTCCGCCTCCATCGCCGCGGTCCAGTTGGCGTTGCCCACCTCGATCGAATCG
Source organism: Novosphingobium sp. (assembly GCA_026400375.1). Classification (GTDB taxonomy): domain Bacteria; phylum Pseudomonadota; class Alphaproteobacteria; order Sphingomonadales; family Sphingomonadaceae; genus Novosphingobium. The sequence goes on along the minus strand of JAPLPG010000235.1, from coordinate 68,389 downwards.
GTCAGCAGCGCCTGCACGCCGCGCTTGCCGATCAGGTCAGGGCCAACCGCTTCGCGATACATGCCAAGGTAATGCTCAAGATAGCGGCGCACGGCAGCGCCATCGAGCTTGTCGACCTCGAGCCCGGTAGCCTCGGGCGGGGCGGGATGGTTGGTCTTGCCAGTCAAGGACCAGCCGAAGCGCATGATGCGCCAGTCGCTGCCCTTGGGCGGCGTCCAGTCGAGCGAGCCATCGGGGCGAACACGGTTGGTGAGATCGATTACGGCATCGGGGTTTGGCGTCGCACCGCCTGCATCGCCATCACCGCTGGCAAGGGCATGATAATCGAGCACGGTATCGTATCCGGCCTTTTCTTCTGCCCGGTCGACCCGCGCATCGGCGACAAGCTGGAAATCCGCCACGTTGACCGATGTCATCGGCCCGGTATCGAAGAAGTTGATCGAGACCGCGCCCGGGGCGGCGTTGAGCATGTCGAGATTGCCGCGGTTGCTACTGTCGGCCAGGGCAAGGCGGAATTCCTGCCCGGTCGTGGCCGGGAAGGTGCGCGTGGTGGGCACGCCGCCAAGCGGAATGTCGGTCACCGCGCGCCAGCCTGCGCCTTCGCGGACCTCCAGCGTGGCCTTGATCGGTACGCCCCGGAAGGGCAGCTTCACCCCCGGCAGGAACAGGCGAAGCGAACGCACGGTGACGGCGCGGGGGAAGCGCACCATCATCGCACCGGCCAAGCCGGAATTGAGAGGCACCTTTACCGCGCTGCGCAAGTCGGCATCGGCAAGACCGGTTGCGTTAAGCTTCGTGCCATCGCCGAGCGTGAAGGCCGGGGCGGGCAGTGCCGGTTCGGCCACGCGCACGGCCAGCACGGCAACTTCGCCAGATGCGTTGGGCTGTGGCCCTGCCTTGACGGACTGTCCGGGCATGTTCTCCACCAGCGGGGCGGTCTGGAACGGGCCGACCACCTGCGGCAAGGGCGGCAAAGCCCCGCGCACGGGCTTGCCCCCGGCCACGGTCCGTTCCGACCAGACCAGCTTCTTCATGCCATCTTCGGGCTTCACCCACGGCCCGCCGGTTTCCGACCAGCCGGGCGATGCCGCGATGGCCAGTTCCAGGCCCAGCCGGTCCGCCTCGGTCGCGGCAAAGCGGAAGGCGTCCTTCCATTCGGGCGTCATGTAGACCAGCCGCTTGTCGACCACTTGCGGGGTGTCGAGATTGGCATCGAAGTTCTGCAGGCCGCCGATGCCCACCCGCTTCATCCACGCCAGATCCTTGGCGATGCCGTCCTTGGTGACATTGCCGTTCATCCAGTGCCACCACACGCGCGGGCGCGCTTCAGACGGTGGGTCCTGGAACTGCTGGGCCAGCGTGTCGGCAGCGGCCGTTGCCGAGGCTGGCGGCGAGGATGATGCCGAGCATGATGCCGAGGATGGGGCAGCATTCCGAGCGAGCGCAGCCGGAGCCAGCGACATGGTCGTGGCGAGAATGGTGGCGGCCATGAGGCCCCGGCGAATGGTCATGCTGCTCTCTCCGATTTTCTTGTATTTTCAGATGTTCAGACGCTTAGACGATGCCAGCACCCAGCCCCACGGCCTTGCGTTCCTGCGCCTTGCGGCTGCGATACTGGCTGAGACGATAGGCTTCGAGCACGTCGATCGCGCCGCCGGCTTCGGCCCGCGCCTTGGCCAGAATCGGCGCAACATCGATGTTGTAGGCCCGGCGCAGCGCCTGGAACGCCATCATCGTGTCGTTGGCCTCTTGCGCGGCGTGAAGCGCTGCGCGGTCCACCAACTGTGCCTTGGCAAAGCACTGGGTGATCGTCTCGGCGCTCGACAGCATTGATTCGATCGGGTCGGTGACGTTGTGCGACTGATCGATCATGTAGCTGGGGTTGAAGCCGTCTTGCGGGTTCAGTTCGGCCTCGACCAGCTCGTTGAATACCAGGAACAGCTGGTGCGGGTTGATCGATCCGCTGTCGAGATCGTCGTCGCCATATTTGCTGTCGTTGAAGTGGAAGCCGCCCAGCTTGCCGAAGCGGTGCAGCCGCGCCACGATCTGTTCGATGTTCACGTTGGGCGCATGATGGCCCAGATCGACCAGGCACTTGGCCTTGGGGCCCAGTTCCTGCGCGGCAAGGATCGAACTGCCCCAATCGCTGATCACGGTCGAATAGAACGCAGGCTCGAACATCTTGTGTTCCAGCAGCATCCGCCAGTCATCGGGCAGCGCGGCGTAGATCTTCGAGGCCGCTTCCAGATAGCGGTCGAGGCTGCGGCCGAGATCCTGCTGGCCGGGGAAATTCGTGCCATCGCCCACCCACACCGTCAGGTCAGTAGAGCCAAGCTGCACGCCGATCTCGATGCATTCGATGTTGTGATCCACAGCCTGCTGGCGCGTGGCGGCATCCTGTGCGGCGAGCGAGCCGTTGGCATAGGTGTGCACCTGCCCCGGCTGGTCCTGAAAGGTGTTCGAATTGACCGCATCGAAGCCGAGGCCAAGCGTCGCCGCCTCTTCACGCAGCGCCTTGTAATCGCTGACCTTGTCCCACGGAAAGTGCGGAGACACGCGTGGCGTGACCCGGCCGAGCTGCTGGATCACCGCGCAATCCTCAAGCTTCTCGTGAATATTGGTCGGCTCGCCCGGGATCGGGAACTTGGCAAAGCGCGTGCCGCCGCGCCCCGCGCCCCACGATGGCACGGCGACCGAGAACCCGGCCACGCGGTCCAGAATCGCATCGATGTCGATGCCCGTGCGCGAAAGCTTGCGGCCGAGCGAGGCGTAATCGTCCTCCAGCGCATCGGCGTGCACGGCATTGCGTGTCGCGATCAGGTCGGCGGAAATGGGCAGTTGGGTCATTGTTCTTGTCCTCTCCCCTGCGCTTATCGCGTGAAGGCCTGTGCGTTGCCCGCATCGACGTTGATCATGTTGCCGGTCGACTTTGCGCTCATGTCCGAGCCGAGGAAATAGACGGCTTCGGCAATATCTTCGGGAAGGACGTCACGCCCCAGCATGGAGGGCTTGCGGTAGTGCTCTTCCAGTTCCATGCCCGCATCGATGCCGTGTGCGCCGGCGCGTTCGGTGCGCCAGTCGCCATCCCAGATCTTGCTGCCCTTGATCACCGCATCGGGATTGACGGTGTTGACGCGGATGCCATGCGGCGCCCCTTCAAGCGCGAGGCAGCGCGCCAGATGGTTGGCGGCCGCCTTGGCCGAGGCATAGGCGCTGGCGTTGGTGGCAGCGGCCACGCCGTTCTTCGATCCGATGAACACGACCGACGAACCGCCCTGGTCCTTCATCCGCCGGAGCAGCGGCCAGGCGGCACGGGCGGTGAGGAAGTAGCCTTGCGCCAGCACATCGTAGTTGCGGTTCCACAGCTCGATCGTGGTTTCTTCGAGCGGGGCGGAACTGGCGATGCCGGCATTGGCCACGAGGATATCCAGCCCGCCGAATTCGCGCGCCGCAAGATCGAACGCGGCCTGGACCTGGCGCTCGTCGGTCACGTCGCACACGGCGGCGCGGACCACATCCTTGCCGAACTGCCGGGCGAACCCTGCGCGCACGTCCTCCACCGACGCGGCATCGCGATCGGCCAGCACCACGCAGGCGCCTTCGCGCAGGAGCCGCGCGGCCGAGGCGGCACCGATGCCGCCGGCCCCGCCGGTGACGAGCGCGATCTTGCCGACCAGCGGCCGGGGTGCGGGCATGCGTTGCAGCTTGGCTTCCTCGAGCAGCCAGTATTCGATGTCGAAGGCTTCCTGTTCGTCCAGCGCGATGTATTCGCCAATCGCCTCGGCCCCGCGCATCACGTTGATGGCGTTGCCATAGAATTCACCGGCAAGGCGCGCGGTGGTCTTGTCGGTGGCAAAGGTGATGCGGCCCACGCCCGGCACCAGCACGACGACCGGATTCGCATCGCGCATGGCGGGCGAATTGGGCCGCTTGCAGCGCGCATAATAGGCCGCATACATGTCGCGGTATTCGCCGATCTTCTGCGCCAGATAGGCATCGTCCTGCAGCCGCGCCGGATCGAGCGTGAGCGGCGCGATCTTGGTGCGCAGGAAGTGGTCCGGGCAGGACGTGCCCAGCGCCGCGAGACGTTCGAAATCTACCGAGCCGGTGAATTCCAGCGCTTCGGCATCGTCGGAGAAGTGGCCAAGCTTGGCGCGCGCCCCGGTCATGAAGCCGCGCAGGCGGGGCATCAGATCGGCGGCGATGGCAGCGCGATCGGGATTGGGCGCAACGGCCTGGCCTCCGAAGGCCGGCTTGCCCGCCAGCTTGCCGTTCAGATAGTTGGCCGCATCTGCAATCAGGCGCACGGTGTGTTCATAGCAGGCCTTGGCGCTGTCGGCCCAGCAGATGATGCCATGTCCGGCCAGCATCACGCCTGCGACGCCCGGGTTGGCCGCCACGTAATCGCGCAGCATCACGCCGAGCGTGTAGCCGGGGCGCTTCCATGGCAGCCAGCCGATCCTGCCGCCCCAGATTTCCTGCGTCGCCGCCTCGCCGCCCGATGACGCCGCCAGCGCGATGATCGCATCGGGGTGGACGTGATCGACATGCGCGAAGGGCAAGATCGAATGCAGCGGCGTGTCGATGCTGGCGGCGCGGCCGTTTAGGTTGAAGGTGCAGTGCGGCAGGAACCCGACCATCTTGTCGTCATCATCGGGCCCGGCATAGTGCGCTTCGAGGCCGAGCAGCTTTGCCTGATACAGCGTGGCAAAACCATCGAGCTTCATCGAGCCGATATCGCCGCCCGAACCCTTGACCCACAGCACTTCCACTTTCTCACCGGTCAGCGGGTCGACCTCCTCCAGCTTGGCCGACGTGTTGCCGCCGCCAAAGTTGGTCACGGTCAGGTCGCCCCCCAGCAGGTTCGAGCGATAGAGCAGCAGTTCTGCCGGGCTGAGCGTTGCCGCCACCGCATCGTCCCAGCGGCTGGCAGGAACGGCAAAGGGAAGAGCTGCGGAGATCGGGGTGTGGGCGTTCATGGCATCCCTGTGCGTTGCATGTCGGCATTGTGCCGCTGGCCAAGGCTGCTAACATTCCTGTTGTAATTGATCAAGAATGATTGTTATTGATCAATTGTACTCAGGGAGTGGGAGAAAGCGCTTGGCATCGGGCGCAACAACAGCGGGCGCGACTGTCGTCATCGATCTCGGCAAGACGCTGAGCAAGGTCAGCCTGTGGGATGCAGGCGGGCTGATGCTCGACCGTCAGGTGCGCGCCAACATGCCGCTGGAGGCGGGCGGGTTGCGTCGCCTCGATGCGCCGGCAATCGGCGCATGGCTGATCGAGACGCTCAAGCGCTTTGCCGATGTGCCGGTGGCGCGGATCGTGCCGGTCGGCCACGGCGCCGGGGTTTGCGCGCTGGTGGATGGCGCGCTGGCGTTCCCGCCGCTCGATTACGAACAACCGCTCCCCGAAGCAGTGATGGCGGCCTATCGCGCGCAGCGTGATCCCTTTGCGCTCACCGGATCGCCCGCCCTGCCCGATGGGTTGAACTTCGGCAGCCAGCTGTTCTGGCTCCAGCAATTGCATGGCGATGCAATGGCCCGCGCAAAGCTGCTGCCGTGGGCGCAATACTGGGCATGGTTCCTCACCGGCAACGCGGTGAGCGAAGTGACCAGTCTGGGCTGCCATTCCGATCTGTGGTGCCCGCAAGGGGCGGACTTTTCACCCATGGCAAAGCGCCAGGGCTGGGCCGCCCGCTTTGCGCAGGTCAGGCGCGCGGGCGATGTGGTGGGGACTCTCAGGCCCGAAATCGCGGCCGCCACCGGCCTTTCCCCGCAGGTCGAGGTACTGGCCGGGCTGCACGATTCCAACGCCGCGCTGCTTGCCGCGCGTGGCTTTGCCGAGATTGCCGGGAACGAGGCCACCGTCCTGTCCACCGGCACGTGGTTCATCGCCATGCGCCTGCCCGCAACGCCGGTCGACACCGCCACCCTGCCCGAAGCGCGCGATTGCCTGGTCAATGTCGACGTTCATGGCCGCGCCGTGCCATCGGCCCGGTTCATGGGCGGGCGCGAGATCGAGACGCTGATCGAGATCGATACCCGCCGCGTCGATATCAGGCCGGATCAGCCGGCCCTGCTCGCCGCCGTGCCCGAAGTGCTGCGCACCCCGCGCATGATCCTGCCCACGCTGATGCGCGGCTTTGGCCCTTTTGCGCAAGGGCGCTTCGGCTGGATCAACCGGCCCGAGGACTGGTATCAGCGCCGCGCCGCCGCGTGCCTCTATGCCGCGCTGGTGGCCGATGCCGCGCTCGATCTGATCGGGTCGTCCGAACGGCTGCTGGTCGAGGGCCGCTTTGCCGAAGCCGAGGTCTTTGTCCGGGCGCTGGCATCGCTGCGTCCCGATACCGCCGTCTACACCGCCAACGCGCACAACGACGTGTCGTTCGGTGCCCTGCGCCTGATCGACCCGACGCTGAAGCCGCAAGGTGCGCTTGTCCGCGTCGAACCGCTCGACGCCGATCTCGACACCTATCGCAACCGCTGGCAGGCCGAGGTTGCCGCCTCTGCCGAAAGAACCGCCGCATGATTGCCGCCTCGATCCCCGATTTCCGCGAACTCGCCCGCCGCCGCCTGCCGCACTTCCTGTTCGAATACATCGACGGTGGATCCTACAGCGAGACGACGCTGCGCCGCAACGTGGAGGACTTACGCGACATCGCCCTGCGCCAGCGCGTATTGCGCGACGTGTCCGCGCTGGACCTTTCGACCGAACTGTTCGGCCAGACGCTGCGCCTGCCGGTGGCGCTCGCGCCCATCGGCCTTGCCGGAATGAACGCCCGGCGCGGCGAATGCCAGGCGGTGCGCGCGGCAGAAACGGCAGGCGTGCCGTTCACGCTCTCCACCGTATCGGCCTGCGCTCTGACCGAGGTTGCCAAGGCCGCCAGCAAGCCCTTCTGGTTCCAGCTCTACATGACCCGCGACCGCGGCTTCGTGCGCGAACTGCTGCAGGAAGCGGTCGAACTGAAGTGCTCGACGCTGGTCTTCACCGTCGACATGCCCGTACCCGGCAGTCGTTATCGCGATTACCATTCGGGCCTTGCCGGAGCTGCGGGCATGACCGGCGCGATCCGCCGCACGCTGCAAGGCGCGATGAAGCCTGCATGGGCGTGGGATGTCGGGGTCATGGGCCGCCCCCATGGCCTCGGCAACGTGATCCGCAAGCTTGAGGGCAAGACCGGGATCGAGGACTTCTTTGCGTGGATGCGCGAGAACTTCGACAGCTCGATTGCGTGGAAGGACCTCGATTTCATCCGGTCGGAATGGAACGGGCCGCTGGTGATCAAGGGCCTGCTCGATGCCGAGGACGCGGTGGAAGCCGCAAACCTTGGCGCCGACGGGATCGTCGTTTCGAACCACGGCGGGCGGCAACTGGATGGCGTGCCCTCCGCCGCCCGCGCCCTGCCCGCCATCGCCGATGCGGTGGGTGACCGGCTGACCGTGCTGGCCGATGGCGGCGTCCGGTCGGGCCTTGATGTGGTCCGCCTGCTCGCGCTGGGGGCCAAGGGCGTGCTGCTCGGCCGTGCGTGGGTCTTTGCGCTGGCGGCGGGCGGCCAGGCCGGCGTCGAACACATGCTGCGGCTGATCGAGGCCGAAATGCGCGTGGCGATGACTCTGACCGGGGTGAAGAGCATCAGCGAGATCGACCGCTCGATCCTCGTCAGGACATAACGAAAAAGGGACAGGATCGATGGGCGCAAACCCGCTGCTGGGCGTAATCTTTCACTGGATCGGGGGCTTTTCCTCGGCCAGTTTCTATGTGCCGTACAAGCGCATCAAGCTGTGGTCGTGGGAGGTGTTCTGGCTGGCGGGCGGCCTGTTCTCGTGGTTGATCGCACCATGGTTCTTCGCCTCGCTCCAGACCGAAAACCTGTTGGGCGTCCTGTCGGCCACCCCGCGCGAGACTCTGCTGTGGTGCTGGTTCTGGGGCGCGATGTGGGGCTTTGGCGGACTGACCTTCGGGCTGACCATGCGCTACCTTGGCCTGTCGCTCGGCATGGCGGTGGCGCTGGGGCTGACAACGGTGATCGGCACGATGGGGCCGCCGATCTTTGCCGGCACGCTGGGCCAGATCGCCGCCACCACCAGCGGCCAGTTGACCCTGCTGGGCATTGCGATCACGCTTGTCGGCATCGTCGTCGTCGCCCGTGCAGGCAATGCCAAGGAGGCTGATCTTGCCGGCGCGCAGTCCGAAGGCGTGGCCGAGTTCGATCTGCGCAAGGGACTGGCTATCGCCACGTTCTCGGGCGTGATGTCGGGCTGCTTTGCCTGGGGGCTGGCGGCCGGACAACCGATCCGCGACCTGACGCTGGCCGCCGGAACCGATCCGCTTTCCCAGGGCCTGCCGGTGCTGTGCGTGGTGCTGGCGGGGGGCCTTACCACCAATGCGCTGTGGTGTGCCTGGCTGATCGTGAAGAACCGCAGCTTCGGCCAGTTCTTCGGCGCTGCCCCGGCACAGGCTGCGGCGGGTGAACGTCCGAACATTCTGGCCAACTGGCTGCTGGCGGCACTGGGCGGCACGCTGTGGTACGGCCAGTTCTTCTTCTACACGATGGGCGAAAGCCATATGGGCGAATACGGCTTTTCTTCGTGGACGCTGCACATGGCCTCGATCATCCTGTTCTCGACGCTGTGGGGCTTTGCGCTGAAGGAATGGAAGGGCGCATCGCCCCGCACCCGCACGATGGTGTGGAGCGGCATCGGCCTGCTGGTCGGGTCGACGGTGGTGATCGGCCTTGGCAACATGCTGCAGGCCAGCGCATAAGCACGCGCCAAAGGGGATCGTAGCGGATGCATGCAGCAGAACGGGAAAGACGCATTTTCGAAGCGCTGCGGCCAACGGGATTCGTCAGCTACCGCGATCTCGAAGTGCTGCTCGATGCCTCGCCCGCCACGATCCGGCGCGATCTGACGCGGCTGGAGGAATCCGCCCAGATCGTCCGCGTCCACGGCGGCGCCAAGCTGCCCGAAGCCGAGGACAGCAGCGGTTCGCGTCTACTTGGCACGCCGTTCGAGCAGAACATCACGCTGAACCTTGCCGCCAAGCAGGCCATCGGCAAGGCCGCGGCCGCGCTGTGCCAGCCGGGCGAAGGGGTGATGATCGACGGCGGCACCACCACCTTGCAGATGTGCCCGCATCTCGAAGGCCTCGACCTTCAGGTCCTGACCAATTCGCTGCATATCGTCAACGCGCTGCTGCCGCAGGCGGGCACGCGCATCCTGCTGCCATCGGGCGCCGTCTTTCGCGAACAGAACATCATCCTGGCCCCGGCGGGTGAGGAATCGATGCCCCGCTTCCATGCCCCGCGCCTGTTCATGGGCGCCGCCGCTATCGGGCCACAGGGCGTCATGCAAGCAGATCCCGTACTGGTCGCTGCCGAACGGCGGCTGATCGACCGCGCCGAAGACGTGATCCTGCTGGTAGACAGCAGCAAGTTCCGCACCCAGTCCGGAACCATCGTCTGCGGGCTGGACGAGATCGACACGGTCATCACCGACAGCGCAATTCCGGCAGACCTGAAGCAGCGGCTGGCGGACCAGGGGGTCATGGTGCTGATCGCCGATCAGCAGCCGGGCTGATCCCCACCTCGTGCAGCCGCCAGCACCCTGCGCTAGGCCGCGATTTCCGCAGCTTCATGCGGGTGAAGCGTCGATAGCAGGCGCTGCACGTCGTCACCGGGAACCGGGCGGCTGATCAGATAGCCCTGGATCATGTCGCAGCCCTCGGCTTTCAGCGCATCGGAAAGTTCCTGCGTTTCCACGCCTTCTGCCAGCGTGTCCATGCCCAGCGCATCGGCCAGCGTGGTGATCGCGCGAATGATGGCGTGGGCGCTGCCGCCTTCTTCCAGCGCGCGCACGAAGCTCTGGTCGATCTTGATCTTGTCGAACGGGAACGACCGCAGATAGCTGAGCGAGGAATAGCCCGTGCCGAAATCGTCCAGCGCCACGCGCACGCTCAGCGTCTGCAGCGAATGGAGGATCTTCAGCGTCCGCTCGACATTGCCGATGAACACGCTTTCGGTGATTTCCAGTTCCAGCCGCTCTGCCGGGAGCCCGGTTTGCGCCAGCGCCTGGGCGACGCACGTCGCCAGCCCATCGGCCACCAATTGCCGGGGCGAGATATTGACCGCCACCGATATGTCGCTCGGCCACAGTGCGGCCTGGCGGCACGCCTCGCGCACCGCCCATTCGCCCAGCTGCACGATCATCCCTGATTCCTCGGCAATCGGGATGAAGGTCACCGGCGGAATCATCCCGTGCTCCTTGTGCGGCCAGCGCATCAGTGCCTCGAAGCCTTTCACCCGGTTTTCCGAGATCGAGAACAGCGGCTGGAAGTGGAGTTCGAAATCACCGTCGCGGATGGCGCGGCGCATGTCGATCTCCATGCGGCGGCGGCGGCTTGCCTCGGCATCGAGTTCGGGTTCGAAGAAGTGATAGGCGCCCTTGCCCTCGCTCTTGGCGCGGTAGAGCGCAAGGTCGGCACTTTTAAGCAGCGCGTCCGATGTGTCGGCATCGCTGGGACCGATGGCAATGCCCACGCTGGCCGAAACCAGCAGGCTGCGCCCATCGATCGTCATTTCCCGGTTCAGCGTGGCTTCGAGCGATCGCGCCAGCGCCGTCAGGTCGGTCCTTGGGTCCAGCCCGTCGAGCAGCAGGCCGAATTCATCGCCGCCGAACCTGGCGATCATCGCGTCGGCAAACTGTTCCTGCAGACTGCGGCCCACGCTGCGCAACAGTTCATCGCCAAAGGGATGGCCCATGGCATCGTTGATCGCCTTGAAATCGTCGATATCGATGAACGCCACCATCGTGCGGTGGTTTTCGCTCTGCCGCGCCACGGCCCGGTCCAGCTTTTCGATGAAGAACCGCCGGTTGGGCAGCGCGGTCAGCGCATCGTGGAGTGAGGCGTGCATGATCTGCTGTTCGCGCTCTTCCACCGCATCGACCATCGCGTTGAAGCTGTCCGCCAGCGAACGCACCTCGATGGCACCTTCGACCTTGACCTTGGCTACCGCCCCATTGCCATAGGCCCGCGCCGCCTGCGCCAGCGATTGCAATGGCAGGGCAATGCCTCGTGACAGGCGGACAGCCGCCCAGGCACCGGCCAGCACCCCGATCCCGCTGATCAACAGCAGAACCATGCGCAATTTGGCATAGCGGGCCAGTGCCGCGCTCAACGAATGGGCCAGGACCAGCCGCGGTTCACGCCCGTCCTGCAGGCTGGCGATGGCCGAAACGCGCACCAGCCGTTCGCCCTTGCTGCCATCGAGTTCGGTGATCTTGCCCAGCGCGACATTCGCCAGCTTCTTGCCAAGGCCGGCCCTGTCGACCACCCGCGCCTCGACCGCCACGGCCGAAAGCCGCGACAGCTGCGCCATGTCTTCGGGGCCAAGCCGGTTGACGAGGACCAGCCAGCCGGCCAGATCGGGCAGCTCTATCGGCACCGCAGCGGCCAGCGCCTCGGCCCCGTCCAGAGTCACGACGCCGCGATCCTGCCCCTCTTCCAGCCGCGAAAGCATGGCCGCGCCATCGATCGTCGTGCCGTTGCCTGCTTGTGTTCCACCCGATGCGATCACGCTGCCATCCAGGTGCACGATCGCCGCTTCGCTCACCCGTGCCCGATCGCGCAGGCTTTGCAGCGCCGAAGCCAGCGTGGGTGCATCGCCGACGGCAAAGGCCTCGCGGAAGCCGAAGTCGCGCGCCACCACCTCGCCGGCATCGGCCATCTGGTTCTGGCGGGTGTCGATGATCTTGTCGAACACGCGGGCATTGGCGGCAAGATCGCGTTCGGCGGTTTCGCGGGCGAACAGGTTGATGCCCGACCCTGCGACGACGATTGTCGCTGCCATCACCAGCGTCAGCAGCACGACATAGAGCAGGGCGATCCGGCTGCCGAGCGTGCGCGCGCGCAAGCCCACGACGATGCGCGCCTTGCGTACCAGACGTTGCCACGCAGTCACGCCCGGTGCTGTCACTTGCCGGCGTCCGGACGCACGGCCACGGTCACGCGCAGGCGCTTGCCCGGATCCAGCACCAGCTTGCCGCGCCATTCGCCGCCAACGCCGCGAATGCGCGGATGCCAGACCACCACGTCATAGCTGCCCCGCGCAAGGCCTTCGACATCGGCAAGGCCGTTCAGATCGGTGCGTGCGGCATAGGGCGTGTCGGTCACGCGGATATAGCCCTGCATCCGGTCGTGGATATTGCAGCCCAGAGCGATGGTGCCGGCCACCTTGAATTGCTGGGTCCGGGTCTGATCCTGCCCGTAGAGGTCGATCTTGAACGGGCCGGGCTTGGAAAAACTGTAGAGCGAGTGGCGCACGTTGTCGAAGTTGGGAAAGGCCACGACTGCGCCCCTGGCCACGATCAGCGTGCCGGGCACGAAGGCCTGGTTCTTCTGGGCCATGGCATTGCGCCACGGAAAGGCTGGGCGCCGCGCATCGCCTGCCGGAGCGGCAATCTCGATAACGGCATCGCGCAGCGGCATGCCAGCCTGATCGACCACTTGCACCGGCAGCGCGGCACGGGGCGTGGCCGACAGCATCATGGGTGCCGCAATCAACAGGCCGGATGTCAGCATCACACTGGGGTATCGCCAAGGGAACGCGCGTAGCATTCCACCGTCATGCCCGATGTTTCCTAAGAAAATCAGAATCATCACCTGTGAAAAACTCGCAAAGCGGCGCAGCATTTTCTCAACCAATCAAGGTTAACGTCGCCGCAAGTCTTTCAATTCCGGTGCAACTCCATGCCTGCCCACCTTGCGCACAAAGCCCCCGATCCGATCAGTCCGCGCCAAAGGCAGGTCGGCCGCGCCTGCCGGTCTTCACGCAGCCTTGCGCCGTTTGCCGCTATTGCCGCCCTTGCGCTGACAAGTGCGGCCCACGCCGAACCGCTGATGGATGGCGGCAAGCTGGTGCTTACCAACGGCATCTCCACCGTCGAAGGCGCTAGCGGCGGCGGGCTGGCCACCTGGGCGACGATTGCGGGCATGGAAACCGATCGTGGCATCGGCATCTCCGCCCATGTCACCGGCATCGAACTGGCCGACTACGGCTGGCAAAGCCACGGCCTGTCTGTCGGCATAAGGGACCGCGTCGAACTGTCCTGGGCCCGCCAGAACTTCGATACGCGCAACGTCGGCGCGGCGCTGGGTCTTGGCAAGGGGTTCCGCTTCAATCAGGACATCTTCGGCGCAAAGCTGCGGCTGGTGGGCGATACCGTCTATGGTTCGCCGTGGCTGCCGCAGATCAGCGTGGGCGTGCAACACAAGCGCAGCCTCGATGGCGCCATCGTCAAGGCCGTCGGCGCTGCGGCTGCCGATGGCACCGATTTCACCGCCAGCGCGACCAAGCTGGTCCTGTCGAAAAGCGTGCTGATCAACGCCACCGCCCGGCTGACCAATGCCAACCAGTTCGGGCTGCTCGGCTTTGGTGGCCCCAACCAGACCGGCCGCACCGTGCAGTTCGAAGGCTCGCTTGCGTGGATGCTCACGCCGCGCCTGGTCGTCGGCGGCGAATATCGCACGCGCCCCAGCAATCTGGCGATCGCGCGCGAGGATGACGCACACGACCTGTTCGTCGCCTGGGCGGTGACCCGGAACGCCACGCTCACCGCCGCCTATGCCGATGTCGGTTCGGTCGCCACGTTCGATGGCCAGCGCGGCGGCCTCGTCTCGCTCCAGTTTGCATTCTGAAGGAAGCCCGATGCCCTTCTCCCTCGCCCTTGCCCTGCTTGCCGCCCAGCCCGTGGTCGATGCGCCACCGGAAGATCCCGCCGCCGTGGACTGGGAAAAGGAATTCGGCATCGAAAAGAAGGTCCGCGATCCGGTGACGGGCGAATTCCCGGTCGATCCCTATGCGCAGGACCCTGCCAACGCGGGCGCCAGACCGTTCGCCGGCGATGGCATGGCCCGGGCGTTCGGCGGGCAGGACGGCATCCGCAGCATCGTCGATCGCCTGGTGGACCTGAACGTCAAGGACCCGCGCATCGCCGATATCTTCAGGAACCAGGACACGGTCCGCCTGCGCCGCACCCTGTTCGAACAGATCTGCTTCATCGTCGGCGCGGGCTGCAGCTACACCGGGCGCGACATGAAATCCTCGCACAAGGACCTTGGCACCACCCGCGCCGATCTCAACGCGCTGGTCGAAAATCTGCAGCAGGCCATGCGCGAACACAAGGTGCCCTTCGCCGCGCAGAACCGCCTGCTGTCAAGGCTCGCGCCGATGGACAAGGATGTTGTCGAACGCTGAAGCGTTCGAAAGGGACGTGGTCGAGCGCTGAGCCCTACTTCTGGCACTTTGCACAGAAGAAGGTCGATCGCCCGCCCTGGACGATGCGCTCCACCGTGCCGCCACAGGCGCAAGCCTCGCCCTCGCGGCCATAGACATTGAAGTCCTTGGCAAAGTAGCCAAGCTCGCCGTCGGGCCGGGCATAATCTCGCAAGGTCGATCCCCCCGCCGCGATCGATTCCTCCAGCACCGCGCGGATCGCCGGCACCAGCAGGCCCAGTGCCTTGCGCGATACCTTGCCCGCCGCGCGCGCGGGATGAATGTGCGCCCGGTACAGCGCCTCGCACACATAGATATTGCCAAGCCCCGCCACGATCCGCTGGTCGAGCAGGAGCAGCTTCACCGCCGCGATCCGGTTCTTGAAGGCGGCGGCCAGATGGCCGGCATTCAGCCCCGGCCCCAGCGGCTCCGGCCCCAGCGCGGCAAAGGCGGGCCACTGCTGCAGCGCAGCCTCGTCAACCAGATCCACGGAACCGAACCGCCGCGCGTCGTTTAGCGAAAGGACGCGCCCCTCGCGCGTTTCCAGAACAAGGTGATCGTGCTTGCCGATATCGTCCGGATCGATCCGCCAGCGCCCCGACATGCCGAGGTGGAACACCATCGCCCGGTCGCGGTCGGTATGGATCAACCCATACTTCGCCCGCCGCGATAGCCCGGTGACCCGCGCCCCGGTCAGCGCCTGTGCCAGGTCAACCGGAAACGGCCGCCGCAGATCGGCGCGGTTCACCGCCACGCGGGCAATGACCTGCCCGTCAAGCACGGTTGCAAGACCGCGAACGGTCGTCTCTACCTCTGGTAACTCGGGCATTAAATGAGCTCTACCCTCATGCCCGCTTCCTTTAGCCGGGGCGCAATCTTGCGCATCTTTACAAACTCCGTTCCCCAAGCAGGCTTCAATCCCACTCCTTCGCAAAACTCTCGGCCAGAAACGCCCTCCAAAGCATCCATATACTTCAAACACTGCAAATGCAGCTCGGCGACGTAAGCATTGCGCGGGGCTGCGTTGATAGAATTCCGAATGAGTGCAAAAACCTCTGTCACCTTCATGGTTCAATCTCCTTTTGATCAATCCGTCATACTATCATCCGTGCTTTATGCAAAATGATTTTTGCTAAAAGCTTTTACCCTGATTGCCATTTGCGACAGACTAGCCTCTCCGGTAGAGGCACTGACATGACGACTCCTGAAACCGCATCGTTCGGCTACGAAGACATTCCCGCAGACCAGAAGGAAGACCGCGTCGGCGCGATCTTTTCCGGGGTCGCCCGCAAGTATGATGTGATGAACGATGCCATGTCGGTCGGCATGCACCGCTTGTGGAAGGACAAGTTCGTCCGCCGTGTGCGCCCGCAGAGCGGGGAGACGATCCTCGACATGGCCGGCGGCACCGGCGACATCGCGTTTCGCATGGCGCCATCGGGCGCGGCGATCACCGTGTCGGACATCAACCAGGACATGCTCGATGTCGGCATCGAACGCGCCGCCAAGCGCGGGCTGGAAGGCCTCGAATGGTCGCGCCAGAACGCCGAGGAACTCAGCTTTCCCGATCGCAGCTTCGATGCCTACACCATCGCTTTCGGCATCCGCAACGTGACGCACATCGACCGCGCCCTGGCCGAGGCGCACCGCGTGCTGAAGTTCGGCGGCCGCTTCTTCTGCCTCGAATTCTCGACCACGCAGTGGCCCGGCTTCTCCGAGATCTACGATGCCTATTCGCACAAGCTGGTGCCAAGGCTGGGCCAGATGATCGCGGGCGATGCCGAATCCTACCGCTACCTGATCGAATCGATCCGCCGCTTCCCCGCCATGCCCGAATTCGAAGCGATGATCCGCACCGCCGGGTTCAAGCGCACCAAGGTGGAACCGATACTCGGCGGCCTCGTCGCCATCCATTCGGGGTGGAAGGTGTGACGGTGCCTTCTACTTATCTCCTCCCCCTCCTCTTCAGAGGAGGGGGCCGGGGGGTGGTGCGTTCCGCCAAACCACCTCGCCCAAACCACACCACCCCCAAACCCCCTCCTCTGAAGAGGATGGGGCTTAAGCGCTTCGCCACGGCATGACTCTCCCCGCCACGCATATCCGCCGCCTGCTCGGCTGGGGCCGCACGCTTGCCCGCCACGGCGCGCTGCGCGGGATCGAGAATGATCCCAACACCCCCGGCCCGGTGCGCACGCTGTGCAAGATCGCGCGTTTCGGGACGATCCAGCCGAAAACGCCCGATTACGCCGGAGCCTTCCGCGCCATCGGCCCTGCCGCGATCAAGCTGGGCCAGACGCTGGCCACCCGCCCCGATCTTGTGGGCGAGGAAGCCGCGCACAACCTGCTGGAATTGCAGGACAAGCTACCCGCCATCGATTTCGCGCTGATCCGCCGCGAGATCGAAAGCACTTTCGGCAAGCCGCTCGAATCGCTGTTTTCCGCGTTCGATCCCGATCCCATCGGCGCGGCCTCGGTCGCGCAGGTCCACAGCGCGGTCACCACCGAAGGCCGCAAGGTCGCGGTCAAGATCCTGCGCCCGGGCGTGCGCGAGAAATTCACGCGCGATATCGAGACCTACGAATGGGCCGCCGCCCACCTCGAGGCGCTGGGCGGGGCCGAAGTCAGCCGCCTGCGCCCGCGCATGGTCATCGCCAATTTCAAGCGCTGGACAGTGCGCGAACTCGATCTGCGGCGCGAGGCCGCCTCGGCCTCGGAACTCGCCGACACGATGCGCGCCCACGCCGGATACCGCATCCCGGCCATCGATTGGGACCGCACCAACGGCCGGATCATGACCCTCGACTGGATCGATGGGGTCAAGATCAGCGATACAGCCGCGCTCGATGCCGCAGGGCACGATCGCCGCGAACTTGCCCAGCGGCTCGTCCTGGCCTTCCTCACCCAGGCCATCAACGGCGGTTATTTCCACGCCGACATGCATCAGGGCAACCTGTTCGTCGACAAGGACGGCACCATCGTGGCCATCGATTTCGGCATCATGGGGCGGATCGATCGCCGCGCCCGCCAATGGCTCGCCGAGATTCTCTATGGCCTGACCACGGGCAACTACCGCCGCGTCGCCGAGATCCATTTCGAGGCGCAATACGTGCCCAGCTTCCATTCGGTCGACGAATTCGCCACGGCCCTGCGCGCAGTCGGAGAACCGATGCGTGGCAAGCCCGTTTCCGAACTCTCGGTCGGCCAGATGCTCGACGGGCTGTTTGCGATCACCCGCGATTTCGACATGCAGACCCAGCCGCACCTGCTGCTTCTGCAGAAAACCATGGTCATGGTCGAAGGCATCGCCACGCAGCTCGATCCGGCGATCAACATGTGGGAAACCGCCGCGCCCTTCGTCCGTGCCTGGGTGCGCGACGAACTCGGCCCGGAAGCCGCCATCTCGGACCGCATCCGCGAAGACACCCAGACCCTGCTGCGCATCCCCGACCTGATCCGCCGCATCGAGGACCGCTTCCCCCCCAAGGGCGGCGCGCCCGAAGCCGCACCGCTGCCCAAGGTCGAACTGATGTGGCAGCGCAAGCGCCGCAGGCGCGGCCCCGGCCTGCTCGGCCAGATCGCCACGTTCCTCGCAGGCGGCGCGGCCGTGATCGGCACCCACGCCCTCGGCTGGTGGGGCTGAAGAAGCCCGCCCCTTGGCTCAAGACCTCTCGCACCTGCGCGCGCCCAAGCGCCATTTCCACGCGCTCGATCTGTCGCGCCTGCTGGCGGCGATCATGGTGCTTTTCTGGCACTACCAGCACATTTTCGTGCCGCCGGTGCCGTACCATGTGAACGTCAACCGCGCGATCCAGCCTTGGTACGAATGGCTCAGCTGGTTCTACAATCACGGCCACACTGCCGTGCAGTATTTCTGGGCGGTGTCGGGCTTCGTCTTCGCCCACGTCTATCTTGCCGACGCCAGCTACAAGGCCCGCTTCTGGCCCGCGCGCATGGCGCGGCTGTGGCCGCTGCACCTGCTGACGCTGGGCCTGATGGCCGTGCTGCAAAGCCTCTATTTTGCCCGCAGTGGCACGGAGTTCATCTACCACACCAACGATATCAAGCACTTCCTCCTGTCGATCCCGTTGATGCACTATTGGGGCTGGCAGGAAAACCAGTCGTTCAACGGCCCCTCGTGGTCGCTCTCCACCGAAATTCTCGCCTACCTCGCGTTCTTCTTCCTGATCCCCGTGCTGCGCCGCGCGCCGCTGGTGCTGGCGGCGGTGCTGGGCACGGTCTTCCTGTGGGTGATGCTGATCGAAGCGCCGAACAAGGACGTCCTGTCCTGCCTTGGCTACTTCTTCCTCGGTTGCGCGGCCTATGGCGCGCTGCTGAAGGGCTGGCTGCGCCCGGCCACGCTGCTGCCGCTGGGCATGGCGCTGCTGGTCGGCGCCTTCTGGTTCAAGGCGACCTTCCCCGAGGGCGATGCCGCCACCATCGCCGGCACGTTTGCCGTCCTGTTCCTGATGCTTGCCGCCGATCTGGGGGACGAACAGGGCCGCCTGAAATTTGGCCAGAAACTGGGCGATGCCTCCTATGGCATCTACCTCTGGCACATCCCGATCCAGCTTGCGCTGGTCCTGCTGATCGATGCCACCGGCACCAGCCGCGACATTGCGCGCCAGCCCTGGTTCCTGGTGTTCTATGTCAGCCTGGCGATCGCCGCAGGCTTCATCAGCCACGCCCGCTTCGAACGCCCCGCCCAGCGCGCGGTGTTGACGCTATGGGCACAATGGAAAGCGCGCCGGGCCTAGCGCTCGCGGCTTTGGGTGCCTTCGCCCGGCGTGATGTAGATCGCCCTGCCCGGCGCAATCACATCAGCGGTATGCCACACCCCTTGCGGCACGATGGCGAACTCGCCTGCCTGCAAAGGCACACGCTCAAGGCTACTGCCCCGATCCAGCACCAGCACCATCCCCCCGTCGATCTGGATGATCAGTTCCTCGCCCGATGGGTGGCATTCCCACACCTTCCAATCCTCGGCACTCTCGAACATGCTGACCAGGCGGCCGGGAGGAAGGGCCCCGACGCCGGTTTCCCAGAACGCGGCATCGACCTCCACGGGCAGGCACTGCGCGCCACCTGTCAGATGCGCGAACCACGGCCCCAGCGGATATGCCCGCGCGCTCACCCTGCAATCTCGTCAAGCTTGTGATGCGGCAGCATCCGCCAGGCCGCCAGCATCAGCAGCACGTGCGCTGCTTCCACCGCCATCGGCACCGGCCAGCCGGGATGGGCGCCGGTCACGCCAAGATTGATCGCCCGGCCGACGAAAGACGTGCCGAACAGCAGCGCGGGCACCAGCAGCAGATCGGCATTGCGCCGCCACGCGCCCCACATCATGCACACCGCCGCCACGCCGAAGAATGCGGTAAAGTCTGCCCGGATTGTCGATATTCCACCGATTCCGGTCGCCGCAATGCCAAACCCCCGCGCCGCCTGTTCGGGGCCGGTCAGAAAGCTGATGGCAAGGAACAGGTCGAACAGTCCGGCCAGAAACACCAGCGCCGTAAGGATCAGTCGCATCGGCCATTCCTCAATCGTGAAGTCCTGCCCGACACTGCCCCAACCGCGCCGCACACGCAAAAGGATTGCGCCCAGCCGCAGGCCAATGCACAAGCGCGGCCATGAACGGCACCATGAACAGTCGGCGCATCCTGCTCATCATCGGCGGCGGCATCGCGGCCTACAAGGCCTGCGAACTGGTGCGCCTGCTGCGCAAGCAGGGGGCCGATGTCACCTGCGTGCTGACAGAAGGCGGCGCGCACTTCGTTACCGCGATGACGCTGGCCGCGCTCAGCGAAAATCCCGTCCATACAACGCTGTGGGACCTCAAGAACGAGGTCGAGATGGGCCACATCCAGCTGTCGCGGCAGGCCGATCTTGTGGTCGTGTGCCCGGCCACGGCAGACCTGATGGCGCGGATGGCAGGCGGCATTGCCAACGATCTTGCCACCACGCTGCTGCTCGCCACCGACAAGCCGGTGCTGGCCGTGCCCGCGATGAACGTGCGCATGTGGCATCACCCGGCCACGGTCCGCAACATCGCCACGCTGCGCGGCGATGGCGTGAGCGTTATGGAGCCGGATGACGGCGCGATGGCGTGTGGCGAATTCGGCCCCGGGCGGCTGCCGGAACCCATTGCGATCGTTGAAGAAATTGCGCGGATGTTGGGGCTTTGTGCTTCGACAAGCTCAGCACGATCGGGGTCTGGAGAAAGTACCGACCACGACCCCGCCCGTCCTGAGCCTGTCGAAGGGGCTGAGCCTGTCGAAGGGGCTGAGCCTGTCGAAGGATGCCTCGCCGGCAAGCACGTGCTGATCACCGCGGGCCCCACGCACGAACCGATCGACCCGGTGCGCTACATCGCCAACCGGTCGAGCGGGAAGCAGGGCTTTGCCATCGCCGCCGCCGCCGCGCGGGCCGGTGCCAGGGTCACGCTGATCGCAGGCCCCGTAAATCTCGATACGCCGCAAGGGGTTACGCGGATCGATGTGGAAACGGCGCGGCAGATGTCGGCGGCGGTCGAGGCCGCCCTGCCCGCCGATGTCGCGATCATGGTTGCCGCGGTGGCCGATTGGCGCAGCGCCGGGGAAGCCGCGCAGAAGATCAAGAAGGACGGGTCCGGCCAAGTCCCGCCGCTGCAACTGGTTGAAAATCCCGATATTCTGGCCTCGCTCTGCCAGTCTGACCGCCGCCCTGCGCTGGTCGTCGGCTTTGCCGCGGAAACCAACGACGTGCTCGACCACGCCCGCGCCAAACTGCTGCGCAAGGGGGCCGACTGGATCGTCGCCAACGATGTTGCCACCCATGCAATGGGCGGGGAAATCAATGGCTTGCACATCGTCACCGCCGCTGGCGTGGAAAGCCTGCCCGAACTGCCCAAGGCCGCCGCCGCCGCCGCTTTGATCGAAAGAATTGCTGATGCCATCGCCTGAAGTCCCCGTCCTCGTAAAGCGCCTGCCCCACGGCGAGGGCCTGCCCCTTCCTGCCTACGCCACCGATGGTGCTGCCGGGATGGACGTGGTCGCGGCCGAGGACCTCGACCTTGTCCCCGGCGCGCGTCATGCCGTGGCGACCGGACTTTCCATCGCGATTCCAGCAGGTTACGAAATCCAGGTGCGCCCCCGCTCGGGCCTTGCACTAAAGCACGGCGTCACCGTTCCCAACACACCGGGCACGATCGACAGCGATTATCGCGGCGAGCTGAAAGTGATCATGATCAACCTCGGCACCGAGAGCTTCTCGATCCGCCGGGGCGACCGCGTGGCGCAACTGGTCGTCGCGCCGGTCACGCGCGGGACCTGGGTCGAGGTCACCGAACTCGAAGCCACCGCGCGTGGCGAAGGCGGGTTCGGATCGACCGGCGGACTGGCCGCGCTGAAGGGCTGAAAAAGGGGCCTCGCATCGCTGCAAGGCCCCTCTTGGTGCTGCTAGGTGCAGTTAGGTGCACTTCAGGATCAGTTGACCCGCTTCACCGTCTTCTTTTCAGGAGCGATGGAAATCCTGACGGTTTCCCCGTTGTTTCCGGGGAAATCGGTGAACATCGCCTCGACCAGGTTGGGCACCACGTAGGACAGGCGGTTGGACTGCGACGCAGCCTCGGCCTTGCCTTCGAACAGGCGCTGGCCATCGGCGCGGCGATCGATCTTCAGGTCGATGCCCGAAGTGTAGACGGTGACCACATCGACTCCGCCGCCCCAGCCGTTGCCGCCGAAGAAGAACGGATCGTTCCAGCCCCAGCCCCAGCCGCCGCCAAAGCCACCGGCAAAGCCGCGACGGCCCCAGCCTCGGCCATAGGCAGGGCCCCAGCCCGGACCCCAGCCGCCCCAGCCACCCCAACCGCCCCAGAACGGGTCGTTGAAACCGGTGGAGCGCACGCGATCGCGCCCGCCATCGATGCCGTAATCAAACTTCACGATCAGGTCGGCGACATCGGCATTGGCCGGGCGATAGCCCAGCTTTTCCATCTGCCGTCCGACCAGCGTGGCATATTGCGCGAATTCGAGCCCGCCGGCATCGCGCGGATCATCGGCAACCACCGCGAAGGACTGCCCGGTCGGCGCCGGAAGCTGGGTCTGGAAGCGCTTCACGTCGGCCTTGAACGGGGTGGCGCAGCCGGACAGCGTGACCAGCATCAGCGACACCGCCGAAAGGCCGAGAAGCCGACGCTGCAAAGGCGAACGTTGGGCGCGCGAACTCGGATTGTTTGGCAAAGGCATTTTCATCCTGCGACTCCTATCGTGCCGTCCGCCGCCCCATGGCTCGCTGCGGACCCCTTGGCCTGCCAACGAACATGCCGGACGCATCTCTGCTTAGCATGCCGCCTTTCTGGACAGGAAGTGCTGAATGCACGTTGAATGGAGTCTGTAACATATGTTGCAGGCGCGTAATCTTCCGCAACATTCTGCCGCAAAATCAACCCCTGACCAGCCCCAACGCCTGGTAGGTGCGTGCCAGAGTGGGAGCGGCAAGATCGCGCGCCTTCAACGCGCCCTTGGCCAGAATCGCATCAAGCGCCTCGCCATCCTGGCGCAATTCGCGATAGCGGGCCGCCATTGGCGACAGCGTTTCGACCAGCAGTTCGCCAAGAGCCGGCTTGAACTGGCCAAAGCCCTTGCCTTCGAACTGCGCCAGCACATCGGCGGGCGAAGTTCCTGCCATGGCCGCATAAATGCCGACGAGATTGTTGGCTTCCGGGCGGCCCGCCAGTCCCTCGACCGTTGCGGGCAGCGGTTCGGGATCGGTGCGGGCCTTCTTCACCTTCTGCATGATCGCATCGGCATCGTCGGTCAGGTTGATGCGGCTCATGTCCGAAGGATCGGACTTGCTCATCTTGGCCGAGCCATCGCGCAACGACATGATCCGCGCCGCTTCAGGCGGGATGATCGGATCGGGCAGGGTGAACAGCGGCGCACCTTCGGCGCAGAAATCGTTGTTGAACTTCTGCGCGATGTCGCGCGCCAGTTCCAGATGCTGCTTCTGGTCCTCGCCCACCGGAACGTGCGTGGCCTGATAGAGCAGCACGTCGGCGGCCTGCAGCACCGGATAGGTGAACAGCGCGACCGAGGCGCCTTCGCGGTTCTTGCCGGCCTTGTCCTTCCACTGCGTCATCCGGTTCAGCCAGCCCATCCGCGCGGTGCCATTGAGCAGCCACTGCAGTTCGACATGGGCCGGCACCTGCGCCTGGTTGAACAGGATCGACTTGTCGGGATCGATCCCGCAGGACACCAGCGCCGCAACCATTTCACGCGTGTTGGCGGCCAGTTCCACCGGATCGTGCGGCATCGAGATGGCATGCAGATCGGCGAGGAAATAGAGGCACTGCGCGCCCTTGGCCGACCATTCGTCCTGCATGCGCACCCAGTTCCGGATCGCACCCAGATAATTGCCGAGGTGGAGATTGCCGGTGGGCTGGATGCCGGAAACGATACGCATGGCTGGGCCTTCAGTTGGAGCGGCGACGCCGCAGGAGCAGTTTGAGGTCGCTCACCCGGAAAGCCCCGGTGAGGACGGCGGCGAGGCCATAGACCACGACCCCGGACGTGACCAGAGCGGCCATGGCAGCAACGCGGATCGTCCAGGTGCCATGAACATAGGGCATGACCAGCCCCTGCCCTGCCCACAGCACCGCGCCCATCGCCACGGCGGCCAGCGCGAGCCGCCAGACCCGGCGCTTCAGCCGCGCATCGGCGACGAAATGGCCGCGCCGTGCCAGCGTGACATAGAGCAGCGCGACATTGACGGTGGAGGCCAGTGCCGTTGCCAGCGGGGGCCCCATGTGGCGCAGCGGCACGATCAGCAGAAGATTGCCGACGAGGTTCACGCCCATCGAGATCATCGCAAAGCGCAACGGCGTTTTCGTGTCCTGCCGCGCATAGAAGCCCGGCGTCAGCACCTTGACCAGGATGTAGCTGGGCAGGCCGATAGAGAACGCGGCCAGCGCCTGCGCGGTGAAATGCGTGTCGGTCGCATCGAACTTGCCATAGCCGAACAGCGCGGCGGCAATCGGCTCTCCGCACAGCACCAGCGCCATCGTGGCGGGCAAGGTCAGCAGAAGTGCCAGTTCCATCCCGCGGTTCTGCGTCTCCATCGCCGCCGCCTCTTCCCCGCCGCCCAGCTGGCGCGAGATCGTGGGCAGGAGCACGGTGCCAAGGCCGATGCCGATCAGGCCGAGCGGCAGCTGGTTCAACCGGTCGGCCATGTAGATATAGGTCACCGATCCGGCATCGAGCAGCGATGCGGCCAGCGCCGTGGAGATGACGAGGTTGATCTGCACCGCGCCTGCCCCTGCGGCCGCGGGCAGGATCAGCCTGAGCAAGGCGCGCACTTCGGGCGAAAGGCGCGGGCGCCGCCACTTCAGGCTGACGCCGTTCTGGCGGCAGGCCAGCGCCAGCCACGCCAGTTGCAAGGCGCCCGATACCGAAACCGCAATCGCCTGGTTGCGCGCCGTCAGCAGCGGATCGTCGGAATGGAAACCGAGCAGTGCCACGATCAGCGTGACGTTGAGCAGGATCGGCGCTGCGGCATTGACCCAGAATTTCTGCAATGAATTCAAGATGCCGCCCAGCAACGACACGAGGCTGATCAGCATCAGGTAGGGTATGGTCCAGCGCGACAGTTCCACCGCATAGGCAAACTGCGCGTCGCTGACCCCGTTGAAGCGGCCCGACAGCACCAGCGTGACCGGCCAGGCAAAGACCTCGAGCAGGATGGTCATCGCCAGCAGCACGGGCAGGAGCACGGCCAGCGCGGCTTCGGCAAAATCCAGCCCATCGCGCAGGCCCCGGCCTTCAGGGTCGGCCACGCGCTTGTTGAACATCGGGATGAAGGCTGCGGAAAACGCGCCTTCGGCAAAGAGCGCGCGGAACATTTTGGGCAGGCGGAAGGCGACGAGGAAGGCGTCCGAAGCGAAGCCCGCGCCGACAAATCGGGCAAACAGGCTGTCGCGCACCAGCCCGAGGATGCGGCTGAGCAGGGTCAGCCCGCCGATGGAGCCGGTAGCCTTGAGGAGGTTCATGGCGCTTGCCTGCAAGCCTGGCGCTGTGGGGCGCATCCTTCGACAGGCTCGGCATGATCCTTCGACAAGCTCAGGATGAGCGGGCGTCGGCTGGCGCCACACCGACGTTGGGCAATCCCCCCAACCCCGCTCGCCCTGAGCCTGTCGAAGGGCGCTGGCCCAGCGCAACGTCCGGAGCGCTGGTGCGGCGAGTGCTTCGACAAGCTCAGCATGAGCGGGTTCTGGCTCAGCATGAGCGGGTTCGGGACGGGATCAGGCCTGGCCTGCCGGGGTGGCTTCGGCGGTGGCTTGTGCTTGCGCCAGTTGCTGCATGTACAAGCCGTTGAAATCGATGGGTTCCAGCAGCAGCGGCGGGTAGCCCAGATCGCGCACGGCATCGGCAATGACGCGGCGGGCGAAGGGGAACAGGATGCGCGGGCCTTCGGCGAACAGGAACGGATGGGCCTGTTCTTCGGGCACGTTGCGCATGCCGATCAATCCGCAATAGGCCAGTTCGACGATGAACGCGGTGCCCTGCGGACCCTTCGAGGTGATGTTGATCTTCAGTTCGATCTCGTGGATCTCGGGCTGGATCACGCGTGCCGAGATGTTGAAATCCACCGCCATTTCAGGAACATCTGTCCACTGATACGATTCAGGCGCATTCGGGTTCTCGACCGAGAGGTCCTTGACGTACTGCGAGATCAGGCCGATCGCTGGCGAGGTATCTTCCCCGTTCGGAACGGGGCCATCAAGGTTGAGATTCGAGATGATGTTGCCTTCGTCGGCCATGTGAGACGTCTTTCTGAACGGGTTTTCCTCAAGGCAGCGCGCCTAGCACCGTGGCGTTTCCCTCGCAATCCGCCTTTGCGCAATCGGCCGGGCCGCGCGATCGCGGCCTGGCAGTGCCGCAGTGCCGCAGTGCCGCCACCCTTGTTGCCAGCCTAAATTCAACAGTCGAACCGGATTTTCGCCCACGTGATCCGCCCAAAGGGCCATGCACCCGTTGTTCATTTGTAATCCGTAACTATTTGAGGCAGGTTGGCATGACGCCGCTCGCCCCCAGCGGGTGCGCGGGCAGTATCGGGAACTTGCGCGTGATTGTTCAGATTGTGATCCTGGCGATGATTGCGGCCTTTTTGGGCTTGCGCCTCTACTCCGTCCTCGGCCGCCGGCCCGAGCATGACGAGGAGCCGATGCGCCGCCGGATCGAACAGCCCGATCCTTCGTCGCAGAATCGCCAGCCACCGGTTTCGCGCGG
The DNA here is from genome assembly GCA_026400375.1 of Novosphingobium sp. GTDB lineage: Bacteria > Pseudomonadota > Alphaproteobacteria > Sphingomonadales > Sphingomonadaceae > Novosphingobium. The sequence goes on along the minus strand of JAPLPG010000235.1, from coordinate 41,854 downwards.
GTCCGAAGGCGGCCAGCTGGCGCCCCGCCCGCGTGAAATGGCCCAGCCTGAACCCAACACGTTCGACAACAGCGCCGAAGCCGGCGTGCGCGCGATCATCGCCGCCGACCGCCGGTTTGACCTGGCCCAGTTCCTCGCCGGATCGAAGGCTGCCTATGCCATGGTGCTCGAAGCGTTCTGGCGCGGCGACAAGGACGAACTGCGCCAGCTGTGTGACGACGATGTGTTCGCCGGTTTCGAAGCGGCCATCGATGCCCGCATCGCCGCGGGCGAGACGATCGTGGCCCGGGTGATCCGCATCGAGGAAGCGCGCATCGTTGCCGCTTCAATCGAAGCGAAGACCGCGCGCATCACCGTGCGCTTCCTGGCAGACGTCGCATCGGTAACGCGGGATGCCGAAGGGCACGTGGTTGCCGGATCGCTTGACGACGCGGTCGAGACGCGTGACCTGTGGACATTCCGCCGCGATATCACCGCGCGCGATCCCGATTGGCTGCTCGACGAGACCGACGAAGCATGATGCTTTGCCAAGGTCCGCGGACCTGATCCCGCCGGGTCCAGTCTCCGTGACCGTTTTACATAGACTTTTCAATCACAGGAGCGCCGCGATCATCGTGGCGCTCTTTCTGCTTGGCGGGTGCGTGCGGTTGGTGCCGGAAACGCAAGGGCCACGGCCCGTTCCGCCCCCACGCCCTGCCACGTCCGCGCCGAGCGCAGCGCTCGCCGGCGTATCGCGCGGCCCGGTGGTGGCCGGGCTGGGCTTCAAGGGCGCAAATGCCGCCGTGGCGCTGCGCAGCTTCATCATCTCGTGCCCACGGCTGACCCGGCGCACCGACAATTCCGGCCTGACCCAGCCGTCTGACTGGACCGCCGCCTGCAGCGCTGCCGCCGCCTGGCCGGCGGCCGACGCTGCGCGCTTCTTCGCCACCTATTTCGAGAGCGCCGAGGTGGCGGGCGGCGATGCCTTCGTTACCGGTTACTTCGAGCCGGAGATTGCCGGGGTCCGCGCGCGCCAGCCGGGCTTTGACGTGCCGGTCTATGCCTTGCCGCCCGATCTGGTGCGCGCGCGGCCCGGCGATGCGCAACCCCTGCCCGATGGCCGCATGCCATTGGGCCGCTATGACGAAGCGGGCGTGTTCACCGCCTATTGGGACCGCGCCCAGATCGAGGCCGGGGCGCTGGCCGGCAAGGGGCTGGAAATTGGCTGGGCCGCCGATCCGGTGGAGGTGTTCTTCCTGCAGATCCAGGGCTCGGGCCGGTTGCGCGCGCCCGATGGCAGCGTGATCCGCATCGGCTATGCCGGGCAGAATGGCTATACCTATTCGGGGATCGGTTCGCTGATGCGGGATCGCGGACTGATCGGATCGGGGCCGGGGCAGTATGATGGATCGCTGCAGGGCATCCAGCGCTACTTGCGCGATTTTCCCGATGCCGGGCGCCGCCTGATGCAGCAGAACCGCAGCTACGTGTTCTTCCGCGAACTGACCGGGCCGGGGCCGGTGGGCGCGCTGAACGTGCCGGTAACCGGGCAATCGACGGTGGCGGTAGACCCCGCCTTCGTGCCGCTGGGCGCGCCGGTGTGGCTGCAATTGGACCGGGCCGAGGCCAGCGGGCTGTGGGTGGCGCAGGACACCGGCGGGGCGATCAAGGGCAGCAACCGGTTCGATACGTTCTGGGGCGCAGGGGCCGATGCGCGGCGCATTGCCGGGGGCATGAGCGCGCGTGGGCGGGCACTGATCCTCCTGCCCAAGGGCGTGCTGGCACGGCTGACCGGGCCGGAACGCCGCTGATGCGCGCGCCACGTGGCTTGTCCCCTGACGAGGCGGAGCTGTGGCAGAAGGTTGCCGCAACGATCACCCCGATCCATCCGGTGCGGCCGAAAGCGAAACCGGCAGATGCCGCCGCTCTTGCTGCGCCCCAGCCGATGCCGGTGCCCGCAGCGAAGCGGGCCAAGGGTCGCGTCCCCCCGCCGATGCCGGTTGCAGCCCCTTCGCCCACGGCAGCCAAGCGACCGCTGGAAGCGCATGGGCTTGATTCGAGCTGGGAGCGCAAGCTGGTGGCGCGCGGGGCGATTGCCCCGGACGTGACGATCGATCTGCATGGCATGGGGCTCGATGCGGCGCATGCCCGGCTCAATGGCGGGATCGCCCAGGCGCTGGCGATGGGTTCGCGGGTGATGCTGCTGATTGCGGGAAAGCCGCGCCCGCACGATGCGACAGATGCCCGGGGCAACCAGCGCGGCGTGATCCGGGCGCGGTTGCTCGATTGGCTGGCGCACAGCGCGCATGCCAGCCGGATCGCGGCGGTGCGCCCGGCCCAGCCCCGCCACGGCGGCGCCGGCGCGGTCTACATCATCCTGAAACGGCTGCGCTAGGGCTGGATAGTCTCAAGGCTTGGTCCAGCGCGCGGCGAAGAAGCCGTCGATGCCGCCGTGTTCGGCCAGCATGCCGGGGTCCGAACGGAAGTGGCCATCGCGCGCGGCAAGGCCTTCGGGCAGATCTGCATCGGCAACGGGATGCGGCGTCAGGCCGGTGAAAGCCGCTGCCTGAGCCTCGCCCTCCTCGCGTTCGAGCGAGCAGACCGCGTAGACCAGCGTGCCGCCCGGGGCGAGCCACGCCGCGGCACGTTCGAGCATGGCGGACTGGAGCGCCGTGAGATCGGCCATGGCGGCGTGGCGGTGCAGCACGTCGGGATGGCGGCGGCAGGTGCCGGTGGCGCTGCACGGGGCATCGAGCAGGATCGCATCGAACGGGGCATCGGGCGTCCAGGCCAACACATCGGCCGCCACGACATTGGCGGACAGGCCGCTGCGTTCAAGGTTCTCGGCCAGCCGTTCGTTGCGGCGGGCGGACTTGTCGAGCGCGGTGACGCTCCAGCCTGCTGCTGCGAGTTGCAGCGTCTTGCCCCCCGGCGCCGCGCAGAGATCGAGCGCGCGGCGGCCGTTTCCAGCGCCGAGCAGGCGGGCCGGAACGCTTGCGGCAAGGTCCTGCACCCACCAGGCGCCTTCGCTGAAGCCTTCGAGCGCCTCGATCGCGCCGGCACGGGCAAGACGCACGTGGCCGGGGGCGAGCGAGTGGCCGCCCAGCCGCTCGGCCCAGAGCGCGGTTTGCGACGCATCGCGCAAGGTCAGGTCAAGCGGCGGCGGCACGGCAAGACCGGCGGCAATCGCCTCGACCCGGCCGGGCCAGGACGCCTGCCAGCGCATGGCGGCAGCGGCGGGAAGCGTGGGCGTTTCGGGCAGGCCGGCGCCCCCCTTGGTCACCGCGGAGAACACGCCGTGCGCCAGGCGGCGCGGACCACCGGTGAGCAACGGCAGGCCGGTGGCGACCACCGCGTGGCCGGGCAGGTTCAGCCGCAGCGCCTGTGCGAGCATGATGCGCAGCACTGCGCGGGCCTTGGCATCATCGGGCAGGACCTGCCTTGTCGCGCCATCGATCAGCGCATCGAGATCGGCCATCCAACGCAGCGCCTCGTGCGCGATGGCCAGCGCCAGCGCGCGATCATCGCCGCGTTCGATGCCGCGCAGGATCGGCGGCGCGGCCTGATCAAGCGGGTCACCCCGGCGCAGCACGGCATCGAGCAGGCGCAGCGCGGCGCGGCGGGCGGGAACGCCGGGAATTTCATCGTCAGGAGCGGTGGAACGGGCCATGGCTGCGGCCTATCGGCGCTTGTGCCCAATTATGCAATTGCAACCGTGCGCGCCACGGCCCATTTGCAAGACCATGGACCAGCCCCAGCCCCAGCCCCAGCCCCAGCCACCCGCCACCCCCCGTGCCACCGAACGTCCGGCAGGCTTCACGCGTCCCGCGCACTGGACCACCGATCCCGCGCCCGCGCCCAAGCCGATCGAACGCGGTGACGATCCCGATGGCATCGACCCCACGCGCTTTGGCGATTGGGAAAAGAACGGGATTGCCATCGATTTCTGAGCAGTATCGGGCACCTGCAGCGCCGGGACCGCTCTGAAAATCACCCCTCGATCACGCGCGCCTGCGGGTGGTGCCGGTCGAGATGCTTGCGCAGGATCTTCAGGTTGCGCGAGTTCGAGCGGAAGAACAGGTCGAAGGCATCGCCCACCAGCGGCACCGCGCCGATCGCCGTATCGAAAGCGACATTCGCACCCATGCGCCACAGCTTCCACTTCGGCAGGCCAAGATTGCGCGCCTCCCACACGATATAGGCGCCCATCGCGGCGGTCAGCACATCGCCCAGTACCGGCACCAGCCCGGCAATCGCATCGAGCCCGACATCGCGGCGGATGCCGGGGATGGTGAAGCTGCGTTCGAGCAGGCGCTCCATCAGCTCGATGCGCTGGAGCACCGATGCCGCATCCTTGCCGAAACCGGGAATTTCCGCGCGCAGGGGCTGCGCCCGGTTGATGTGTGGCGGCGCGATGTGGGGCTTGTCCATCCCGCCTATCTGGGGAGCCACGCCAGCGGCGGCAAGGGATGCCAGCCCCATGGGTTCTGCGCAAAGCCGGTGGTGCCGCTGCGCACCATCGACCAGCGCAGCGGGCGGGCGATGGGGATGAACCCGTTGGCGGCGGTAATCTCGGCCTCGGCCTCGGCCAGCAAGGCCGCGCGCGCGGCGGGATCGAGCGCGCGCCGCGCCTCGGCCACGCGTTCATCCCCGGCCGGGCTGCACACCGCTTTCTGCACGGTGCACGACAGCTGGTTGAGGAACCACGTGGCGCGGCCATAGCGCGCGGCGACATCGACCAGCCGCAGATCGCCCCGGTCCGTTTCGGGGACCCGGCGCACGGCAATGCCGATCCGCGAAAAGTCCCGCCGGAGCGCATCGAACACCAGCGACGATCCCGCGCCATCGGGCATGGCGATGTTGAACGTGGGCAGATCGCGGCCCGCCCCTTTCCACGCGGCAACGCGCGAGGCGGCCTGTGCCTGCCGATCCTCGGCGCTCATCCCCTGCCAGCGTTCGCCAATGGTGCCCAGATCGTCTTCGGCATCGGGCGAGACGATGCGCGTGGTCGGCTGCCAGCCGCCGATGTTGAAGCTGCCGAGCAAGGCATCGCGATCGATCGCCATGGCCAGCGCTTCACGGTTGGCCGAATCGCCCAGAAAGCCTTCGGTGCGGGTGACGAGCAGCCCGAACAGCCCGGTGACCGGATCGAGTTGGACGTTGCCGCGCGTCAGCCCGATGCGCCCGGCCAGCGGCACGGTATCGATGCGTCCGCCCAGCAGCACATCGATATCGCCTGCATCGAACATCGCCACCGCATTGGCAGGCGTGGCGAAGGTAACCGTCAGCGGCCGCGCCCGCCGGGCAAAGTCGGCCTGTTCGGGCAGGCCGCGCTGGGCCGGCGGAATCAGCCGGAAGATGCTGGATGCCTTATCCGTTCGGGTGACCGCCATCGGCCCGGTGCCGATCTGCCTGCCCTTGGCCGATTGCCATGACAGCGCCAGTTCCGGCTGGGCCAGCAGGATCAGCAGTTCGGGCACGGGCGCGACCAGATCGATCTCGATCACCCGGTCAGCCATCACGCGCACTTCGTCGATCGCCGCAAGATCGAGGCCAAGTGCCGTGCCCTTGAGCCCACCGATGGCCTTGCGCAGCAGGGCGACCGCGGCGTCGGCACCGATTCGCTTGCCATCGGGCCAGGTGCCATCGCGCAGGCGGAAGATATAGCTCTGGCCGTTGTCGGTCACGATCCAGCGGTCGGCCAGAGCCGGAACCACCCGCCCGGCTTCATCAAACCCGACCAGGCCTTCGTACGTGGCGGCGCGGGCAAGCTGTGCGGATGGGGAGAGGCGGACGCCGCGCTCTTTCAATGCCGTGGCATCGCCCATCACGGCCACGCCCAGCGTGCCGTCACCGCCCTGCCCGCAGGAGGACAGCAGCAACGCCAGAAGGGGGATTGAGGCACGCCAGCCAGCCATTCGCGCCAGCCTAGGCGAGCGGGGGCCAGCCGTCCAGAACGCACCCGGGATGGCGTTTGAATTTGGCGGGAAAAGTCGGATATCGGCCGAAATCAGATCTTTCGGAGCGGACCGATCGGCGCCGAAAGGATCGGCGGCTTGACGAAGCGCGGGGTCGATTCCCCCATGCCCACCGGTTCGCGCGCCAGCTTGGGATCAATTTCCTTGTGGAATGCGATGCCAAAGCGGTTGTCCTGCACCCAGGCAACGACGCCTTCGACCCAGCCGATGTTGCGCAGGCTGATTTCGATCTGGGTGCCGCGCAGGACCTTCACCGCGCCTTCGGCCATTATGCCGCCGGCAGACAGGTTGCGCACCTTCACCCTGTGTTCGGCATCCGAACCGGGCATGCGTACCTCCGCCATGAGGAACAGGCTGTCGCGCCCGATATGCCGATGGTCGATCTCAGTCACCAGAGGTCCTGCCAATCCCGTGAATGCCATGCCCGCAGGGTACAACGATACCCGCAGGAAAAGCTATCGCATGTATTTCTCCCCGCCTTCTAAACGGGCACGGTTAATATCCGGTTACCTCGCGCCTTTGTTAACCGCCGCATGACCGGAAGCGACCCGGCTTTGCGGCGGTGCACAAATCACATGTCGCGCGAAATTTTCTCTCTGCGTTCATGCGCTTCCTGCGCTTCGACGGTCATCGTGGCGATGGGCCGCGCAATCAGCCGGCCAAGGCCGATCGGCTCGCCGGTCACTTCGCAGTAACCATATTCGCCTTCATCGATGCGGCGCATCGCAGAATCGATCTTGGCGATCAGCTTGCGCTGGCGATCGCGCGTGCGCAGTTCGATGCCCCAGTCGGTCTCGCTCGATGCGCGATCGTTGAGGTCTGGTTCGCGAATGGGACCGTCCTGCAGCGCGGAAAGCGTTCCGGCCGCCGCCGACAGGATCGACTTCTTCCATTCCAGCAACAGGCGGCGGAAATAATCCTGCTGCGCTTCGTTCATGTACTGTTCGTCATCGCTTGGCACATAGTCGCCCGGAAGAGCGCGCCGTGCCTTGGCAAGAACGTCAATCTCGTCACTCAAAACCCCAGCCATTCGGCCCTCCGCATAACAAGCTATCCGCCCCTCCCGGCCTGCATTCTTCCCCCCTCGTTTCCCCGGCGGGCGCGCAGACTCTGTGCTGCCGCGCCTATAGGATTGGCCTGTGACCCGCACAAGCGATTAGGCGCATACAGTGCATTAAGGCGGCGTGAAGTGTCAGGGATCACCCGTGGTTTTCCCAATCTGTTTCAACCGAAAACACAAGAATTTCGGCGTTAACCATTTATTGACCAAGAATTGTGACTTTCACCCCATCGGAAGCACCCCTGAAGGCTTGGGGCCAGCTTTCTTCGAAGGGGGTATGGTTAATGGCTCAGGGATGGATCAAGCTCGTCTCGCCGGATGATTCGGCAAGCATTTCGGCACAATCGGCCAAGGCTCAGGCAACAGCGGCAGGCGACCTGCTTGTCGCCACCTGCCTGGCAGCCGCCGCCAACGGCGATGGCAATGCGCTGTTCGATCTGGGGGTGGCCTATTCGACCGGCAGCAACGGCGTGCCTTGCGACATGATCGAGGCCCACAAGTGGTTCAACCTGGCCGCTGTGGGCGGACACGAGGAAGCCGCCTACTGCCGCGCCGACGTGGCCGACGAAATGACCGCGCGCGAGATCGCCGAAGCCCAGCGCCGCGCCCGCGAATGGCTGCGCAGCGGTCGGGCGGCGGCTTAGTGAATGAAATGGACGCATTAGCCGCGTTAGCTGACAAGCTTGCGAAGCACCCGGAATTGAATTGGTCGAAAGGCGATCAATGGGTCAGCATTGCTGCGCCCCGCTCTGGCGGTTTCGCGGTCGAGCTACGCCGCGACGGAGATGAATGGACCGTATTTTTAGGCAGCGGTGGCTGGCACCAGCACTTCGATGAGGCAACGGAAGCGTTAGACCTCGTTGCGTGGTGCTTTTCCGGAAATGCTCGAGTCCGCGAGATTTATCGCGGGCAAGTGCTTCAAAAGTCGATCCTTGAAGGCCTCGAAGATGGATCTTGGACGAGCTTAGCATTGACACGCTACTTCGCGCCATTCTGGCGAAAGAAATCTGAGGTCGTCCTTCGGAACCCCAACCTGCTGTCCGCCAAGCTGGACTGACGGACCTCGGCCCGTTTCAGCTTGCCATAAAGACTGCCATCACCCCGGTGTGGCGAGGTTTTGAGCTGGTGAGACCACGCCCCCTCACCCCTTCCTGAACGGCGTCCGCGTGCCCAGCACCAGCTGGTCCTGCGCCACCCCTGCCCGTTCGCGTTCCAGAAAATCGGCCACGGCGCGGCGGAAGCCCGGGTCGGCGATGTAGTGGGCCGATAGGGTCTGGACCGGTTCATAGCCGCGCGCCAGCTTGTGCCCGCCTTGGGCGCCGGCTTCCACGCGCGACAGGCCCAGCGCGATGGCGGCGTCTATCGCCTGATAATAGCACAGCTCGAAATGGAGGAAGGGCTTTTCCACCAGCGCGCCCCAGTAGCGGCCGTAGAGTGCATCGCCGCCGATGAAGTTTATCGCGCCCGCGACCGGCTGATCATCGAGGAAGGCCAGCACCAGCAGCACCTTGTCGGCCATGCGCTGCCCGATCAGGTCGAACGCTTCGCGCGTCAGGTAGGGGCGGCCCCATTTGCGCATGCCGGTGTCCTGATAGAACAGCCAGAACGCGTCCCAGTGTTCGGGGCGGATCATGTCGCCGGTCAGCTGGCGGATCTCGACGCCGTCCTGCGCCTTGGCGCGTTCCTTGCGCAGGTTCTTGCGCTTGTCCGAGGACAGGACCGCCAGGAAATCGGCGAAGCTTGCGTAGCCGCGGTTTTCCCAGTGGAACTGGATATCGCTGCGCGGCAGCCAGCCGGCGGCTTCGAACAGCGGCATCTGTTCGGGCGTGACGAACGTGGCGTGGGCCGATGACAGGCCGTTGCTGTCGCACAATTGCTCCACCGCGCGCAGCAAGGGCGTGGCAAGGTCCTCGCGCTCGCCCAGCAGCAGGCGCGGGCCGGTGGCGGGGGTGAAGGGCGCGGCGATCTGGAGCTTGGGGTAATAGTCGCCGCCGGCGCGGTGCCAGGCATCGGCCCAGGCGTGGTCGAACACATATTCGCCCTGGCTGTGGGTCTTCAGATAGGCCGGCAGCGCGGCGGCGGGGCGGCCCCCTTCGCCCTCGATCACGATGGGCAGCGGGGACCAGCCGGAGCGGCCGCCGACCGATCCCGAATCCTCCAGCAGCTTCAGGAAAGCATGGGAAACGAAGGGGTTGCCTTCGCCTGCCAGCCGGTCCCAATCGGCGGCTGCGATTTCCGAAACGGATTTGTGGATGCGCGCGGTGTAGGTCACCCGCGCGTCATGCCCCGATGCCTGCCCCTTCGGCAATAGGTCCATCGGCACATTCGGCAGCGCGGGCGGCATGTTCGGCAGAGCGCACCGTCCATGTCAGCACCGGGAACCCGCGCCAGCGCTGCGTGGCCACGAACTTGCTCGGCAGATCGCGCACGTCCCACGCCAGGAACAGCGGGCGGGCCTGCCAGAAGGCCATGTGCAGCTTGATGGTGGCAGGCAGCGTGCGGCTGCCGTTTTCGGTGACGACAAGGCCGTGGGGGATGTGCGGCGAATGGCGCGCGAACCAGCGGCTGACGCGCGGATCGAAGCTCATCACTGCCGCCTGGCCCGGATAGCCTTCGAGCGCGCGGCGCACCGCAAGGCACAACGGCGCGACGCGGATGTCTGCCCTGGATTTCAGTTCGATCAGCACCGGAACCTGGCCGGCCACCTGATCGAGGAACATGCGCAAGGTGGGGATGCAATCGCTGCTGCCGGTCAGTGGCAGCCGGGCCAGTTCATCGGCGCGGCGATCGATCACCGCGCCGCCTTGGGCTGTCAGCCGGTCAAGCTCCCAATCGTGGAAGACCATCGCCTGCCCGTCGGCGGTGCGCTGCACATCGCATTCGATGCCCATGCCGCGCTGGATGGCGAGCGCAAAGGCAGATGGCGAATTTTCCGGCACGCCGGGGCCGTGCAGCCCGCGATGGGCATAGCTGCGCCCTCTCAGCCAGCCGACCCGCGCCTCCTTCGGCGCGGGGACCAGAAAGCGGTCAAGCAGCGCGAATGGCAAGGATAGCATCGACTTCCACCGCAGCGCCCAAGGGCAGCACCGGCACGCCCACTGCGCTGCGGGCATGCTTTCCGGCATCGCCGAATGCGGCCACCATCAGTTCGGATGCGCCGTTGGCGACCTTTGGCTGATCGGTGAAGGTGCCGGTCGAGGAGATGAACGCGCCCAGCTTGACCACGCGCTCCACCCGGTCGAGCGAACCGAGCGCGGCCTTGACCTGTGCCAGGATCATCAGCGCGCAGGCTTGTGCGGCAGCGGTGCCCTGCTCAAGGCTCACGTCCTCGCCCAGACGCCCCGTCACCAGCTTGCCATCGATGAACGGCAATTGGCCCGAAACGTGGAGCAGGCCGCCTGCCAGAACGGTTGGCACATAGGCGGCCACGGGCGCGGCTGCGGCAGGCAGGGTGTGGCCAAGGTCGGCCAGCCGGGCTTCTACGCTATCGGTCACGCGGCGTCTCCAGAGGTATTTTCAAGATGAATCTGGTCGATGATCCAGGGCAGCGCCGTTTCCCAATCGTCGATCCGGGCGTGCGCATGGCCCGCCTGATGCGCGCAATCGATGTGCGGGGCAAGCAGCGGTTCGCCACAAAGGTGCAGGCGGATCACTTGCGGAGTCAACTGCGACACCGAATCGTGGTGCTGCGGCAGATCGTCGATGAACAGCGCGCGGCTGGGATTGTATTCATCGAGGATCGCCTTCAGAGCCGGGCCTTTCGGCCCCTGGTTGGTGAACACGCGGGCGTTGATGCCGACATCGGCCAGTTGCCGCGCACGGGTTTCGCGGCGGTGATCGTTGAGGTTGGTGAGGATCACCACATCGGCGTTTTCGGCAACCTTGTTGATCCCGGCTACGGCCCCGGCAATCGCCTGCTGGCGGTGCATTTCCGTGTCGAAGAACTTGTTGAGCAGGCTCCATATCTGTTCGGGCGGGACCAGGCTGCCGTCCTTGGCATAGCGCATCGCCTTTGAAAAATCGGCGCTGTCCATCTTGAAGGTCACGCCTTCCTTTTGGCCCAGCCAGTCACGGAACGGGGCGACCATGTGCAGCAGCACCTCGTCACAATCGCTGACGATCAGGGGGCGGCTCATGACAGTTCCTTTCGCGCGGCGATGATGGCCGCTGGCGACATGTCGAGCGCGAAGGCCGCGTTGACAAGGTCCGCTTCGTGATTGGCGAGAAATTCGAGAACTGCACCCAGAATGGCGGGATCTCCCAGCCCGGCGCGCAGGTCATCCGGGCTGAGGCCGGTCAATCCGAGGAAGCGTTCGGCGCGGGGGCCATCGGACAGGACCCAGCCGAGCGCCTGCAGCGCAATCGCTGCGGCATCGGGCGTGGAGGAAGGCTCGCGGATGATTGTCAGGGCCTTTCGCGGGGCATAAGGGGCATCTAGGTGCTCCTAGGTGCAGTTCGGGAAACAGGCGTGTCAGTGGCAAAAAGAATTCTGGTTGTCGAGGATAACGACCTCAACCGCAAGCTGTTCTGCGACCTGCTGCGCGCCAAGGGGTTCGAGGTGGAACCGGTGGCCGACGGGCGCGTGGCGATTGAGCGCACGCGCCTGTTCATGCCGCATCTGGTGATCATGGACATCCAGTTGCCCGACATTTCCGGCATGGACCTGATCGAAGCGCTGAAGGCGGACGAGGACCTGAAGGGCATCCCCATCCTTGCCGTCACCGCCTATGCCGGCAAGGGCGATGAAGAGGCGATCCGCGAGGCCGGGGCGGAAGGCTATCTGGCCAAGCCGGTATCGATCGCACCCTTCATGGTGGCGGTGAATGCGCTGGTCTAGGAATACCTGATCGCATATTCGATGATGAAGGTTACCGCGGTCAGGCACAGGCCGACCATGAAGCTGCGATACGCGATCGAGAGATAGCGGTATTTCTTGCGCTGCAGGACCTGCCCGTTCTGGTAGATATCATGCAGCATCGAGCGGAAGATGGCTTCATCGCTGCGCAGGTCGTCGAGGATCGACAGGGTCCATTCCTCTTCATCCATGTGCGTGAAGAAGCCGAAGAACAGCTTGTTCGACTTGCCATCGTTCAGCTTTGCCGAACTTGGCCCGCTGATCGACGGAAGCACCGTGAACACCGCGCACATCGCTGAAATAAAGGCGAAAATGGCCAGAACGCCGAGCGACCACGGCATCGCCCCGGTCTTTGCCTGCCCCACCGAAATGGTGAACACGACGAACGTTGCGCCCATCAGGATCGAGGCCTTGGCATCGGCCATCTGGCTGAGCGAGAGAGTGATCTGCTGGCTGGTGCGGACAAGATGGATGGCGTGATTGGAATAGCCCGAGGGCGAAGGGACCGATGGCATGGCCCGGGGCGCAGCGATGGCCGTGCCCATCGGCGGCGCGGGCGGCTGTTCAGGCTGCGTTCCAGTGTCTGCCATGATTCCCCCAACACGCGCATCTTTCGCGGATAAACGGCATGACACAAGGGGCGAGCGCTTGACAAGCGCGCGCAATCGCCGCTTTTCGGCCTCAATCGTCTGGCAGGGGCGCGTTTGATCGCCCGATGGAGAACAAGTGATGGATCGCGCCGCAACCGCCGAAAAGATCGCCGACCTGATCGGCCCCTTCAACAAGAAGGGCATCGAGGTGACCGATGCGACCACGTTTGCCGGCGACCTTGAATGGGACAGCCTGACCGTGATGGACTTCGTGGCGGCTATCGAGGACGAATTCGATATCATCATCAGCATGAACCAGCAGGCCGAGATCGAGAATTACGGCCAGTTGATCGATGCCGTGACGAAGCTTCAGGGTTGAGGCGATAACGGCTCCCCAATCCCGCTCATGCTGAGCTTGTCGAAGCATCCGGCGCTGCCAAAGTGTCCTTCGACAGGCTCAGGACGAGCGGAATCCGGGGTAGGTTTCAGGAAACGAGATCTTAAATGACCGACCTTTTTTCAAAGTTCGACCCGCTGATCGAACAGCGCCGCGCGCTGCTGGCGGGCGGGGTGGAAGACCCGTTCAACCTGGTGATGGAGCGGGTGATTTCGCCCACCGTGGCGGTGTGCAACGGGCGCGAGACGATCCTGCTTGGCACCTACAACTACATGGGCATGACCTTTGACCCCGATGTGATCGCGGCGGGCAAGCAGGCGCTCGACGATTACGGATCGGGCACCACCGGCAGCCGCGTGCTGAACGGAACCTATGCCGGGCACAAGGCCTGCGAACAGGCGCTCAAGGACTTCTATGGAATGGACCACGCGATGGTCTTTTCCACCGGCTACCAGGCCAACCTTGGCATCATCAGCACGATGGCCGGCAAGGGCGATTACATCATCCTCGACATCGACAGCCACGCCTCCATCTGGGACGGCTGCAAGATGGGCGATGCCGAAGTGGTGCCGTTCAAGCACAACGACATCGTGGCGATGGAAAAGCGCCTGAAGCGCGTGCCCGAGGGTGCAGGCAAGCTGGTGATCCTCGAAGGCGTCTATTCGATGCTGGGCGATATTGCGCCGCTGAAGGAGATGATCCGCGTGGCCAAGGACCACGGCGCGATGGTGCTGGTCGACGAGGCCCATTCGATGGGCTTCATCGGCCCCAACGGACGCGGCGTGGCCGAGGATCAGGGCTGCCTTGACGACGTGGACTTCGTGATCGGCACGTTCTCCAAGTCGGTCGGCACGGTCGGCGGCTTCTGCGTTTCCAACCACCCCAAGTTCGAGATCCTGCGGCTGGTGTGCCGCCCGTACGTGTTCACCGCTTCGCTGCCGCCAAGCGTGATGCACACGGCCACCACCAGCATCCGCAAACTGATGCACGGCGCGGACAAGCGCGCGCATCTGTGGGCAAATTCGCGCACACTGCATCAGGGTTTGCGCGACAAGGGCTTTTCGCTGGGCACGCCCGAGGCGCAGAGCGCGATCATCGCGGTGATCATGCCCGATCTGGAGCGCGGTGCGGCGATGTGGGAGGCGCTCCTGCACGAAGGGCTCTACGTGAACCTTGCCCGCCCGCCGGCAACGCCTGCCGGGATGACGCTGCTGCGCTGTTCGCTTTGCGCCGAACATACCGCCGATCAGGTGCAGACGATCATCGGCATGTTCGAACGCGCCGGGAAGGCCGTGGGGATCATCTGATGCGGCACGTATTGGCGGCGGTGCTGGCCCTGGCGGCAACGCCGGTGCTGGCGCAGAATGCCCCGCCCGCAACGGTCACGCCGCCCGGCGACGGGATGCTGGACAAGCCCTGCCCGGCCGACCAGCGCGGGCTGAACTTTGCCCATCCCTATGTGCGCCAGTACGACTGGGCGTGGCAGTGCCGCTTTGCCGAGGCCGACAAGCAGCTGGCCCAGGCCCCGCGCGTGGTGTTCATCGGCGATTCGATCACCGAGAACTGGGTGGGCCTTGCGCCATCGCTGTTCGTCAGCGGTGCGGTGGGACGCGGGATCAGCGGGCAGACCAGCCCGCAGATCCTGGTGCGCTTCTATCAGGACGTGGTGCGGTTGCGGCCGCGCGTGGTGCACATCATGATCGGCACCAACGATCTGGCGGGCAATACCGGCCCGAACAGCCCGGAGATGTATACCAACCACATCGCCGCCATGGTCGATCTGGCGCGGGCAAACGGCATTGCCGTGGTCATCGGCAGCATCCTGCCGGCGGCGAAGTTTCCGTGGAAGCCGCTGCTCGCTCCGGCCCGGCAGGTGGTGACGCTGAACGCGTGGCTGAAGGACTTTGCCAAGGCGCGCGGCGCGGCGTTTGCCGATTATCACGCGGCACTGGTCAACGCCGATGGGGGCATGAACCCCGACGTGGCGCCGGATGGAATCCATCCCAACGCCAAGGGGTATGCGGTGATGGAGCCGATTGCCCGCGCGGCGATTGCCGAGGCGGAAAAGCTGGGCGCGAAAAAGCGCTGAGGTTTCTTGTGCCGGTCGGGGTCCGGGGAGGGCCTGGTTTGGCACGGCATAGCGGTGCGCAAGAAAGAAAAGCCTAGGCCCGGGTCAAGCCCGGGCTGACGTTTGCTGTTTGGCGGAGGCGGTGACGGCCTGACGTTTACCTTGGCATTCCAGGCGCTTCCGATACCTCGCGCCATTCGCCGGGGGCGAGGCCTTCGAGCGACCAATCGCCGATCTGCCAGCGGACGAGGCGCAGCGTGGGGTGGCCGATGGCGGCGGTCATGCGGCGGATCTGGCGGTTGCGGCCTTCGCGGATGGTGAGGCGCAGCCAGGTGTCGGGGATCGACTTGCGCACCCGGATCGGGGGATCGCGGGGCCACAGGGCGGGGTCTTCGACCATTTCGGCGCCAGCCGGAAGCGTCAGGCCGTCCTTCAGGCGGACGCCCTTGCGCAAGGCGGCGAGTGCGGCTTCATCGGGAATGCCTTCGACCTGGGCCAGATAGGTCTTGGCCAGCTTGAAGCGCGGATCGGCGATGCGCGCCTGCAAACGGCCATCATCGGTGAGCAGCAACAGGCCTTCGCTGTCATGGTCGAGCCTGCCCGCCGGGTAGACGCCCGGGCGGTCGATGAACGCCGCGAGCGTGGGGCGCGGGGGGCCGGTGCGTTCATCGGTGAACTGGCACAGGACGCCGAAAGGCTTGTTGAAGGCGATGAGGGTCATGGGCCTGCTTAGGCGGCCCGGCCCTGGGCGGCAATCGCGCGCTGGAAGGCGGGGCGCTGTTGCAGGCGGGCGAAATAGGCGCGCATCGGGTCTGACACGAACTCCTCAAGGCCGACCGAAAGGGCCAGCATCAGCGCGTAGCCTACCGAGATATCAGCCATGGTGAAGCGATCGGCGGCGGCAAACTCCGTGCCGAGCAGGGATTCGGCATTGCGCAGGCGCGAGCCGAACCATTCGGCATAATCGCGGGCGATTTCCGGGCGGCGATCTTCGGGCCGGGCGAAGACGGCGTAGCGCAAGTGAATGGTCTGCGGGAACGTCAGCGTCGCCTCGCCCATGACGAGGAAGTTGAGATAGTCGGCGTAGGCTGGCTCGTGCGGGGCAACGGCGAGATCGGTGGGTCCGTATTTCGTGGCGAGGTAGTGCGGGATGGCGACGCTTTCGGTCATCCGCACATCATCATCGAACAGGACCGGAATCGTGCCGAGCGGGTTCAGATCGTGCATGCCTTCGTGCCGTTTGCGCGGGGGGAACGGCAGGACGTGGAGCGCATAGGGCAGGCCCATTTCCTCCAGCGCCCAGAGCGCGCGGAAGGAACGGGCGTTGTGACAATGATAGAGCGTGAGCATAGCCGCAACGATTGCCCGCCCGGCGGCGTGGCGCAAGGGGCAGGTCATGGCCGATCACTCCATGCGGCCACGTTTCGATACAGGGGCGAAAAGCCCGGTTCAGGCGGACGGGTGCATAGCGCGCTTCACGTCGTTACTGACATCAGGGAGAATAAGCATGCGGTTGGTTCGGGCAGCGATTGGGCCGATGCTGGCATTGGCCACCGCGCATCCGGTGCTGGCGCAAGTGGCGCCTGCCCTGCCAGCAGGCGCACCTGCCGCGACCGGCGCCCGGCCAGCCGGGCCGCCGATGCAGCCGCAGGGCTGGACGATGACCGTGGGCGTGGCGCCGGTGTTCGGGATGGCGTGGCAGGGATCGAAGGACACCGCGCTGTCGATCTTCCCGGACTTGCGCGTGAACTACAAGGACACGCTGTTCCTGTCCGTGCCCGATGGGCTGGGCTGGAACGCGGTGAATGCCGATGGCTGGAAAGCCGGGCCGCTGGTGAAGCTGCGCTTTGGCCGCAATGAAAGCAACGGCGGATCGCCCTTCCAGATCGCCGGGGGCAGCGATGCGCTGATCGGCATGGGCGATATCGGCGTGGGTGGCGAGGCCGGCGGCTTTGTCGAAAAACGCTTTGGTGCGAAGAAGCAGTGGCGCGCGCGGGCCGAGGTGCGGCAGGGCTTTGGCGCGCATCAGGGCGTGGTCGGCGATGTGCAGGCGGCCTATTCCGGGCGCACGGGCAAGGTGCTCTATTCGGTGGGGCCGCGTGCGACGTTTGCCAGCGCCGATTTCATGCAGACCTATTTCGGGGTGGATGCCGGACAATCTGCGCGGACCGGCCTTGCCGTGTCACGCCCGGATGGCGGGCTCGTGTCCTATGGCATGGGCGCCAACCTGATCCGGCCGCTCGACCGGCGGCGGGTGGTGACGCTGTTTGCCGGGGTGGACCGGTTGGGCGGCGAGCCTGCCGGTTCGGCCCTGATCCGCGAACGCGGGCAGCGCACGCAGTTCACCGTCGGGCTGGGCTATGGCTTCCGCTTCGGGCTTTAGGCCTGGATGATCAAGCGGGCGTAACCGGCGCGGCCTGTTCGCACTTGGCCTTGGCTTCAGCAGTCTCTCCGCCGCCGAGCATGGTCACGGCAAGGAAGCCGCCGACCACGAGGACGACGAAGCCCACGGTGACAAGGCCCAGGTACTTGTCGATGAAGCGCTTGATCGGGGCGCCGAACAGGCGGAACAGCACGCCCACGATCATGAAGCTGATCGAGCGGCTGACCACGCTGGCGAGGATGAATGGCACCAGCGGCATCTGGATGAAGCCTGCGGTGATCGTCAGCAGCTTGAACGGGATGGGCGTGGCGCCCTTGAGCATGATGATCTCTACCCCGTATTCGCGCAAGTAACACGCGGCCTTGGGGAAGCTTTCCGAAAGACCGAGCGCGGCGAGGATCTGGGTGCCGACAGTATCGTAGAGGCCATAGCCGATGGCATAGCCGAGCATGCCGCCGATGACCGATGCAACCGTAGCGATGGCGGCAAAGCGCACGGCCTTGCGGGGTTCGGCCAGGCACATCAGCCCGAGCAGCGGGTGCGGCGGGATGGGGAAGAAGCTCGCTTCCATGAACGCGAACAGCGCCAGCCACCATTCGGCATGGGGGTGCGCGGCCTTGGCCATGGTCCATTCGTAGAGGCGGCGGAGCATCAGACACCTGATCGTTGTTGCAGCGCGGCATTAAGCGAGCACGCACAATTCTGCCAGCACAATTGCCGCGAACCATATTGGCACTTTTAGGTTGACATCGTCACGCTCATTCGGTACATAACAAGAACATCGCGAAAGACCGAGTCGCTCCCGCAGGAGGGGAGCCGGGCCGCGAAGTGCCTTTTGACAGATACACCTCACAACCAAGGATGGGCACGCATGGCCGGATCGACTCCGTCCACGTCCGGCACGCGCCGGACGCGGATTTCTGCTGCGCACAGGACATCAGGCAAGCCGAACAACCGCCATTGGCGCAAGCACTTCCTGGCGGCCCTGGCCGAGACTTCGAACGTGAGCGCCGCGGCGCGCAAGGCGAAGATCGATCCCAGCCACGCCTACAAGGTGAAGCGCACCGAGCACACCTTTGCCGCGCAGTGGCGGGGGGCCCTGTGCGAAGGATACGACCTGCTGGAAATGGAAGTGCTGCACCGTCTGCGCTTTGGCGAGCCCAAGGATGGCGACGCCAAGTTCGACAATGCAACCGCGCTGCGGCTGCTTTCGCAGCACCGCGAAACGGTGGCGAAGGAGCGGGCGATCCGCGACAATGCCGATGTCGAAGAGGTGCGCGCATCGCTGCACAAGCGGCTGCTGGATATGCGCGACGAAGTGCTGGCGAGCCGCAAGGCCGCTTGTGGTGAGTGATGGCTTCCTGAACTGGCTGGCAGAGGCGAGCGACGAGCAGATTGCAGCGCTGATGAAGCGCATTCCCGAAGAGGAGATCGCACTTTGGCCCTATGACTGGAAGGTCTGGGGGCGTGAGAGCCAGCAGGCGCCGCCGGGAGACTGGCGCGTGTGGCTGGTCATGGCCGGGCGCGGGTTTGGCAAGACCCGGCTGGGGGCCGAATGGGTGCGCAAGGTAGCCGAAAGCGACCCCGATGCGCGCATCGCGCTGGTGGGGGCATCGCTGCACGAGGCGCGCAGCGTGATGGTGGAAGGCGAAAGCGGGCTGCTGTCGATCGGGGCGCCGTGGATGCGGCCGACGTTTGCAAGTTCGGTCCGGCGGCTGGTGTGGCCCAACGGAGCGCAGGCCTATCTCTATTCGGCAGGCGAGCCTGAAAGCCTGCGCGGGCCGCAGCACAGCCACGCCTGGTGCGACGAGATCGCCAAGTGGGACAACAGTTCCAACCGCGCGACGGCGATGTGGGACAACCTGCTGATGGGGCTGCGCCTGGGCGACGATCCGAAGCTGGTCGCCACCACGACGCCGCGCCCGGTGCCGCTGGTGACGCGGGTGATCGGCGAAGGCGATGACGTGGTGGTGACGCGCGGCAGCACGTTCGACAATGCCCGCAACCTGCCGGAGCGGTTCGTGCAGGCGATGCGCCGCAATTTTGGCGGGACCACGCTGGGCCGGCAGGAACTGCTGGGCGAGATGATCGAGGATCTGGCCGGCGCCCTGTGGAGCCGCAGCCTGATCGAAGGGGCGCGCGAGGAAACCGCACCGCCTTGCACCCGCGTGGTGGTGGGGGTCGATCCGCCGGCCAGCGCCCATGGCGATGCCTGCGGGATCGTGGTGTGCGGGATCGGGGATGACCGCATTGCACGGATGCTGGCCGACTGTTCGGTGGAACAGGCCAGCCCCGAGCAATGGGCCCGCGCCGTTGCAAATGCCGCCCGCGCCTGGTCAGCCGACCGGGTCGTGGCCGAGGCCAATCAGGGAGGCGAGATGGTCGGCGCGGTGTTGCGCGCGGCCGAAGCGACGCTGCCTGTGCGCCTGGTCCATGCGAGCCGCGGCAAGACGGCGCGGGCCGAGCCGGTGGCGGCGCTCTATGAAGCAGGGCGCGTGCGCCATGCGGGGATGTTCCCCAAGCTGGAGGACGAGTTGTGCGGCCTGATGCCGGGCGGCGAATACCAGGGGCCGGGGCGATCCCCCGACCGGGCCGATGCCTGCGTCTGGGCGATGACCGAGCTGATGCTGGGGCAACAGGCGGAACCGCGCATCTGGTTTGATTGAAGGGAGTGGGTGAACGGCAAAGGTCGAACACCCTCCCCCGGCCCCTCCCTCACGGGAGGGGAGAATTTTCAAATGACATCACGAAAGGGACATCATGTCGTTCTTTCAATCGCTTGCCGCTGCCTTCAAGGGCGAGGTGGTGACGCCGCGTGCGCCGCTGGGGCGCAGCTTCGTTTCGCCATGGATTGCCGCATCGGACTGGCGCGGAGAGCCTGTGCGCGGGCCGATCAACTATCCTGTGGCGATCCGGGAGGCGTACTTGCGCAACCCGGTGGCGCAGCGCGCGGTGCGGCTGGTGGCCGAGGGCATCGGCGGGGCGCCGGTCAAGGCTTCGGACCCGGCCTTGCTGGCGCTGGCCAGCGAGACGAGTGCCGGGCAGCCGCTGCTGGAGACGCTGGCGGCGCACCTGATGCTGCATGGCAATGGGTACGTGCAGGTGCTGCGCGATGCCGATGGCGTGCCGGTGGAGCTGTTTGCGCTGCGACCCGAGCGAGTGACGGTGATCCCCGACGCCGGGGGCTGGCCCGCCGCCTTTGCCTACAAGGTGGGCGAGAAAGCGATGCGGATCGAGGCGGTGGACGATTTCGGGCGGCCGAACCTGATCCACGTGAAGCACTTTCACCCGGTGGACGATCATTACGGTGCGGGTTGCCTGGAAGCGGCGGAAGAAGCCGTGGCGATCCACAATGCTGCCGCGCGGTGGAACCGATCGCTGCTGGAGAATGCGGCGCGGCCATCGGGTGCGCTGGTCTATGATCCGGGCGATCCGGGAGCGGCGCTGACGACCGAGCAGTTCGAGCGGATCAAGGCGGAACTGACCACCGCCTATTCGGGGATGGGCAATGCCGGGCGGCCGATGCTGCTGGAGGGTGGCTTGCGCTGGCAAGCACTGGCGTTGACGCCTGCGGACATGGACTTTGCCACGCTGAAATCGGCCGCAGCGCGAGACATTGCACTGGCCTTCGGGGTGCCGCCGATGTTGCTGGGGATTCCGGGCGATAACACGTATGCCAATTACCGCGAGGCCAACCGGGCACTGTGGCGGCTGACGCTGCTGCCGGTGGCGGGCAAGATCCTGAACGCGCTGGCCGAGGGACTGGAGCCTTGGTTTGCCGGGGCGAAGCTGGCGGTCGACTTGGACGGAGTGCCTGCACTGGCCGAGGACCGGGAGCGGTTGTGGGCGCAAGTAGCGGCGGCCGATTTCCTGTCTTCCGACGAGAAGCGCGGCCTGCTGGGCCTTGATCAGGTGCAGGCATGACCCGCGAGGACATGCTGGCGCGGCTGATTGCGCAAGCCGGTGACGAGGGCACCGACCTGGTGACCTTGCGGGCGATCGTGGAGGAAGCATCCGACATCGGCGCGGGGCGGGCCCTGAACCGCATGGGCCTTGGCGACGATGATGCGCACAGCGATCTGGCGGAACTGCGCCAGCTGCTGGGTGCCTGGCGCGACGCCAAGGCGAGCGCGTGGAAGGCGGCAATCGGCTGGGTGGTGCGGGCGGTGCTGGCGCTGCTGCTGTTTGCCATTGCGGTGCGGCTGGGATCGGCGGAGCTGGTGCGATGAAGGCGCCGATCAGGTTTGCCGGATATGCAGCGGTGTTCCGCAAGCGCGACAGCGGCGGGGATACCATCATGCCCGGCGCGTTCACCGGCAGTCTTGCGCGGCGGCTGGCCGAGGGGCTGCGCTTGCCGCTGCTGTGGCAACACCGGCCCGACCAGCAGATCGGCTGGATCGAAAGTGCCGGTGAGGACGAGCGCGGTTTGCGCGTGGTGGCGCGGGTCGACGCGACCGATTCCGCTGCGGCAAAGGCGCTGAAGGCAGGAGCGGTGGACGGGCTTTCGTTCGGCTACCGCGTGCTGCAGGGCCGCGCCCTGCCCGGTGGGCGCGAACTGAATGATCTGGAGATCATCGAGGTGAGCCTGGTGACCCGGCCGATGCAGCCATTGGCGCGCGTCCATTACGTGGAAGAGGTCGTGCAGGCCGAGGCCTGAACCAAGCCCCTTGCCCTTTTCAAGACAACCGAAGTCCCCCTCAGGCCGACCGTTGCGGCGACCTGTTTCATGCAGAAAGGACGTTTAGCCACATGGAAAATCTGGACATCGAGACCAAGGCGGATGCGCTGACCGGATCGTTCGACATCGTCGAACGGCAGGAAGCCCATGACGCCGCGATTGCTGCGCTGCGCAGCGAAGTGGAAGAAGTGAAGGGTCGCATCGAAAAGGCCCAGACGGCCTTTGGGCGTGCGGCGGCGCGTCCGCTGCTGGGCGGCGCAAGCACGGCAGGCGCAGACCTTGCCGGTTTCATCGACGGTTATGTGCGAACCGGCCGCGAGACCGAACTGAAGGCGCTTTCCAGCACCGTGGCGGCCGATGGCGGCTTTGCCATTCCCCAGCAGATCGACGCGATGATTGCGCGCCGCCTGGTGGAGATCAGCCCGATCCGCAGCGTGGCCAGCGTGGTGCGCACGGGCAGTTCGGGCTTCCGCCGCCTGATTTCGACCGGTGGCGCCGCTTCGGGCTGGGTCAGCGAAACCGGTGCGCGGCCGGAAACGGCAAGCCCGAAGCTGGCCGAGATCGTGCCGCCATCGGGTGAACTCTATGCCAACCCTTCGGCGACGCAGGCAATGCTGGACGATGCGGCATTCGACGTGGAAGGCTGGCTGGCCAACGAGATCGCCACCGAGTTTGCCCGCGCCGAAGGGGCCGCGTTCGTGAACGGCACCGGCACCAACCAGCCGCGCGGGTTCCTGGCGGCGCCGACCAGCACCGCTGCGGACGCCGCCCGCGCGTTCGGTTCGCTGCAGTTCATCGGATCGGGCAACGCGACCGGGTTCGACGCATCGCCCGAAGCAAAGCTGATCGACCTGGTGTTCCAGCTGAAGGCCTCGCTGCGCCAGGGCGCGACGTGGGTGATGAATTCGGCCACGCTCGCGGTCATCCGCAAGCTCAAGACAGCGGACGGCGCGTTCCTGTGGCAGCCGGGCCTGATCGAGGGGCAGCCCGACCGGCTGCTGGGCTATCCGGTGATCGAGGCTGCCAACATGCCCGACGTTGCCGCAGGGGCCTTTCCGATTGCATTCGGCAACTTCCGCGCGGGGTATCTGATTGCAGAGCGCCAGCAGACCACGATCCTGCGCGATCCCTACACCAACAAGCCCTACGTCCAGTTCTATGCCACACGCCGCGTGGGTGGGCAGGTGATGGACAGCGACGCGATCAAGCTGCTGCGTATCGCGGCCTGATGCGGCCTGCCTGATGCTGACGGCCGGATGCGCGTGATCGTGCATCCGGCTGGCCTGCGGCGGTTCCCCCTGCCGTCGCAGGCCCCCCTTTCCCTTCCTGATGACCGGAGATTGCCATGATGCGGGCAATTGTTGCACCGCCAGCGCTGGCTTCGGCGGCGCTGAGCGAACTCAAGGCCTGGCTGGGAATCAGCCGGTCGACCGACGATGCCGAACTGCTGACGCTGCTGCGAAGCGCGATCGACCTGTGCGAGGGCTTTACCGGCGCGATGCCGCTGCAATCGGGCTGCGAGGACGTGCTGGCCGCAAGTGGCGAGTGGCAGGCGCTTTCTGCCCTGCCCGTGCGGTCGATCACCGCCCTGGCGGCGCTCGACACGTCTGGCGCACGCACCGTGCTGAATTCGAGCAGTTATGAATTCGACATCGATGCCGAGGGGCGCGGGCTGGTTCGCCTGACCCGCCCGATCGACCAGCGCCGCGTGGTGGTGACGTATGCCGCCGGGCTTGCCGACAGCTGGGCAGCCCTGCCCGAGGGGATCCGCCATGGCGTGATCCGGCTTGCCGCGCATCAGCACCGCGCGCGCGATGACGAGAAGAAATCGGAAACCTTGCCGCCTGCTGCGGTGGCAGCGCTGTGGCGGCCGTGGCGGCGGATGCGCATCGCATGATCGAGGCATCGACGCAGATCGGTCCGCTGGTGCAGCGACTGGTCGAAAAGGCCGAGGCGCTGGCCAAGGCGCGCGCGGTGACGATGGCGCGGCGGCGCGATGCGCGACGGTGGCGCAAGGCCCGGCTGCTGTGGCCGCTGTTTGGAGAGGATTGATCTGATGGAAATCCCCTTTCGCGCTGTGCTGATCGACTGGCTGGCGAGCGATCCGGCCCTGTCTGCCGCATTGAACGCGGTGGTCGAGGAAGCGCCCTTGCGCACGGCCCTGCCCTGGCTGGCACTGACGACCAGCGCGAGCACCAATTGGGGCACCAAGACGCTGGCCGGGCGCGAGATCCGCGTGGCGCTGGAACTCAATTTCCGCAGCGACGATCCGCTGGGCGGCGCGGCGCTGGTTTCGGCCATCGAGGCACGCGCCGAGAGCCTGCCTGCCGACCAGTCTGCCGCCGGATTCCGGATCGCCAGCCTGAGCCTGCTGCGGGCGCGGGCCGAGCAGCGCGGCGAGGCGCTGCGCGTGGTGGTGCTGGAATACCGGGCGCGCGTGATGGCCGCCTGAAACCCCATTCTTTCAAAGGAGAACTGACATGGCAGCCCAGAAGGGAAGCGCATTCTTGCTGAAGATCAGCGATGGCGCGGCAACACCGAGCTACAACACCGTGGCCGGCCTGCGCACCACGCAGATGTCAATCAATGGCGAGGCGGTGGTGATCACCAGCAAGGATTCGGGCGGTTGGCGCGAACTGCTGAGCGGCGCGGGCACGCGATCAGTGACAGTCAGCGCCGCGGGCATATTCCTGGGCAGCGCGGCCGAGGGCCAGGTGCGCGGCAACGCCTTGGCCGGGACGATTGCCGATTACGAGCTTTCGTTCGAGGGCGGCGAGAAGATGCGGGGCAAGTTCCTGGTCCAGCGATTGGACTATTCCGGCGATTTCAATGGCGAGCGCAACTACACCATGACGCTCGAAAGCTCCGGCCTGGTGGCGCAGGTTTGATGGTGCAGGATGCGAACCCGTTCCGCGGGGAAGCGGTGCTGCTGATCGGCGGGCAGCCGCTGGTGATGCGCCCGACGTTCGGCGCGCTGGTGGCCGCCGAGGAGGAGCTGGGGCCATTGTTTGCACTGGTGGAGCGCGCAAGCGCCGGACAGTTGCGGCTGGGCGAGATGGTGGCGCTGTTCTGGCATTGCCTGCGTGACCGAGCCGGACTGGAGCGCGACACCTTTGCCGAGGCGGTGATGCGCGAGGGGCTGGCCGCATGCACGCCGGTGCTGCGCGCGCTGATCGTACAGGTGCTGAAGGGCAGCGGGTGAGCGGGCGCTTCGGGGCGGCTGCGGCCCGGCTTTCGGGCCAGGCGGCGTTGTTGCTGGGCTGGAGCGGGGACACGTTCTGGAATGCCACGCCCGAGGAACTGGCCACGATCCTGGCCGCCTTGCGCATGCCCGACGGCGAAACGGTGGATCGCGGCATGATCGACAGACTGATGGAGCAAGACCGTGGTGGATGAACTCGACACGCTGATGATCGATGTGCGCGCGAACACTTCGGGCTTTACCGCCGACGTGGCGCAGATGCGGGGAAGCTTTGATTCGATCCTGGTGGACGGGTTCGGGCGCGCCGGAGACACGCTGGAGCGTGGGCTGCTGGGCGCCATCCGGCGCGGATCACTGGGCTTCGAGGATCTGCGGCGGGTTGCCCTGAACGTGATGGGCGACATTGCCGCGCAAGCGGTGAGCGCCGGGATCGGATCGCTTGGCGGCGGCGGCGCGGGGCAGACGTCCGGGATCGGCGGGCTGCTTTCAGGACTGGTCGGTTCGATCTTCGGTCTGCCGGGGCGCGCGACGGGCGGTCCGGTGGCGCCGGGGCGCGGCTATCTGGTGGGCGAGCGCGGGCCGGAACTGTTCGTGCCGACTTCGGCGGGACGGGTGGAGCCTTCGCTGGGCGGCGGCAAGGGACGCGACGTGAACGTCTCTATCCGCATCGTCAGCCCACAGGGAAGCAACCAGCCCGAGAGCTTGCGGCGATCGGGCAAGCAAGTGGCGCAGGCCGTGCGGCGGGCGCTGAGCGACTTCTGACAGCTGGGGAAATGGCATGACATACTGGCTGGCCAAGCGCCGCACGGTGCAGCAGACCGAGACGATCCAGCGCTTCGACCCGCGCTTCTGGACCGTGAACTTTCCACGACCGGCGATGGCTTCGGTCGTAACGACCGCGCCCGATGCGCTGCGCGTCGACGCCGTGTTCCGCAAGGCTGACGACCTGATCGGACTGATCTGGGAATCCGAGGACAAGTGGGATCATCCGCTGCTGTCCTATGACACGAAGCGGGATTATTCGCGTCTGACGCTGTCGTTTCGCTGGCGTTCGGCAGGCGTCCTGCCGCTGGATGCCGTGAACGGGCCGACCCTGACCATCGAAGGGCGCGATGCGGCGGGCAACGCACGGGCCTGGTACGTGCGGCTGTGGAATTATGCCGCGGGCACGCCGACAGACGCACAGGTCACGCTGAGGTTTTCCGAATTGGACGGCGGGTTCCTGCTGCCATCCGAGGCTGATCCGGTGCATCCGGCCGATATCGACCGGCTGTTCATCTCCCTTGTGGCGCCGGGATACGGCGGGGGAAGCGTTGCGCCGTTTGCCACGTCGGTGGAGGGGTGGGTCGAGCTGACCGGCATGTCCTGCGAGGGGCACAAGCCGATGCTGGCCATCGGCGATGTCATGGTGCCGCCGCATGGGCTTTCAATGTGCACCGGGTATGATGATGCCTACAACCTGACCCCGGCGCGCGTGCTGCGCCAGATCCGTGGTCTGGGCTATCGCGGGAGCATCAACCACTACATCGGGATGAGCCACTTCCATGCGATGGTGCCCGATGGCGGCGGCGGTTTTGTGGTGGACCCATCGCTTCCGGCGATGAACGCTGCGGCAAGGCGGTGGCACCAGGCCTTTCTGGCAGGTGCGGCGGCCATGGGCCACACGGTGATCGCATCGCAATCCTACGAATTGCTGGCGCAGAACTGCCCGCCGGACTGGCAACAGCGCGCGCAGAACGGTGATCCTGCACGGACCGGATGGGTCCCGCCTTCGGCACTGCTTTCGCCCGCCAACGCGCAGGCGATGACGTGGGTACGCAAGGTAGGCATCGCGCTGGTGGCGCTGCTGCAGGATGCAGGCCTTCCGGTACGACATCAGGTAGGGGAGCCATGGTGGTGGGTGATGCCGGACCGCCGCATCTGTATCTATGACGCCGCCGCCAAGGCAGCGTTTGGCGGCAATCCGGTTAGCATTCCCGATCTGGGCGCGAGCCTGAACGCGGCGCAGAAGGCACTGCTGAATCAGGCCGGGGCCCTGCTGGCGCAATCGACCGCCGATCTGGCTGCTGCGGTAAAGTCGGCGGCGGGCGCGGCGGGCGCGGAGACCCTGTTGCTGGCGTTCCTGCCGACCGTGCTGGATCCGGTCACGCCCGAGGCCTTGCGCGCGAATTTGCCAGTCGGCTGGGCATCACCGGCTTTCGATACGCTGCAACTGGAAGATTACGATTGGGTGACCGCAGGCAAGGACGCGCTGCGATCGCAAGCGCGGGCGATCGCCGAGGCGCGGCTCAACTATCCGCGCGAGCGCCAGCACTACCTTTCGGGTTTCGTTCTGCTGCCTGAAGACGCGGCGGCCGAGTGGGGGCGGATCGACGCTGCGGCCGATGAAGCCTTGGCCCTGGGCGTGGCCGAGACATTCATCTGGGCGCTGCCGCAAGTTTCGCGCGACGGATTTACCCGGCTTCCCGAAGCAAGTGGAGACGAGATCATGCAATCCTTTGACGATGTCCTGTTTCCGCTGGCACTGGGACGCGATGCTTCGGTGACGCCGGAGTTTTCGACCAACGTGACGATAACGGCATCGGGGTTCGAGCGGCGCAACAGCCTGTGGTCGGATGCGCGGATGCGCTTTGACGTGGGCCCGGGCGTTCGATCCGATGCCGAACTGGGAGAACTGATCGGCTTCTTCCGGGCACGCCGGGGGCAGGCGCGCGGATTCCGGTTGCGCGATCCTTCGGACTTCAGTTCCAACGGGATGATCGGCGACCCCACGCCTGGCGATCAGGTGCTTGGCACAGGTGACGGTGCGACATCGCGCTTTGCATTGGTGAAGCACTATGGCGACAGCGCCGATGCGCAGCGGCGCAGGATAACCCGTCCAAGGCCGGAAACCCTGCGGGTGAGCGTGAACGGCGTCGAGACAGGCGATTTCACGATCGAGCCACGCGGGATAATCGCCTTTGCCGTGGCCCCTCCTGCGGGAAGCCTGGTCAAGGCAGGCTTCCTGTTCGATGTGCCCGTGCGCTTTGCCGAAGACAGCATCGACATTTCGGGTGCCGAATTCGCCGCTGGCGAAGCCCCGAGCGTACCGCTGGTCGAGCTGAGAGAAGACGCATGAGCAGGACCTGGTTCAGCCAGCCACTGGAGACGGTGGCAACCTGGTGGCGCATCGAGCGGCGCGATGGGGTCTCACTGGGTTTTACAAGCCACGACCGGGACATCGTCTTTGCCGGGCTGCGCCACAGGACAGCGCCTGGCATGGTTCCATCGGCGATGCGCAAGTCCGCCACGCTCGAGCTGGATACGGCCGAGATTTCCGGCGCGCTCAGCCATGATGCCATAAGCGAACGCGATCTCATTGCCGGCCGCTTCGATGGTGCGAGCATCACGATGGGACTCGTCGACTGGGAATCGCTCGAGGCCGAGAGCCTGTTTGCTGGAACCATCGGGTCCGTCGGGTGCGAAGGATCGCAGTTCTCGGCCGAACTGGCCTCGCTCAAGCGGCGCCTGGCGCACGAGATCGTGCCCCGGACATCGCCCACCTGCAGGGCCGAGTTCTGCGGCGAAGGCTGCACGCTGTCGATCGCCAAATTCACGCACGAAGCTGCCCTGATCGGGTTCGCCAACGAGCGGCTGTGGGTGCATGCCGCTGGTGTGACAACAGGCGACTTCTGCTTTGGCTGGATACGCCCCGTGGAAGGACCCGATGCCGGCACATCCCTGCGCATCAGGGCAACGCATGAGGATTGGCTGGTGCTGGAACGCCCGCTTTCGGCCGGTAACCAGATCGGTATGCGCGTGGTGTTGAAGGAAGGTTGCGATCACACTTTGGCGACATGCGCGCAACGCTTTGACAATGCGATCAACTTCCAGGGCGAACCGTTCATGCCGGGGAACGACCTGCTGACACGCTATCCGGCCGCACAAAGGTGACCGCCGCGCTGGAAAGCGCAGCGCGCGAGCTTGTCGGAGTGCCGTTCAGGCTGCACGGTCGCGACCCCCGGACGGGACTGGATTGCGTTGGCGTGGTCGCGGAAGTCCTGCGCAGGATCGGTAGGCAACCGATCGTGCCCGGCGACTATACGCTGCGAAACGCGAGCGTATCGCGCTTCCTGAGCTATGCTTGCGACAACGATCTGGTCTGCACCAAGGACGGCGGACAGATCGTGCTCTGCATGGTCAATCCCATCCAGCCGCACCTGCTCGTGCGGGTCACCGGCGGGTTCGTTCATGCCCATGCTTCGCTGCGCCGCGTCACGTTTTTGTCCGATCCACTGCCTTGGCAGATCAGCCGCCAATGGCTTCTCGATCCCTCGATGCAAACCGAAAACCGCGACTGGAATTCCTGATGGCAACATTGATCCTTTCTGCCGTTGGTACGGCAATCGGTGGTCCCCTTGGCGGGGCGCTGGGAGCATTGATCGGGCAGCAGTTCGATTCCGCCCTGACGGGGCGGCGCAAGATCGAGGGCGCAAGGCTCAAGGAGCTGTCGGTACAAACGTCCAGCTACGGATCGCCGATGCCGATGCACTTCGGCACGATCCGCGCATCGGGCAGCGTTATCTGGGCGACGGAGCTTGTCGAACACCAGGAGCGTTCCGGTGGCAAGGGGCGTCCTTCGGTAACGAACTACAGCTATTCGGCATCCTTTGCCGTGGCAGTGGCCAGTCGGCCGATCACCGGCATCGGGCGGGTATGGGCTGACGGAAACCTGCTGCGCGGCGAAGCCGGTGATCTGAAAGTCGGCGGAACCATGCGCGTCCATGCAGGTCACGGCGACCAGGCACCTGACCCCTTGCTTGCGCAGGCCGAGGGCGCGGCGCTGAACCCTGCTTATCGCAACACCGCCTATGTCGTGTTCGAGGATCTGGCCCTGGCCGATTACGGCAACCGGTTGCCGTCGCTGACGTTCGAAGTGATTGCCGATGACGGCGCCGTTTCGTTCGCTGGCGTCATCAGCGCCGTCGATGAAACCATCGGCACCACCAATCTTGATGCAGTGACCCTTTCGGGCTTCACGTTCGATCAGGGTTCGGTTGCCGATATCGTGCCGGTGATCGGGGAAATTGCGCCTTTGGTCTGCACGGTCGAGAACGAGAGGCTCATGCTTGGCCTTGCAGGCGGGACGACGGGGGCGGAGCTTCCTACCCTGCCGCCGCCCTGTGCGGGTGGGGAAAGCGCAGAAGATGCGCGCCAGAATGGCTGGGCGAGGCGTCGGGAAGCGTTGCCCGCGTCGCAGCAGTGCGTGGTGCGCTATTACGACATAGCCCGAGACTACCAGCCCGGCCTACAGCGCAGCCTTGGCCGAAGCGAGCCGGGCGATGTCGCGCACATCGAACTGCCGATTGCGATGAGCGCCGGCGAAGCTTCAAAGGTTGCAGACAATGCGGCGCGGAGGCGGACGGAAGCACGCGACTCCCTTCGATATCGCGTGACCGAAATCAGTTCGGTCTTTTCACCCGGCGCCATCGTGCGGACACCCGTGACCGAGGGCAGCTGGCGTATCGAGCAATGGGAATGGCAGGCGGACGGCGTAATGCTTGACCTGGCTCCGGTGCCTGCCGTCATCCCCCTGTCGGTGGCAGCAGATCCCGGACGAGCGAATCCCCTGCTTGATCTGGTTCCCGTGCCGACGCGTCTGGTCGCCTTCGAACTGCCCTGGGATGGTAGCGGATCGGGCGATGCCGCCGAAATCAGGCTGGCCGCGAGCGGCGAAACCGCGGGGTGGACCGGAGCTGCGCTTTACGTGCAAGGCGAGGACGGCAGCCTTACGCCTGCGGGATCGACTGGCCGCAGGCGCGCTGTTATCGGACAGAGCCTCTCTGCCATCGGTGCAGCGTCACCGCTGCTGTTTGACGCAAGGTCAAGCGTCGACATCAAGCTTGCCGCCGAAGATCTTGCATTGACCAACGCCACCTGGGCGCAATTGATGCAAGGCGCCAATACTGCCCTCCTCGGCCAGGAATTGATCCAGTTCGGACGCGCGGAGCGTGTTTCCGGCAGGATCTGGCGGCTCAGCCGGTTTCTGCGTGGCCGGGGCGGCCTGGAGCACACAGTTGCCGATCATACTGTTGGCGAGCCCTTCGTCCTGATCGACGACCAACTAATCAGCCCGAGCACTGCACAAGCCGGTGCACTGACCGGGATCACCGGCGGCAGCGCAATCGCCGCAATTGGCCTGGGGGACACGGTCCCTGCCACAAGTACGATCATCAACCCGGGGCTGACCACCAGACCTCTGGCGCCCGTGCACGGCGCGATGAAGCTGCAAGCCGATGGCTCTGCGCTTTTGCGATGGACCAGAAGGGCGCGCGGTGCCTGGGGCTGGCCTGATGGGGTAGACGCCCCTCTGGCCGAGCCTTCAGAGCTCTGGGAGGTCGCACTGGGGCCCGACAGCAACGCGACACAAGTCTGGCAAACGGCAGAACCGAAACTGATCGTTCCTGCGGCAATCGTCCAATCCCTCTCTTCCCCGCCGGTGGCGAACTTTTCAATCAGGCAGATCGGCTTGCGGTCAAAGTCGTTGCCGCTGGTGATTGCCATGCAGGTCTGACCCCTATCGAATCACAGGAGATTAGCATGAGCGAACCATTGAACTATTCGGCCGTCACCCCGCGCCTCGGCTTTCCCATGCTGTTCACCGGGCAGTCTCAGAAGGAAGCGACCGTCAACGAAGCATTGATCTTGCTGGATCTGGTGCTGGGGGAAGGCGTTCTTGGCGTCCGCAACGATCCACCGACCGCCCCGGCAAACGGCGACACATGGATTGTCGGCTCTCTTCCCGTTGGCGAATTCAGCGGTCACGTGAATGCGCTGGCTGGCTGGACCGAGGGGGGATGGCGCTTTGTAACGCCGAAGAATGGCTGGCGGGTTCATGATCAATCGATCGGAAAAAACCGGCTGTTTCGCAACAGTTGGCAAACCGCAGGAGAACCGGTTTCACCAGCAGGTGGCGCAGTTGTTGATGTAGAAGCGCGCGCAGCGATCAATGCGCTGATCCAAGCGTTGAGGTCGGCCGATATATTTTCCAGCCTAGTCTAGGAACCAAACTCGACTTGTTGCATTCCACCACCACATGAGGGCGCAACAAGGTGGGTGCTGTACTGCACAATGGATCAATTCCGTTGTTTTTGTGCAACACTTGGCGTGTTTGTCCGCTTGCATGACCACTTTGGAACCGGTAGACAACCTGCACGACGTGGCATGATGTCGCTTATAGGGGAAACGATAATGCGGAAAATGATCCTTGGCGTAGCCTTGGCTTCTAGTGCCTTGGCAACGCCGGCATTTGCACGAGACAACGCTTGGTATGTCGAAGCAGACGCCGGCGCGATGATTGTAGAAGATATTGAGAACCTTCGCGGTTCCAACCAGCAGGGCGTTCTGAGCACCCGCACTGGCTATGACTTTGGCGGTATCGTCGGTTATGACTTCGGCGGCTTCCGTCTGGAAAGCGAAGTAAGCTATCGTCGCGCTGAGGAAGAGTCGTACGATGCGAGCACGGCGACCATCCCCGACAGCCAGCTTGGCGGCGGCGCTGAAGCACTGAGCTTCATGGTCAACGGCCTGCTCGATTTCGGACCTGACGATGGCCTGCAGGGCTTCGTTGGCGGCGGCGTTGGCGTCAGCCGCGCCAAGGTCGGCCTGATCTACCGCGACACGCCGCGCAACATCGTCGATTCGGACACCGGCTTTGCCTGGCAGGCACTCGCTGGCGTTCGGGCACCCATCAGCAGCAACGTGGATCTGGGCCTGAAGTATCGCTTCTTCAACCAGAACGGCATTGATCTGGTAACGAATGCTGGCCAGAACGCCCGTACCCGTTTCCGCTCGCACTCGCTGCTCGGTACGCTGACGTTCAACTTCGGTGGCGCTGCGCCGATCGAAGAAGCGGCACCGCCGCCTCCGCCGCCTCCGCCGCCGCCCCCGCCGCCCCCGCCGCCCCCGCCGCCGGCAATGGTCTGCAACAAGGGTCCGTACATCGTGTTCTTCGACTGGGATAAGTCGGACATCACGCCGGAAGCAGCGACCATTCTGGACAACGCGGTCACGGCCTATGGCAGCTGCGCCAGCGTTCCGATCATGCTCGCAGGTTACGCTGACCGCTCGGGTACCCCGAAGTACAACCAGGGCCTGTCGGAGCGTCGCAACGTTTCGGTGCGTTCGTACCTGACCTCGCATGGCATCCCCAGCGGCTCCATCACCAGCCAGGCGTTCGGCGAAAGCAACCCGCGCGTTCCGACTGCAGATGGCGTTCGCGAACTTCAGAACCGTCGTGTGGAAATCACCTACGGTCCGGGTTCGGGCATGTAATTTCCGATATTTCGGGAAAACGTTTGAGGGGCCGGAGAAATCCGGCCCCTTTTGCGTTAGGATCTTCACATTGGGACAGTTTGGAGATCCGTGATGATACCGAAATCAAGACTTCTCGTTCTGACCTGCCCCCTGGCCTTTGCGGCCTGCACGTCTATACCGGACAGCAAACCGACGACGGTGGCGCAGAGCGTCTTGAGCGATCCGACCGGCAAGACTGTCGGCTCCGCAGAGATCGTGCGGACCGCTGCGGGCATGACATTGAACGCCAAGGTATCCGGCATTTCTCCGGGGGTGCATGGCATCCATCTTCACCAGACCGGGAAATGTGAAGCGCCGGGCTTTACCACCGCAGGGGGGCACCTCAACCCGACTGCGCACCAGCATGGCACCATGAACCCGGCTGGGCCGCATCTCGGTGACCTGCCGAACATCGAGGTGGGTGCGGACGGCAACGGCACGATCAGCGTCCCGATCGCCGGTCAGGCGTCAGACATAACCGCGGCGATTGTCGATTCCGACGGCACTGCGGTCGTGGTTCACGCAGGTCCGGACGATTACAAGACCGATCCCAGCGGCAACAGCGGCGGGCGAATTGCCTGTGGCGTTCTTGCCACGACAGTCGGCTGAAAAGTCACAGTTTTTCACCGGCGGCGCGCGCGCGGCTTTCAAGGCTGGCCTGCGCCGTTGGCGTTGTCCTGATCGCGGTGACCAGTAAAACGAGGCCTATCGGCACTGCGACGAGCGTGGACAACACGCCCATCGACAGATTGTCGTTGTTCATCGCGGACACGTACCCGGCCATGAATGGCCCGAGCGCCAGACCGACAAGCGTGGTCGCCAGAAAGAACGTCGCCGTCGCCGTTCCGCGCATCCTTGGCAGCACGAGCAACTGGCTTGTGGCAGCGGCGCCGCCGAGCGCGCTGCTCGACATGATCTGCGCCAGGAAGGAATAGATCACGAAGGCGCCAAACGAGTCCGTGGTATAGGCTCCGATCAACGGTGCGATCGGGGCAAGAAGTCCGAACAGCGTGACGTAAAGCCGCCCGGCTGGCCCGCGTTCGAACAGCTTGTCTGCGATGCGCCCGCCCAGAATGACTCCGAGAAAACCACCTAGAGCGCCAGTGGCACCGATGGTGAGGCCAAGGTCGGATTTGGCGATGCCAAACACTCGTTCGGCATAAGGCGCGCCCCAATAGGACGATGCGTAGGACATGAACGCGACCATGCCGTAGCCCAGCGTGGTGCACAGAAACGCGGGCGTTCCCCAGATCAGCCGGAAGGTGGGCAGATCGCGTGATTTCAGAGCCGTTGCCCAGCTGAACACCGCGTAGGCGCCGACGCCGACGAAGATCCATTGCTGCAAAGTTGAACGCCCCAGCAACTGGGCAAGAGCCATGATGGCCAGAGCAACGCCGCCAGCGAACAGCACGTTTGCTGCAAGAGCGCGCTTTCCCCGGCTTGCCGCACCGATGAGGGTGAGCGGTGGAATGACGTTCAGCAATTCCGCTGCAAAGCTCTTGAAAGGCTGGTCTGCCCCCTTCGTCGCCATGCCATCGATGCCCCCGCGCACGGGCTCACGGATCGTGAAGACCCATAGCGCCAGCAACATTCCGGGCAAGCCGACAGCCATGAACGCCGCCTGCCACCCCACGAGCCCAAGCGGGCCGCCGGCGGGATAGGCGCCGTTCCACGCTTCCAGAATCAGGCCTCCGACAAATAGTGACAGCCCGCCCCCGAGGAACAGGCCCGACGAGTATATCGCCAGGGCTGTCGCACGCAGGCGCTGAGGGAAGTAATCCGAAATCAGGGAATAGGCCGCCGGGCTGGCCGTCGCTTCGCCGATGCCGACGCCGATGCGGGCGCCGGTCAACTGCAGACCGGTTCGTGAAAAGCCGGAAACCGCGGTCATCACCGACCACATCGCCAGGCCTACTCCCATCAGCCGCACGCGATGCCAATTGTCGGCAAGGCGCCCGAGCGGAATGCCAAACAGCGAGTAGAAGACGGCGAACGCGGTTCCATAGAGGAAGCCGAGATCCGCATCGGTAAGCGAAAGATCCCGCTTGATGTCGTTGGCCAGAATCGAAAGAATCTGTCTGTCGACGAAGTTGAGAATGTACACCAGCACCAGGATGAACAGCACGTACCAGCTATAGGCCGTAGCCTCGTTCTGGATCGGCGCGGTGTGCTCTGCGTCAGTCTCCGCCGTACCGCGTTCCGTCATGCAAGCCTGCCTCTTCAAACCCTGCGCGTCGCAGGCGACAGCTGTCGCACACGCCGCAGGCTCTCCCATCCGGATCGGGATCGTAGCAGGACCAACTTTGCCCTGCTTCGAGCCCAAGTCGCGCTGCTTCCTGCGCGATCTCTGATTTTTTCAGGTATTGTAACGGGGCGTGGACGGTCACCGTGCCGCCCTCGCTGCCAAACCGGGTTGCCACCCGGGCGAGGCTTTGGAAGCCCTCGACGAATTCCGGCCTGCAATCAGGATAACCCGAATAGTCGAGCGCGTTGACGCCGATGAACAGATCCTTCGACCCTGCAGCCTCGGCCCAGGCCAGAGCCAGAGACAGGAAGACCAGATTGCGAGCCGGAACATAGGTAACGGGGATGTCATCGCCCAAGCCATCCTTGGGAACCGCGATATCGGCGGTCAGTGCCGATCCGCCAAACTGGCGGAGGTCCAGTGGCAGCACGACGTGCCGTTCCACCTGAAGACTGCTGGCGATGGTTCGCGCTGCTTCTAGTTCGACCCGGTGGCGCTGGTTGTAATCTATCGTCAGAGCAAGCACGCGGAAGCCCTGCTCTTGCGCAAGGGCGGTACAAACCATCGAATCGAGGCCGCCGGAGAGCAGTACCACCGCCAGCGGCGCTATGATTGCAGAAGCGTTTTCAGACATCTGCAACGGGCTAGCCGTGCCACCAGCCCGATGCAATGGTCTCGTATGCAACTTTATATTGCCCGGCCCGGGATTGGCGCCAGCACGCTTCCGGTTGCGTCTCTCGTCATCAGCGCGAGCAGGCACCGATCCGCCGGGCTTCGGCCACGAAGTTGAACGGCAAGCCCTTGTCGATCCCCTGCGTTTCAAGCTGCGCAAGCCGCGGATTCTCAAACCGGAGGGTGGTGTGCCCGTAGCCATTGGCCGGGCAAGTGTAGTGGACCGTCACCATGCCCGGCAAATCCTCCACCACCAGACGCCGACACTGTTCTCGCTGATGGCGAATCTGGATCAGCTTGCGCCCGTTGTCGATGCAGATCTGGACGGTTTCGGCGTTGTCACGCGCGCGCACTTCCCAAAGCCCCGGCTCAAGCCTG
Source organism: Novosphingobium sp. (assembly GCA_026400375.1). Lineage (GTDB taxonomy): Bacteria > Pseudomonadota > Alphaproteobacteria > Sphingomonadales > Sphingomonadaceae > Novosphingobium. The sequence goes on along the minus strand of JAPLPG010000235.1, from coordinate 5,035 downwards.
TCGAGCATGGCCAGAACAGGCCCCTGCGCAGCACCGGTGCTTGCAACAAAGCCCAACATCGCGAACGAAAGAAGCGTCGTTACTTGCGTAACGTGAACTTGGAAGCGGTAGCGGCGTGGCATGATGCTGTGTTTACATCCCCCGATCGCAGCACGTCTGTGCGGACGATCATTGTCGCAAGGATTGTAGCATCCATGGCGCCGCCTTTGAACGCCACAAGCAGTGCTCAAGGTATGAAAATAGCTGTCATGACTTGCCGAAGATAAGGATGTTCAAGGCAAGTCGATGGGGAACGTGCGCGAACAGAAAGCGCAATCGACCTGAATCAAGCCGTCATCATCTTTCATTTCAACCAGTTCCGTGGCACCGAACCGTGACAGGACGTCGCGGTAGTATTCCGCAGTGCACCGGCAGCCTCGGCTCAGCACGGCGCCAGCCTCGACCCTGATTTCCGGCTCTTCGTGGAACAGGCGCCAGACGACGCTTTCCAGATCGAGCGCGGGATCGACCAGTTCCTCCGGCTTTACCGATCCACCCAGGATCGCAACGTGTTCCCATTCCGGGTGATCGAGTTGGACATGCAGCCGCTCGCGCCCTTCCTCGCCTTCGGGCAGGTGCTGCAGAAGCAGCCCGCCGGCAATGCAGCCCGATGGCGTGGTTTGCACCGCCACGCGGATCAGCGTCGGCACCTGTTCGGACTGGAAGAAGTATCGCTCGCACGCTTCTGCAAGCGATGTGCCTTCAAGCGGCACCACGCCCTGGTAACGCTGCCCGGTGGCCGCGAGGTCGAAGGTAATCGCCAGATAACCCTCGCCGAACAGCGCGAACAAGGATGGCGCCGGGCCCAGTTCGTCCAGCCGGGCGCGATCGTGCCGGATATGCCCGCGCAGTTCGCCATTGCGATAATCGCAGACCAGCAGGTCGACCACCCCGTCCTGGGTCTGCGCCTGGATGGTCAGCTGGCCTTCCTTGTCCTTCAGCAACGCGCCCAGCAGTGCCGTGACCGTCAGTGCCTCGGCCAGCAGGTGACGGATCGGTGCGGGGTAGGCATGGGCAGACAGGACAGTATCCAGCACAGGCCCAAGACGCACGGCGCGCCCACGCGCACCACGGTCCGGCAGCGTGAAGTGCAGAACTCGGTCGAAACCGGTCGATCCTTGGCCCTGGTCAGTCACAGTCCTGCCATTCCCTCAAAGCTGGCCGAAGACCCAGCGCAGCACCGACTTCTGCGCGTGGATACGGTTTTCCGCCTCATCCCAGACGACCGACCGCGGCCCATCGATCACTGCGTCGGTGACCTCTTCACCGCGATGGACGGGCAGACAGTGCAGGAACAGCGCATCGGGTTTGGCGTGCGCCATCAGCGCATCGTTGACCTGATACGGCGCCATCGCCGCCAGCTTGGCGTCCGCATGGGCCTGGCCCATCGAGATCCACGTGTCCGTCACCACCACGTCAGCGCCACGTATCGCTTCGGCGGGATCGCGCACCACGCGCACATTGGCCCCGCCTGCCTGCGCATTGGCGATGAACCCGGCGTCGCTTTCATAGCCTTCCGGCACGCCGATCCGCACGTTAAACTTCATCAGCCCGGCGGCCTCGACGATCGAGTTGAGCACATTGTTGCCATCGCCCAGCCACGCCACCTCAAGGCCCGGCAGAGCCTTGCCATGCTCGATCACGGTAAGCAGATCGGCCATGATCTGGCACGGGTGCGACAGGTCGGTCAGGCCGTTGATCACCGGCACCGTGGCATGGCGCGCCAGTTCCTCGACCTTGGCGTGATCGTCGGTCCGCAGCATGATGACATCGGCCATGCGGCTGAGCACGCGGGCGGTATCGGCAATGGTTTCACCCCGGCCAAGTTGAGTGGTCCCGGAATCGAGCGTCAGTGCCGAGCCGCCAAGCTGGCGCATCGCCACATCGAACGATACGCGCGTGCGGGTCGAATTCTTTTCGAACACCATCGCCAGCACGCGGCCGGCCAAGGGGGCGTCAGCATCGGCCTTGCCCTTGGGAAAGCCAGCGCGTGCCGCCTTCCGGTCGATCGCATCGTTCAGCATGGCGGCGATCGCATCACCGCCTGCATCGGCAAGGTTGATCAGGTGACGGGTCATGATGCGACAACCTCCGGCTGGTAGCTGGCAGCAGCCGCAGACAGGCGCTCCATGAATTCGTCGATATGCGTGTCGTCGATCACCAGCGGCGGGATCACGCGGATGGTGTTGTCACCGGCGCTGACGGTCAGCAACTGGTGATGATCGCGCATGTGCGCCACGAACGGGCGCGGCTCCACCTTCATCATCAGGCCCAGCATCAGGCCGCGCCCGCGCACGCCCTTGAACAGGTCCGGGTAGTTGCCGATGAACTGTTCGATCCGGCCACGCAGCCTCTCGCCCTTGGCGCGAACGTCGGACAGGAAGGCCTCGTTGGCCACCACGTCGAGCACGGCCTCACCCGCCGCCATCGCCAGCGGGTTGCCGCCATAGGTGCTGCCATGCGTGCCGGCGACCATGCCGCGCGCCGCCTTTTCGGTGGCAAGGCACGCGCCCATCGGAAAGCCGCCGCCAATGCCCTTGGCGGTCGCCATGATGTCGGGCTCCACGCCATACTGTTCATAGGCATAAAGCGTGCCGGTGCGCGCCACGCCGCACTGCACTTCGTCGAAGATCAGCATCAGGTCGTGTTCGTCGCACAGCGCGCGCAGACCCTTGATGAAATTGTCCGATGCGTCGCGGATGCCGCCTTCGCCCTGGATAGGCTCGACCAGGAAGCCCGCCGTGTGCGGACCCATGGCGGCCTTGGCCCCTTCCAGATCGTCGAAGTCGACATACTTGAAACCTTCCAGCAGCGGCAAGAAGCCCTTGTGCATCTTCTCCTGGTTCGATGCGCTGATCGTGGCCATCGTGCGCCCGTGGAACGCGTTCTTGAACGTGATCAGTTCGTACTTGTGGTCGTTGCCCACCGCCGAATGATAGGCCCGCGCGGTCTTCATCGCGCACTCCACCGCCTCGGCGCCCGAATTGGTGAAGAACACGGTGTCGGCAAAGGTCAGATCGACCAGCCGCTTGGCCAGATGCTCGCCTTGCGGGCTGCCGTAGAGGTTCGACACATGCATCAGCGTGGCCGCCTGCTTCTGGATCGCCCCCACCAGATGCTCGTGCGAATGGCCCAGCAGGTTGACCGCGATGCCGCTGGCAAAGTCGAGATAACGGGTGCCATCCTCGGAAATCAGGTGGCAGTGCTCGCCTCGCACCGGACGCACGCCGCACCGGGGGTATACGGGCATCAGCGGGGTGATCGACATAGTGCTCTCCTGTTGGTCACGAGATGTCCGGATGACGGGAAAATAGGGTGCTGTCCGTCTGGTAAAAAGTCCGGATGGGAAAATGGGAATCGCAAACGACAAATGGCGGCCCCAAAAGGACCGCCATCTGTGCGCGTATGGTGTTGCAGGCCGCCGGTCAATTCACCGGAAGCGATGCAATCGGGATCAACCCTGAATCGGCACCAGGTTGACCGCCGAGTGCTTGCCTCGTCGATCGACTTCGAGGTCGAATTCAAGCTTGTCGCCTTCGTTCAGTTCCCGCAGGCCCGAACGTTCGACAGCGCTGATGTGCACGAAGGCATCCGGCTGGCCATCGTCACGCGTGATAAAGCCGAAGCCCTTCATCGCGTTGAAGAACTTGACCGTTCCGGTAGCGCGTTCGCCCGTCAGCTCACGCTGAGGCGCAGCAGGCTTTGCTGCAACCGGGATGACATCGCCGACGACCTGAAGGTCGGCAGCCGAAATCTTGCCGCCGCGATCGACGAGGTTGAATTCCAGCGTCTGGCCTTCGGCAAGACCTTCAAGGCCTGCACGTTCGACCGCGCTGATGTGGACGAACACGTCCTCACCACCGTCTTCGCGCGAGATAAAGCCGAAGCCCTTCTGGCCATTGAAGAATTTGACGACACCCTTGCCGGTGCCAACGACCTGGGCCGGCATCCCGCCGCCACCGCCGCCGCCGCGCGGGCCACCGAAGCCGCCACCGCCGCCGGAGCGTCCGCCGCCGAAGCCGCCGCCACCGCCGCCGCCGAAGCCGCCGCGATCACCGCCGCCGAAGCCACCACCGCCGCCGCCATAGCCGCCGCCGCGATTGCCGCCACCAAAGCCGCCGCGATCGCCGCCGCCGAAACCGCCACGGTCACCAAAACCGCCGCCGCCGAAACCGCCGCCACCACCGCCGCCGTAGGGATCAAAGCCGCCCTCGTCGCCAAAACCGTCGCGCTTGTCTCTGCCGCGACCGCGCCGCCCTCTGTCAAAACCCATAGAAATCAATAGACCTTCAATCCGCCCCAACCTTCACGGCACCGCAAGCCGGACGCGGGAGCCGACGGTGCGACGAGGGAATCAATGGGAAGCCTTCCGGCAAACACCGTTCCTCAGCATCGAAGACTATAAAGCAAAAATGCAGGACCGCTAACGGAATCGTCAAAAGCTGCGCATTTCGTCCCAAAAACTGTGGCTTTCGTGCCATTTGCCCGCCAACGGCAAACAGCAGGCCGCACCACCGGGCGGCAGGCTTGCCCCGCAGCAGTGGATTGGGCACTACCCGTCGGGCAGGGCCGCCAGTGAATCGGTCCGTTACAAGGAAACCGCGCGATGTTCCGCAAGATCGACGACAAGACCTATGCCAGCCCCCAGATCGGCGTTGCGGAAGTGGCCTATGCCAAGGCGCTGGGCATCGGCATGATCATCAACAATCGCCCGGAAGACGAATCCGACGATCAGACCCCGGGTCCCGAAATCGAGGCTGCGGCCAATGCCGCGGGCATCGCCTATGTTGCCATTCCGGTCAGCCACGCAGGCTTTTCCATGCCGCAAGTCACGGCCATGCAACAGGCGCTGGCACAGGCGGGCGATGCGCCCGTGCTGGCCTATTGCCGTTCGGGCACACGCTCGACGCTGCTGTGGGCGCTGGCGCAGGCCCAGGCCGGCATGAACCCCGATCAGATCGCCGCCAGCGCTGCCGATGCGGGCTATGATATCGGC
>JAPLPG010000268.1 GCA_026400375.1 Novosphingobium sp. | reverse complement strand
TTCTGGGCGATGGCGCCGGCGGCGTGGGTGCAGAACACGTGGGTCGTCATCGGGGTCAGTTCGGCGATCACGCTGGTCGTTCTGCTGCTGGAAATCCCGTTCGAACGCCATGTCGGGTGGCGAATGAACCGGCGCGAATTCTTCACCGACCTGTTCTATGTCGTCCTTAGCGCGACGGTCATTTCCAAGGCCACCAATGTCCTGGCGGATCGCCCGCTGGAATCGGTGAAACATGCGCTTGGCATTGCCACGCCCTGGGCCGAGCACATGCCGTGGCTGCTTCAGGTTGCGCTGGTGGTGTTCCTTGTGGAGTTCGGCCAGTACTGGATGCACCGGCTGATGCACAATTCCACGCCTTTCTGGCTGACGCACGCCCCGCATCATCACATCACCCAGCTCAACGCGATGAAGGGCGCGGTCGGCAATCCGATCGAGCTGTGGCTGATCAGCCTGAGCGTCGTGGTGCTGTTCGATCTGCAACAGTCGGCGGCTCTGGCCGGATACGGCGTGATGACAGTGGTTTCCACTTTCGCCCATGCCAACGTGCGGGCGAACCCGCCGCTGTTCTATTCCTTCGTCTTCACCACGATCCGCAATCACAGCCTGCACCATTCTGTTCCTTATGAAGATACGCGCTGCAATTATGGCAATTCTTTGATCCTGCTGGATCGCATCTTCGGGACTTACAAGGAAGGCGAGGCCGTGCTCGTCGGGCAGGACGACCGGCGCCGGTTGTCGATCAAGGAACAGTGGCTTTTTCCGTTCGTGCCGTTGATCGACAAGATCAAGACGCGTGGCACCGCACTCCGGATGCCGGTGAATTGAGCGGAAGTTCGTGGAAGCCTGTTCACCCTGATCCGCAGACCAGGGTCAAGGCTCCGAGCTGTCGCGCGCAAGATGATCCTGCTTCTTGAATTGCCGCGGCCAGTGGCAGCAACACGAAGTCCATGAAGGGAAATCAGTTTCGCACTTGTCACGCATTAGCACGCGGCAAAGCAGCAAGTTCCGTCAACTTTAGAGCCCAAAATACCGTGTTGCGTGCGCTGCGCAGTCGTGGTTAGTTGCTGTTGCCGTTTACTTTGAACGAGCATCATCTCGCACTATGGGTGGATGCAAATGAGGCAATCTTTTCAGTATATTGCGCTAATGTCGGCAACTCTGCTCCTCGCATCGTGCGGTGGCGGTGGTGCGGACAAGGCCGCCGAAGGTTCGGCCGCCAAGACCGAAGAAACAACCACGGCGGCAGCTCCGGCCGCTGCTGCACCTGCGGCGGCGACCAGCGCTGCTGCTCCGACCGCTGATTCCACCGACACACTCGATGGCACCACGCTCGCTTCGCTCACGCCTGACGCGGCGCATGGCAAGGCCGTGTTTGCCCAGTGCAAGGCTTGCCATGCGATTGAAGCAGGCAAGAACATGGTCGGCCCGTCGCTTGCCGGCGTCGTCGGCCGCGCTGCCGGTTCGATCGCGGGCTTCAGCTATTCGAACGCCAACAAGACCAGCGGCATCACCTGGTCGCCTGAAAAGCTGTTCCAGTACCTGGAAAAGCCTGCGCGCGTGGTCCCGGGCACCAAGATGGCCTTTGCCGGCCTGCCCAAGGCACAGGATCGTGCAGACGTGATCGCCTATCTCAAGGCACCCAACTGATCTGATGCCGGGTCGGGCCGCAAGGCTCGGCCGGTTCTGATCAAGCAAAAGGGCGCGGAACCATCGGTTCCGCGCCCTTTCTCGTGCTGGTTGCCGGATAGGCGGCGATCAGGCAGCGGCGGACCGCCGCGCCAGTTCGCACTGCGACCAGATGTCGCTCAGCGCCTCGATCAGCTTTTCGACATCGGCGTCGCTGTGGACCGGCGATGGCGTGATGCGCAGCCGCTCGGTCCCGCGCGGTACGGTGGGATAGTTGATCGGCTGGACATAGATGCCGTGGTTGTCCATCAGCCAGTCGCTGATGCGCTTGCACTTGTGCGGATCGCCCACCATCACCGGGATGATGTGGCTGGGATTGGGCAGGTGCGGAATGCCCATGGCGTCAAGCTTGCGGCGCACCGTGGCGACCCGTTCCTTGTGCCGTGCACGTTCGATCTCGCTGCTTTTCAAATGGCGGATGCTGGCAGCGGCACCTGCCGCCAGTGCGGGCGGCAAGGCCGTGGTGAAGATGAAGCCGCTGGCAAAGGTCCGCACGAAATCGCACAGCGCAGCCGATGCGGCAATATATCCGCCCATGACGCCGAACGCCTTGCCCAAGGTTCCTTCGATCACGGTGATCCGGTCCATCAGACCTTCACGTTCGGCCACACCGCCGCCGCGCGGACCATAGAGGCCGACTGCATGGACCTCGTCGATGTAGCTCATCGCCCCGTGCTTTTCGCAGACGTCGAGAATTTCGGCGAGGGGGCCGATATCGCCGTCCATCGAATATACGCTCTCGAACGCCACCAGCTTGGGCACGTCGGGTCCATATTCCGAAAGCAACTGGTCCAGATGCTCGACGTCGTTGTGGCGCCACACCCGGCAGGTTGCGCGCGAGTGGCGGATGCCTTCGATCATCGAGGCGTGGTTGAGTGCATCGGAAAAGACGACGCAGCCCGGCAGCTTGGCGCAAAGCGTGCCAAGGCCCGCCCAGTTCGAAACGTAGCCGCTGGTGAACAGCAGCGCGGCTTCCTTGCCATGCAGGTCGGCCAGCTCGTTTTCGAGCAGGACGTGATGATGGTTGGTGCCCGAGATGTTGCGCGTACCGCCCGCGCCAGCGCCGCATTCGTCCAGCGTCTGGTGCATGGCCTCAAGGACGGCCGGGTGCTGGCCCATGCCGAGATAGTCGTTCGAGCACCACACGGTAACCTGTTCGGTCCGGTCCTCGACATAGCGGGTGGCGTGCGGATAGTTGCCGCAACGGCGTTCGATCTCGGTGAAGATCCGATAGCGTCCTTCGTTCCGGACTGCGTCCAGTTCCCCCTGGAAGTAAGCTTCGTAGTCCATCTCGTCGGTCCTCTTCGTGTGTTCTCGTTCGAGTACGTTATGCAAATTCGGTTGGCCCCGGATCAGCCGACCGGGCGCCGTGTCGGCAGGGCCCATCCCCAGAGCGCCCCATCGCGCACCGGCAGGGCCAGAAACAGGTGTTCGAGCGCACCCAGCGCGGCGAGCGCGAAGAGCAGGCTGGCTCCTGCTGCACTGGCGCTACCCTCTGGTGCATTGAGCGCGATCAAACCGAGCCAGATTGCAAGGCCAGAAGTGGCCAGAATCGCGATCATCAGTTCGATGCCCAGGCGGCGCGGGCCGAAATAGGTCTTCAGGTAGGCAAGGTGCGGCGGGAAAATCTCGGTGCTCATGTTCGGAACGCCAAGGAAGATCACGATCTTGGTCGACAGCCGCATGACCAGGAGCAGGGTAAAGGTCATTGCGCCCAACTGGTTGGGAGCGTCCCAGCTGAACGAGATCAGCCCCAGCGCGCTGAACGCCAGTGCGATTTCGTGCCAGGCAATGGCGCCCACGGCATGGACGAACCGCTTGATCCCGCGCGCGTCGGCAGGGCACGGTTCGCGCCGGGGGCCGGTGATCGCGCCGGTCAGGAAGGTAATCTCGTGCCACGCCCAGATCAGGATGGCGCCGGCAAACGAGGCATAGACGCCCCACAGCGAGGCGGACTTCATCGTCGCCGCAACCATCACCAGCCCGCCGACACCCGCCGCCCCTGCCAGCAGCAGGCTGAGCGGAAAGGTGCGACGTTCACGGTTGTCGGCCCACGCGATCAGGCCTGTTGCCAGGAACCAGACCGCGATCGTCGCAACGACCGGCAGGACATGGCCGGTCCAGCTTACCATGCAGGCTGCATCCGCACCGTGGCAGGCAATTCGTTGGTCCGCGGGCGAAGCAGGAACATGCGGGCAAAGTTCAACCCGGCGGTGACAGTGCCCGATGCGCGCAGCAGAGCGCCAGAAAGACCGCCCTGCCTCTTGCCCTGTTCGATCTTCTGGCTGGCCACCAGCAAGCGGTCCATCGCGCGGCGGAAGCGCGGATCTTCGGTATCCAGTTCCACCGGGAAGACCTGGCGGCTGATGGCGGTGCAGATCGAAAAGACGTTGTAGTCGTAGGTTTTCGGATCAAGCCCCAGCGCCTTGTGGAACACCGGGCGCGCGTGATCGCGCACGTACATGGTCGAGTAGACCGCCAGCAGGAAGAACCGCACCCACAGCTTGTTCAGGCCGGTGAGCAATTTCGGATCGGCACGCAGCAGCAGCGCGAAGGCTTCGCCATGGCGAAATTCATCGTTGCACCACGATTCGAACCAGTTGAAGATCGGATGGAAGCGCAGTTCGGGATGCTTGGCGAGCTGGCGATAGATCGCGATATAGCGCGCATAGCCGATCTTCTCGGACAGGTAGACCGAATAGAAAATGAACTTCAGCTTGAAGTAGTGATACTTCTTGGCCTTGGTCAGAAAGCCCAGGTCGATGCCGATCCCTGCGTCCTTCAGCGCCTCGTTGATGAAACCGGCATGGCGGCTTTCATCGCGGGCAAGCAGCTTGAACAGCTGCTTCATGTCCGGGTTGCTGGTGCGCCTGGCCATTTCGGCATAGAGGATGCAGCCGGAAAATTCCGAGGTCAGCGAACTGACGAGAAAGTCGATGAATTCGGCGCGAAGTTCAGGCTCGAGGCCTTCGATGATGCCGGCAAAGCTGCCTTCGCGCTTGAAGTGCAGCTTGTTGGGATCGCTGACCATTTCGTCCATCAGGGCGTCCCACTCCTTGCGCACCAGCGACACGTCGATCGAATCGAGCGCGGCGAAATCGGTGGTGTAGAAGCGCGGGCTGAGCACCGTTTCGTGCTGCACCATGGCATGCACATCGGGCTTCACCGGGGCATCGCGCATCTCTGGCGCGGCAGCACTGCCATGGGGCCGGGCGATGACGGTGTGGGCGTTCATTTCATGCTCCCAGGATTGAAGCTGACTTCGTAAAGTTCGGTAAGGCCGAGATAGGCGACGAGCCGGGTCCAGCTGCGCAGGATCACGCCGGCGCGCTCCACGGTCGCCATCCGTTCGATAACCATGCTTTGGCCGAAAGGAATGCGGATGGGATCGCCGTGGACGCGAACCCGGTCACCCGGATGGACCGCAAGGTTGCCATCGAGTTCGACGTGCGCGTGAAAGTGCGCCTCGCTCTGCTCCACCGCGATGCGGCAGGGCACGTCAAAGGCGCGGGCGCTGATCATGCTGCGTCGGCCTTGGCCGCGCTTTTCAGGAACCGGACGAAAGCGGCGCGATTGTCGGGACCGAACGAGCCCAGTTCGACCGAACGGCCCGTGGCCGGATCAAGCAGCGACAGTGAGCCGTTGCGCCAGAGCGAGAGCTCGAAGGGCGTTGCCTGACCGATGTTGTTCATCTTGCGTTCGCGGGCCATGCCGCGCATCACCCCGCGAACGAAGCCGCCACCGTCATTTTCGCCATGGAGGACGGCCAGCGTCTCGCCACTGTCGGTGTCCTTGACCACGACCGCACCATCGGCGCGATCGCCGAACGAGAGGTGGCGCACTTCGGCAGCCACGACGCCCGCGTTGGCTCGCGCCACCGATGGCACGGCTTCGCGGTTGAGCACGCCCGTTTGCACCAGCGCCGTCAATGCCAGCGTGGTGGCGACCAGCCCGACCGAAAGCAGCAGGGCGGGGCGCGGAACGGTGTTGTCGTGGTTGTGGACGAGGCTCATGCGATGGCTCCCTGCATGCCGTGATCGTGCAGCGCCGGTGCGGTCTGTGCGGCTTGGGCACGTGGCACTGCCGGTGTCTCGATCAGCGTGACGGCGGCGCAGGCCTTGGCCAGCGTGGTCGCCACGGCTTGTGCATCAGCAAGCGCGCGCAGCATCGGCTGCGGCTTGGACAGATGCCAGGGACGGGCATGCGGCCAGATCGTGGCAAGGCCGAGGCGGTGGCTTCCGGTCAGGACCAGCGCAATTTCACCGTGGCCGCCTTCGAGCTGGCGCAGGTTGGCTGCGCCGATCAGCGACAGCGGCAGGTTGATGCACTTGTTGAGCGCAATGCCCACGCGCATCACCACGCGGCGATTGGTGATGGTATAGACCGTGGTGCGCGCCACAAGCACCGCAAACAGCGCCAGCAATCCCAGCGTGATCGCCCCGCCGATGACTGCTGCAGCAGCGCCGATCAGCTTGCCACTGGCCAGGCCGAGCACGGCAAGCGCCGCGAAATAGGCGCTCACCCAGCGGGTGTGCAGGGCATTGCGGGCGAAAGTGCGCCATTCGGGCGCCCCCTGCCAGATGATGTGCTCACCTGCAGGAAGCGCGCCCGGAAGGCCACGGATCGGCTCATGATCGTATTCGGTCACACCAATGGCTCCAGACGATCGGCGTTGGCATAGAGATAGCCGGTGCCGAAGTAGGCGACGGTGCGCTCTTCTTCGTAACGCGTGATCTCGGAAGGGCTGGCCGGGAACGGCGCGCCTGCGAAGTCGGCCGCGTTGATGGCATCGATGATGACCGCGTTCTTGCGCACGACGGCCATCGGCATCGGGGCCAGCACGGTCTTCGTGCCGGTATCGACGGCAAGATAGCGGACCATGTGTTCGGCGCGATCGACCCACAGATCGGTGACGACACCGGCTTTCAGGCCATCTGCGCCATAGACGGGAAGTCCGCGTGGATCGGTGCTGGCCGTGGCAACGGTGATTTCGGGCACGATGCCCATCGGCACGATGCGCGGATTGCCGTGTGCGTCGATATCGGCCCCCTTGGCGCGATCGGCATAGGCGCCGGGGCCAACGCCTGCGGCAAACACGTCACCCACCGGCGTGAACGGCGCGCCACCGAAGTTTTCGCGGCGCTTGGCGTTGATTTCCACCGGATCGCGGCTGTCGTTGGGGACCGACACGTTGCCCTTGCCAAAAGGCAGGATGAAGGTCTTCGGCGCTGCTGCAGACAGCGGGCCACCGGCAGGATCGAGACGGCCGGTCAGCGCGTCTTCGAGGGGGTAGCCCTCGCGACGGTCCTCGCGGCGCAGCCAGAAGACCAGCGCGATGAAAAAGCCGATAAACGTGATCATTGCGATCTGCGCGGCATCGATCGTGCCGACAATATTGCCGTAGTTCATTACAGTGTCCTTCCGGTTCTCATCTGGCCCGCTCTCATGTGCCCCGGCCTCATGTGGGAAACTCCGTCAATCCGAAGCGTTTGCAGCCAAAGCTGTTGTCGGCTTCCCGGGCGGCCGCCGGGGTCTGGCCTACCAGCGGGCCAAGCACGACAAGCGTGGCGAGCAAGAGGCAGATCTCGATGATGTAGATGGTGGCATAGCCGGTGCTGCGGTGGGCCAGGGTGTGGCCCAGGCCATCGGCCACGGCGAGGCTGGAAACGACATCGCGCAGGATGCCGCCCAGGGCGATGGCAAGCCCGGCAAATGTCGTTTGCACCGCGCCCCAGGCGCCAAGCGCAAGACCGGCGGTGTTGCTGTCAGACAGCGCCATGGCCGTGGTCAGCGTACCCACGAGAAACAGGCCGGCACCTGCGCCAATCAGCATGGAGCCGAGTCCGAGCAGGGCCGAACTGCCCATCGGTGCGGCAAAGATTACCAGCATGAATGCGGCAATACCCACGACAACGCCGTATCCCGCTATGCGCAGGCTGTCCGTGCCGCGGCCGAGCCAGCGCGCGGACAGGGTGAACGCGGCCAGCGCGCCGAGCGCCCAGGCGGCGGTCAGCGCCGTGGTGGCGCCAACGGACAGACCGAGGATTTCACCGCCGTAGGGTTCGAGCAGGGCATCCTGCATTGCAAAGGCCGTTGCGCCAAAGGCCAGGGCGACGAGCAGGCGCATCGTGACAGGTTGCGCGGCAAAGGCCTGCCACACCTCGGAAAAGGCCGGGCGATAGGTTTCGGCCGAAGCAGTCGCTGCGCTGCGTGCTTCCTGTTTCCACAAGGCCACGAGGTTGAGCACGAACGTCAGCGCCGCAGCTCCCTGGATCACCTGCACCAGGCGGGTAGGGGTGAAATTGGCCAGGACGCCCCCGATCAGCAGCGAGGATACCATCATGCCAGCCAGCAACGACAGGTAGAGCAGCGACACGGCGCGAGGACGGTGGTCTTCATCCGTAATGTCGCCAACAAGGGCGAGACCTGCGGTTTGCGTGGTGTGCATGCCGAACCCTGCCAGCAGGAAGGCCAGCGCACTTGCGCCCACGCCCACGCTGAACAGCGCGGGATCCTTCATCAGCAACAGGGCAAAGGGCATGATGGCAAGGCCGCCGAACTGCATCAGCGTGCCGAACCAGATAAACGGCACCCGCTTCCAGCCCAGCACAGAACGGTGCACGTCCGACCGGTGGCCGATCAAGGCGCGAAATGGCGCGGCCAGCAGCGGGATGGCGATCATCAGCGAGACCAGCCAGGCCGGGATGCCCAGCTCGACGATCATCACACGGTTGAGCGTACCGTTGAGTAGCACCATGGTCATGCCGACGCTGACCTGAAACAGCGACAGGCGCAGCAGGCGCGAGAGTGGAACCTGCACCGTTGCCGCATCGGCAAAGGGCAGCCAGGTGACGGCCACCCGGCTCCACTTTTCGTAGAAGGCCTGCTTTTGCGGCATCAGCGTTTTACCAGTTCCATGCCGTGCGACTTGTAGAAGCCGCTGGAGATGCGGCCGCTGCGTCCGATTTCCCAACCATCGAAACCGGCAAGCTCGGCGCGAAGGGCGTCTTCGGCAATCGGCACGATCGCGGGCGAGCGATCCGAACGCGGGAAGAACTTGCCGACGTTGTTCATCGCGCCCAGCAGCGGGGTGTAAGGAGCGAAGGTGAACACGATCGAGCCGGTGCAGCGGCGGGTCAGCGCGGCCAGCGCCCAGACCATGTCGGGCAGCGTGTAGTGGATCAGCGAATCCATCGCCACGACGTGGTCGAACGTGCCGAGTGCCGGATCGAGCATGTCGCCGGTGCGCCAATCGATCCGGCCGTGGCCCAGATAGGACGGCGCGCGCTCGCGGGCGATATCGACCAGGCCCTGCGCCACGTCGATCGCCGTGACCACCGCGCCACGGCGGGCAGCTTCGACGCTGAGGCTGCCGGTGCCGCATCCGGCATCGAGCAGGTTCTGGCGACGCAGGTCTTCGGGCAGCCAGCCCAGCAGCTGTTCGCGCATGGCATCGCGCCCGGCGCGGACAGTGGCGCGAATGCCGCTGACCTTCGCATCCGAGGTCAGGTCGATCCACGCCTTGCGCGCCGTGCTGTCGAAATATTCGGTCAGCTTTTCGCGCTGGTCGTTGTAGCGACGCGGTGCGTGCTGATCCGACGAGAATTGCGTTGCCATCACTCAAACCCCAGGAAGTCGAAGATATCGCGGTCTTTCATGGGCTTGGCCTCGACCGGGTCGACGCCATCCCACAGCAGCTGGGCAAGGCGGATGTATTCCAGCTGGGCTGCCAGCACTTCGGGCGTGGCTTCCATCTCGAACAGCGTGCATTTCTTCAGGCGGCTGCGGCGGATGGCATCGAGATCCTGAAAGTGGGCAAGGCGCTTCATGCCGATGGCAGCACTGAAGCGGTCGATCTCGTCAGTGGCCTTGGACCGGTTGGCAATGACGCCAGCGAGGCGCACGTTGTAGTTCTT
>JAPLPG010000224.1 GCA_026400375.1 Novosphingobium sp. | reverse complement strand
GTGGCCAGCGCGCTGGCGCATGTGCCACCCACGATGCGCCAGATGCGGGCGCAGGCCGTCCACCGGCTCCAGGTTGGCCTGTTCGGGCTTGCCGGAATGCTGCTGCTGGTCAGCCTGGCCAATGTCATCATGGATCGGGCCAAATATATCGATGAAAGCGCGGTGAACACCGCCGCCCCCGTGGTCGAGGCAAGCGCCACCTCGGCCAAGGACCCTCTGGCCGACATGGGCGTGGCGCCAAAGCTGCCGGTCAGCGCCAACGAAAAGCCCACCGTCGCGATCTCGCCCGCACCGCCCGCGCCCGCGCCCTCGGTCAACGCACCCAAGCCCTGAACGGCAATGCGCCGGTTCCTGTTCGCAGCGCTGCTGGTGTCGGCCGCACTTGCCGGCATCGCCTGGTTCGCCGCCGCCCGCGATGACGCGCCACAACGGGAAATCGGCCTGTTCACCAGCCTGCCGATCGTCTGGAATGAGGCCGGCGATCTGAAAGGCATGCTCGACGGTGCCGACCAGCCGCACTGGGCCCGCGCCGCGATCGAGGGAAGGGGGCGCCTGGTCCCGCTCGATACCCTGCTCGATCTTTCCGCCATTGGCGATCTGATCATCGCCCAGCCGCGCCCACTGACTCCGGACGAGAACGTGGCGCTGGATTCGTGGGTGCGCGCAGGCGGACATGCGCTGATCTTCGCCGACCCGATGCTTACGCAGGACAGCCATTTTGCGCTGGGAGATCGTCGCAGGCCGCAGGACGTGGCGATGATATCGCCAATTCTCGCGCGCTGGGGCCTCGAACTGCGCTTTGACGACGGCCAACCTGCAGGGGAGCGGGAAATTGCGGGAGAGCGGATTCCGGTCAACCTCGCGGGCGAATTTGCCAAGGGTGATGGCGGGCAGGATGCCGATTGCCGCATCGCTGCGTCCGGCCTGATTGCGCGATGCCGCGTCGGAAAAGGGCGGGCAGTGCTGGTTGCCGATGCTGCACTGCTCGAACGCGGCAATGACGAAAACGGGCGCATTGCTGGGCTCAAGCGCCTGCTCGACGAAGTGTTTGCCCGCTGACATGGCATTGCGCGCGGGAAATTGCGGGCAGGCAGCGCAGGCAGCCGTGCAGTTACATGAATGTTCCCTGATTCTTCAAAGGTTACGAAGCCATTATTTGGTCAGGTTTACGGTTACTGATCGGTTAGTAAGTAGAAAAAATAGTCCGGAATCATAGCGAGTCCGCTTTTTCCCGCATTTTCCCCTTTTCGCCCGCCCCCTCCCGCGTTAGGAGTGTCGGCTATCGGGACGAACTCCAGTCGCATCCGCGGGGGATGAGTCGGCTCTGCGCGCAGGCGCGGGGCCGGGCCAGGGAGTTTTTCGTCCGCGAGCGGGGTGATCAGCGTGGCGGGAGGGCCGGTAAATCTTGTAGGACAAGGCTTTTCGCCACGGGGCGAAAAGGGCCGCTTTGTCCTGCCGGCCGATTTCCGCTCCGACATCTACGCAGCGTCCGCCAACCAGCGCATCCTCTGCCTCGACAAGCACCCCCGCTTGCCCTGCCTCACCGGTTTCGGCCTGTCGCGGCTCGACGATTTCGCCGCAGAGATCGATCGCGAAGAAGAGAAGAAGCTTCGCCTCGGCCTCGATTTCGATCGCGATATGGCCGAAGCGCAAGTCTACGGCTTCACCCGCGCCAGCTTCGATGACAGCGGCCGCTTTGTCCTGCCCGAGTACCTGTCCGAACTGGCCCAGGTGGAGGACGGCCTCTATTTCCACGGCGGCGGCCGCCAGATCACGATCTGGAACCCGCGCATCCTGTTCGAACAGGGTGCGGGCTGGGAAGGCGCGCAAGCCGGATGCCGCGCCCGCATGGCCGAAGCCGCAAAGGGCAAGCGCAAATGACCGGCTCGGAAACCCTTCGCGCCCCGCACATTCCCGTGCTGATCGATGAAGTCCTCGTCGCGCTTGCTGCGCAGCCGGGCGACGTGATCGTGGACGCAACGTTCGGCGCAGGTGGCTATACCCGCTGCATCCTGGAAACCGGCGCAACGGTTCATGCTTTCGATCGCGATCCCGATGCGATCGCGGCGGGACAGCTCTGGGGAGAAACCTGTGGACAAAATCCGCGCCTGACCCTTCATCCGCGCCGCTTTTCCGAACTGGCAGAGGGACTTGTCGAGGCCGGAATTACAGGCGTGCAGGGCGTGGTGTTCGATATCGGCGTCAGCTCGATGCAGCTGGACCAGGCGGCGCGCGGATTTGCGTTCTCGTCGGACGGGCCGCTAGACATGCGGATGTCACAGGACGGTCCAAGTGCGGCGGATTTCCTGAATGAAGCGGCGGAAGAAGACATCGCAGACGTGCTCTATCGCTACGGCGAGGAACGCCAGTCGCGCCGCATCGCCCGCGCGGTCGTGGCCGCCCGGCCGCTTACTACGACAGGCCAGTTTGCCGCCGTGGTGCGCAAGGCCATTGGCTACCGCCCCGACATCAAGGGCCCGAAGGCGCAAAAGGACCCGGCCACGCGCAGCTTCCAGGCGGTGCGCATTCACGTGAATGGCGAGCTGGACGAACTGGTGGCGGGGCTTGCCGCAGCTGAAAAGATGCTGGTGCCGGGTGGCCGCATCGTCGTGGTCAGCTTCCACAGCCTGGAAGATCGGATCGTGAAGCAGTTCCTGCGTGAAGCGGCCGGCGCCATGCCTGCCGGCTCACGCCATTTGCCGCAAGTCTCGCAGAAATCCGTGGCCGTGTTCGAGAAGCCATCGGCAGCGATCCGTCCCTCCGCAGACGAGGAAGCGCGCAATCCGCGGGCACGTTCGGCAACGTTGCGCTGGGCCGTGCGCACCACCGCACCGGCGCGGGAAAATCCGGGAAGGGCTGCGGCATGATCGCGTCTGCCAATCGGTTGAGATCCGCAGGTTGGCTGGTGCTGCTCGGCCTGTGCCTGGCGATGGTGCTGGTGCTGGCCTTCCGCGTCAATGCGCTGCGCAGCCAGATTCATCATGCCGAAGCGCGCATCGTCGCGCTGAAGCAGGACAAGATGTATCTCGAAACCGAGTTCGAGACCCGCGCCAACCAGCAGCAGCTCAAGACCTGGAACGATGTCGAATTCGGCTATGCCGCGCCACTGGCCGGACAATATCTCGAAGGCGAGCGGCAACTCGCGGCCTTCAGCGTGCCCAGCGTGCCCAACGCGCCTGCACCGATCCGCGTGGCCAGCGTTGATGATGCGGTGATCGCGTCGGCCGCGTTCCCGGCCATGGTCTCGCCGCTTTCCGGGCAATCGCTGGACGGCAAGCCCGGGAAGATCGACGCCAAGGCAGCGCTGGCTGATGCCGACAATGCGCCAACCATCGACCATGCCGTTGCCGTCGAAACCCTGAACGAACGTCTGGGCAAGGTCGTGGAATCCCGGCCGCGCGCGCCGGTGCGCACCGCCACCGCATCGGAAAAGCAGGAGCCGAAAGCCCGCAAGCTGCCCGAAAAGAAGGCCGCCGCGAAGTCTGCTGCAAAGGCCGAGAAGGCGCCGTCTGCAAGATCCACCGCTGCAAAGCCAACGGCCACGAAGCAGGCCAGCAAGTCTGCGCCATCCGCAGACAAGCCGAAGGCAAAGCCGACCAAGGCCGCTGCGGCGCCCCGCGTGGCCAAGGGCAAGG
>JAPLPG010000100.1 GCA_026400375.1 Novosphingobium sp. | reverse complement strand
TGCGTTGAGCCATCAGCGCTGCCTTCCCCCGCATTGACACACGCAAAAGCGCCGTGACCACAAACGCTGCAACAGGGAAAAGCCAATCATGACTGAAACTGGCAGTGGCGGAAAGCCGACGTCGGACATACCGCAAAATCAGATAGATGAGAGCCTGGCCAGCGTACGCGAGGCCCTTGTCGGGCTGAAATACGGTTCGATCCAGTTGACGATACACGAAGGCCGGGTGGTCCAGATCGACGTGACCGAGAAGCGGCGGCTGAAACCCAACTGACCCGCCGATCCGTTACGCGTCACCAATACCGCCACCGATAAAACAAAACACTCCACAACAAGCCGCTGACCGGACCACCGGAGGCATCGCTTTGGAAACCATGAGGTTCTGCGATGATTTTCCGTGTCCTGCTTCTGGCAGGGGCTGCCCCCCTTGCCGTACTTTCGCCGAGCGCATTTGCGGCCGAAACCGCTCCCGCCACGTCCCCCGTCAAAGCCGATGACGATGCTGCCGCACCGCAGGAATCGTCTGTCGGCACTGGCGCCAATGACAGCGGCACCATCGTGGTTACCGCACGGCGGCGCGCCGAAACGGCGCAGGATGTGCCCCTGGCCATTTCGGTCGTCGGCGGAGACCAGATCGACAGCACGGGCAGCTTCAATGTCGGCCGTCTGCAGCAGTTGACGCCGACGCTGCAGTTCTATTCCTCGAACCCGCGCAACACGGCGGTGAACATTCGCGGCCTGGGCGTGCCGTTCGGGCTGACCAATGACGGGATCGAGCAGGGCGTCGGCATCTACATCGACGACGTCTACAACTCGCGCGTGGCCTCGGCGACGTTCGATTTCCTCGACGTGAAGCAGATCGAAGTGCTGCGCGGGCCGCAAGGCACGCTTTATGGCAAGAACACCACGGCCGGCGCGATCAACATCACCACCAATCAGCCGACCTTCGATTTCGAGGCGCGCGCCGAAGCCAGCGTCGGCAACCTTAACTTCGTGCAGGCAAAGGCGGCCGTTTCCGGGCCGATCACCAACACGCTGGCGGCGCGTTTCGCCGTTTCATCGACCAACCGGCGCGGCACGATCTACAACGTGACCTCGCGGCAGTGGATCCAGAGCCAGGACAACCTTGGCATGCGCGGGCAGCTGCTGTTCCAGCCGAGCGATGCGCTGAGCATCACGCTGGCAGGCGATTACAGCGAGCAGGACGCGGTGTGCTGCGGCTCTGTCTACGTGCGCACCGGTCTTACGCAACGCGCGCTGAACCGTCAGTTTGCCGCGCTGGCCGCAGCGCAGGGATATGCGCCGGCCAGCACCAACCCGTTCGATCGCGTAACCGATCTCGATGCCGCCTTGCAGGCAGGCAACAAGATCGGCGGCGCATCGATCAAGGTGAAATGGGACGTGGGGCCGGGGTCGCTGACGTCGGTCACCGCCTGGCGCTTCTGGGATTGGCAGCCGCAGAACGACCGCGACTTTACCGGCCTGCCCATCGTTACGCGATCGCAGAACCCTTCGCAGCAGGACCAGTACACGCAGGAACTGCGCTACAACTACAGTGGCAACAAGCTGGACTTCGTCGTGGGTGCCTTCGGGTTCTACCAGCGGATCGACACGCAGGGCACCGAATCGCACGGGTCGGCATCGACCCGATGGAATCTGGCGCCCAGCAACGCGCTGTACAATTCCAACGTGCTCAACGGGTTGACCGCGCGCAACACCCAGTTCCTCAAGAACACCAGCCTTGCGCTTTATGGACAGGCGAGCTGGAAGGTGACGCCGGAGCTGACCCTGCAGCCGGGCGTGCGCCTGAACTATGACAAGAAGGACGGCTTCTACCAGCGCCGTGTCTTTACCAGTGCGGGCACCGAAATCCTGCTCGATGGCACGACCAATGCGGTCAAGACCGCGCAGCTCGGCATCTTCACGCCGCAGGAGATCGCGCCGAAGTTCAGCGACTGGAACTTCAGCTATGATTTCACCGCCAGCTACAAGGTGGCACAGGGCGTGCTGGCCTATGCGACCTATGCCAAGTCGTTCAAATCGGGTGGAATCAACCAGAATGGCGTGCCGACCGATGCGCAGAACAATCCGCTGCTGGGCACGGCGACGGTGAAGCCGGAATCGGTCAACCACTATGAAGTGGGCATCAAGACCGAGCTTCGCGACATCGGCGCGATCTTCAATCTTTCGGCCTTCCGCACCGATATCAGCGACTACCAGGCCAATGTGAACAACGGCCAGTTCGGCGTGCTGCGCGGCTATCTGGCCAATGCCGAAGCGGTGCGATCGCAGGGTTTCGAGGCCGATTTCTCGATCCGGCCGAGCGACCGTTTCAATGCCTATTCCAACGCGGCCTATACCGACGCGACCTATCGCAAGTTCATCGATGCGCCGTGCCCGCCCGAACTTTCCGGCGGCACCGTGGCCACGGGCGCCCAAGTGCCCGGCGCCGCGGGGACTCCGGGCGCGCTGAGCCCTGCCAACTGCGACATCTCCGGACAGCGGCTGCCGGGCGTTTCGAAGTGGTCATTCTCGTTCGGGTTCGAGGCCAACGCGCCGGTCACCGTGCTGAAGCAGGACGGGCAGGTCTATTTCGGCTATGACGGCAATTACCGCTCCGGCTTCTCGTCGAACCCCAGCCCTTCGATCTACACCAATGTCGCGGGCTATTCGCTGTCCAACTTCCGCGCCGGTTTCCGCACCGATGACGGGTTCGACATCTATGGCTGGGTCCGCAATGCCTTCGATGCGAACTACTTCGAACAGCTGTTTGTCGGCCCGGGCAACACCGGGCTGGTGGCCGGCCTGCCGGGCGATCCGCGCACCTGGGGGCTGACCTTGCGCAAGGCCTTCTGACAAGGACGGGGCCGGTGGTATGCGCCGCCGGCCCCGTGATCTGCGGTCAGTTGTTGCCGCCGATGAAATCGCCCAGTTCGCCCAGGAGCGACCCTTCGCCACGGTTCTGCCCGCCGCGCGATCCGGCAGCGGCCAGCATCCGGCCGGCAAGGCGAGAGAACGGCAGCGACTGGATCCAGACCTTGCCCGGCCCGCGCAGCCGCGCAAAGAACAGGCCTTCGCCGCCGAACAGGACCGATTTCACGCCCCCTGCGGTCACCAGGTCGAAATCGACCGATGGCGTGTAGGCGGCGAGGCAGCCGGTATCGACGTGGAGTTCCTGGCCCGGCGCAAGTTCGCGTTCGACCAGCGTTCCGCCCATCTGCACGAACACCCAGCCATCGCCATCAAGCTTCTGCATGATGAAGCCTTCGCCGCCGAAAAGGCCGGTCATCACCTTGCGCTGGAACGCCACGCCGATCGACACGCCGCGCGCGGCCGCAAGGAAGCTGTCCTTCTGGCAGATCAGCGTGCCGCCAACGTCGGACAGCTTGATCGGCAGGATGGCGCCCGGCGTGGGCGAGGCGAAGGCGACCCGGGCCTTGCCGTGGCCGTTGTGGGTGAACACCGTGGTGAACAGGCTTTCCCCGGTGACGAGCCGCTTGCCCGCGCCGAGCAGCTTGCCCATGAACCCGCCCTGATCTGCGCCGCTGCCATCGCCGAAGACGGTGGTCATGCCGACAGCTGCGTCCTTCCACACCAGGGCTCCTGCTTCGGCTACCGCGCTTTCGCCGGGATCGAGTTCGATTTCTAGGAACTGCAGCTCCTGTCCCTTGATCTCGAAATCGATGTCATCGGAAATGGCGGCGCTGCGGTGATGGGCCCAGGGGCTGTTGGACATGGTGTTCTCCGGTTGAGTGGACGAAGGCAGATGTAGCGATCAGGCGGGACAAGTGAAAGCAACATGCCTTGCGCTGGTCGATGCTGGTATGCCACTCGTCATATCGCGGAATTTTTGCCGCGTGCTGACTTGAAGGTTGCCGATGACTGCCATTTCGCCATCCCGTTATGCGTCTGCTGCAATTGCGCTGCACTGGATACTGGCCGCGTTGCTGCTGTTTCAGGTGGGGTTGGGGGGCGGACTTGAACATCTGCCCAAAGGCGTTGCGCAGTTTGCCGGATACCAGTTCCACAAGTCGGTCGGCATCACGATCCTGCTGTTGAGCCTGCTGCGCCTTGCCGTGCGGCTGACCAGGCCGCGCCCGGCCCCGGTGCCCGATGGCAAGGTGCAGATGCTGCTGGCGCGGGCGGTACACGTGCTGCTCTATGCCATCATGATCGGCGGGCCGATCACCGGTTGGCTGATCGTCTCGACCGCCAAGGTGAAGCTGCAGACCATGCTGTTCGGCGTGGTGCCCTGGCCCAACCTGCCGGCGGGGCAAGGCTTGCACG
Organism: Novosphingobium sp.; assembly: GCA_026400375.1. Classification (GTDB taxonomy): domain Bacteria; phylum Pseudomonadota; class Alphaproteobacteria; order Sphingomonadales; family Sphingomonadaceae; genus Novosphingobium. The sequence goes on along the minus strand of JAPLPG010000100.1, from coordinate 1,282 downwards.
AACCGGCAGAGGCGCTGCACGGGCTGCTGGGGCCGATGACGCTGGGCCTTGTCGTGCTGCACGTGGCAGGCGCACTCTATCATCATTTCAAGCGGGACGATGTGATCGGCCGCATGCTGGCTGCGGCCATCACCTCGCGCACGGGCATGGGCATCGCCGCGGCGATCGCGGTGGTCGCCGGAATTGCTGCCCTCGCCACCGGCAGGGGCATGTCGTTTGCCGCACCTGTCGCCGCACCGGCCGTGGCGGCGTCCTCGGCAGAGGCCATCGAGGCGGCGGTGCCTGACGCCCTTGAAAGTGCGGCTGCCAGCGAGCCAGGGCCTGAAGCCTTGGACGCGGCCACAACCGCTGCCAAGGCCACGCCTTGGGCGATCGAGAAGGGAGGGCGCCTGGGCTTCACCGCCGATTACAGCGGCGAGACGATCAAGGGGTCCTTCGGTCGGTGGGATGCGAAGATCGTGTTTGATCCGGACGACCTTGCCGGATCGTCGATCCGCGCCACCATCGACCTTGCCTCGGTCGACAGCGGCGATGGCCAGCGCGATGACATGTTGAAAAGCGACAGTTTCTTTGGAACGGGCGCCAATCCTTCGGCCCAGTTCGTGTCCACATCCATCCGCGAGGCTGGCGCGGACCGCTATGTGGCCAATGGCACGCTGACGCTGCATGGCAAGAGCCGGCCCGTCGCCCTGCGCTTCACGCTGAGGATCACCGGCGACACCGCAACGGCAACCGGCAGCGCCAGCCTTCAGCGGCTTGCCTTCGGCGTGGGCGAGGCGGAATGGTCAGCGACCGATCAGCTGAAAGATGCCGTCGGTATCGATTTCAGCTTTCGGGCCAGGCGGAAGTGAGCGTGCCCGCACTGCGGAGCCCGGCAAAAAAGAAGTCCGAATAGGCCCGCGCCCAGCGTTCGGTCTCTTCGCGGTCGGGCAGGGGGGCCGCTCCAGCCATCCGCACATGGCCCAGCAGGCCTTCGATCCAGAACCGTGCCGCGAGTTCCGGATGGGTCAGTTCGATGTGCTGATTCCTGGCGATTTCAGCGAGTTCGGCCGAGACGTTCTCGATCGCCTCGGCGTACATGGCATGCCGATAGCCGTACTGGCTGTCGCCGAACTCCTGGTCACACCAGTCGACCAGACGTTCCATCATCAGGCCGTCTGCCGATTGCAGGACTTCCATGATGGCCGCCGCGCGCAGGCAGAACGCTTCGACCGCGGGCAGGCCCGCGCCGATCGACATGATCTTGAGGCTGCGCTCACTGGTCTTCAGGGCGAGCAGGGCG
>JAPLPG010000272.1 GCA_026400375.1 Novosphingobium sp. | reverse complement strand
GGCGTCGATGTCGATGCGCCGCACCGGCACTGCACGGTGGAGGGCGTCCCACGAGGCGCGCAACCGCGCCTCGCCGGCGATCTGCCGAAGGTCTCCAGCCAGCGCATCGATCTCGGCCGGCTTCGCCGCCGGCGCGTGCTCGATCAGCCAGGCCCGGTCGAAGCGCCCAGCCGCCAGGCCGATCAGCGCGATCGCAGCGCGGCGGTGGCCGCCGCACAGCAGGCGGTCCTCGCGGTCGACGACCAGCGTAGCCAGCAGCCCGACGACGCAGATATCAAGCTTGAGAAGGCGGAGCCGTGAGGCCTCGGACTCCGTGATGAACAGCTTGGCATCCTTGCGATAATGTTCTGCCGCGTAGTTGATCTTGGTATCGGCCGGGCTGATCGCCCGCAGGCGGCGCCATTCCGCGCGCTTCTCGTCAGGCGTGGCCAGCTTCCGGTCAGGATGACGCAGTTCGATCCCCGCCGCAGCCGCCGCGTTCGGCATCATCGTGCCGTATCCGATGGTCACCTGGCTGACCGAATCCAGATACATCCAGCTGATGAAGCTTTCACCCTCGGTGATCAGGGCGATCGCCCGGACCTTGGCGTTTTCGACGGACACCGACCTAGCGACCCGTTACCGACCAGTGCGGCGGGTCGTCCGGCAACTTGTGCAGCACTTTGTAAGTTGCCCCGACATCGTGCAGCTTGGCGTTGGTTCCGTTGCGCGGAAGCGTATTGATCGTCACTTCCGTGCCGTTCGCCTGCTTGATCTTCAGGTCGCCGGTCCAGGCAATGGTCATGTCGATGGCGGTGCCGCGCAAGTGGTTCGAATTGAGCGAAGGCTGCTTCTTGATCGCAAATAGCTTGACCATGTCGCGTGCCGCGTTGCGCGATTTTTCAACGGTTTCGTGGACCCAGTTTATCGCAACACCGTCTATCGCCGGAGCGGCTTCCGGCGCGATCAGGCCGTGGGCAATATCCCAGCAATAGCGCATGATTTTCGCCCGCGTCATGCTGCGTGTCGTCGCATTCACGGTAACCGTCGCCTTTGCCGCGGCAAGGGCAGCAAGGAATTTCCGGACGTCGGAACGAAACGGTTCCGCCAGAGCGTCTACCCGGCTTTCATTTGGCCACCGCGCCTGGTTGGCATGCCACCACGCCGCCCCGCTGAGACTGGCCGTGGAACCATTTGCCACCCCCGGCTGCACCAGGCCAAGCGCTTGCGCGATCTTTCCGGTTGGCGTGACGACGCCATCTGGAAACGGCATTCCTTGCGCGCGCTGCAATCGACGGATGGCATCGTCGGTATTGTGACCGACGCGGCCATCGACCACCAGCGGCAAGAAGCCGAGCTTGTTGGCAAAGCGATTCAACCCGGCTTGCACTTGCCTTACGTCGTCAGGCGCGTTCTGGCCGCCAATTCCAACCGTTCCCCTCATGGCTTTCACTCCACCACATCATCGTAATCCCACAGGGCCGAAATCACGCCCGGATCGTCACGATACTTTCGCCGGATGCTCTTGAGCGCGGCATCGGTGCCCTTGCAGGTTTCCTCCAGCTTGCGGTCGAGGAAGGCCTTCCGTTCCTGATCGTAGGCTTCCTCTCCCCGGAAGTGATCGCACATATCCCGACGCTCGATAAAGGCGGCGACTTCTGCCGGTAGAGGTGCAGCCTTGGCCGGGGCCTGCACCGCACCAGCCTCCACGCTCGCCTCCACGCGCGGCTCGGGGGTTGCAGCCCCCTCGCCTGCAGGAGCCTGGGCGGATGGCGCACCGGTTGCCCCGGCCGTGGCGTCTCCCTTGGCCTGATCGGGCGTCTGGGCGCTGCAACCTGCTGCAGCAAGCGCCGCCAGAGAGAGAAGCAAACCACATTTCGCCAACGGCATCATGGCCTCGACCCTTTCCTTCTGACAGCCTCAGCCAAACCGATACCCGAACCCGTCGCCCTCAACCGTGACATCGATCACCTTCACCTCATCGCCGTTCATCTGGCGGTTGAGCAGTTCGATCGACAGGTCTGGCAGCATGGTGTTCGTCAGGATCGCATCGATCAGGCGGCCACCGCTGGCCACTTCATTGCAGCGCGAAACGATCAGGTCGACCACCTCCTGGCTGTAGTTGAAGGCGATGCCGTGGCTGTCGGCAATGCGCTTGACGATGCGGTTCAACTGGATGCGGACGATCCCCTGCAGCATGGTGGGGCTGAGCGGATAATACGGCAGCACGATCAGGCGGCCGAGCAGCGCCGGGGGAAACACCTTGAGCAGTTCGGGGCGCAGGGCCGTCGCCAGCGCTTCGGGCTCGGGCTTCATCTCCTCGTCCTCGCTCATCGTGGTGATGAGGTCGGTGCCGACATTGCTGGTCAGCAGGATCAGCGTGTTCTTGAAATCGATGTAACGGCCTTCGGCGTCGTTCATGAAGCCCTTGTCGAAGACCTGGAAGAACATCTCGTGGACGTCGGGGTGGGCTTTTTCCACCTCGTCGAGCAGGACCACCGAATAGGGCCGCCTACGAACCGCTTCGGTAAGAACACCGCCCTGCCCGTAACCAACATAGCCTGCCGGGGCGCCTTTCAGCGTCGATACGGTGTGTGCTTCCTGGAACTCGCTCATGTTGATGACGATCAGCGAGTCATCGCCACTGAACAGCAGTTCCGAAAGCACCATCGCGGTTTCGGTCTTGCCGACGCCCGATGGACCGCAGAGCATGAACACGCCAACAGGCTTGTTGGGATTGTCGAGCTTGGCGCGGCTGGTCTGGATCCGCTTGGCAATCGAATCCATCGCATGGTCCTGCCCGATCACGCGCTTTTTCAGCTGGTCGGAAATGGTCAGTACACTTTCGATCTCGTTCTTGACCATGCGGCCCATCGGGATGCCGGTCCAGTCGCCGACCACGGCGGCAATCGCATCCTGATCGACCACGCCGAACACCATCGGATTGTCGCCATGGGCCTCAGCCATCACGCCAAGCGCGGCCTTCAGCGCATCCTTCAGCGCCTCTTCCCCCTCGACCGGGCCATCTCCCGCCGCCTTGCGCGCTTCGGTCAGCGCATCGCGTGCCGCCACGACCGCGGTCAGCGCTTCCTTCTCGCGCTCCCACTTGGCGTTGACCTCCTCCAGCGCAGTGGTCGCCTCGGCAATGGCCTCATCCAGTTTCGGCAGGCGTTCGCCGCTGGTATACTGCCCGCCAGCCTCGCGCACCGCGATCTCGCGCTCGACACCCAGCAGTTCCAGCCGTCGCTTGCGATCCTCGACTTGCGCCGGGGTCGAATGCTGAGACACCGCCACGCGGGCACAGGCGGTATCGAGCAGGCTCACGGCCTTGTCGGGCAATTGCCGCGCCGGAACATAGCGCTGCGAAAGCTTCACTGCCGCCTCGACCGCTTCGTCCAGCACCACCACGTTGTGATGCTTTTCCATCATCGGGGCGACCGAACGGATCATGGCCACGGCCTTGTCGGTCTCCGGCTCGGCCACGTCCACCGTCTGGAACCGCCGGGTCAGCGCCGGGTCCTTCTCGAAGTACTGGCGATATTCGGCATAGGTCGTGGCCGCAATCGTGCGCAAATTGCCACGGGCCAGCGCCGGCTTGAGCAGGTTGGCCGCATCGCCGGTGCCGGCTTGTCCGCCTGCGCCGATCAGTGTGTGCGCCTCGTCGATGAAGAGCACGATCGGCGTGGCGCTTGCCTCCACTTCGTCGATCACCTGGCGCAGGCGCTTCTCGAATTCACCCTTCATGCTCGCGCCCGCCTGCATCAAGCCAATGTCGAGGCTGCGCAGCGTGACGCCCTGGAGCGAAGGCGGCACGTCGCCGTCGACGATACGCTTGGCAAACCCTTCGACCACCGCCGTCTTGCCCACGCCCGCTTCGCCAACGAGGATCGGGTTGTTCTGGCGGCGGCGCAGCAGGATGTCGACGCACTGGCGGATTTCACTGTCGCGGCCGACGATCCGGTCGATCTTGCCATCACGCGCCTGCTGGGTCAGGTCTACCGAGAACTTGGCCAGCGCCTCCCCATCGGCGACTGGACCGGGGCCAGCCTCGCCACCAGCGCTGCCGCCACCAAGGTCTGCGCCCTGCGTGGTTTCATGGCTGGACGCGCATACCGCATCGAATTCGCTGGCCATACGTTCAACCTGCACCTTGCGGAATTCCGCGCTGATCGAGAACAGCGCGTTGCGCAGCGTGGCGGTCTTCAGCATGCCATAAAGCAGGTGTCCGGTGCGCACGCGGCCCGCGCCGAACTGCAGAGAGGCATAAAGCCAGCCCTTCTCGATCGCCTCTTCGATCTGGGGCGAGAAGTCGGAAATCGAGGTGGCCCCGCGCGGCAAGGCGTCGAGCGTGGCAACGACCTGGCGAGCAAGGCTGTCATCATGAAGACCGAAGGCCGTGCGGATCGCCGCCATATCGTTTTGCGGGTCCTGCAGCAGCACGTGGACCCAATGGACCAGTTCCACATAAGGATTGCCGCGCATCTTGCAGAAGCCGGTGGCGGTTTCGATCCCCTTGAGCGCGGTCTGGTTGAGCCGCCCGAACAGGGCGCTGCGGCTGATTTCGGTCATCCTGCCGGTTTCCTTCTTCTGAGACTGGTCTTGCGTAAGTGAGCGTCGGCCCTGATCGGGCCGCTGGAAAACGTCTGCGGAGCGGCCGCTTCGGACCCTGTGGCCGAACCGGGCTTCCGGCGCCGGCGCGCAATGGCAGCGACAGCCGAACCGCGCGGCTTGACCCAGCCGGACCAACCCAGGCGGGTCTTGCCATCGAGCCGGGCAGCCGGCGCATCGTCATCAGCCAGTTCGACGCAGAGATCCCATTCGAGATGCGTCGGCTTGAGCGCCTCGATTGCTTCGGCCGCCACTGCAAAGCGCGTGCCGCCAGGCATCAGCGACAGATAATCGGCATGGTTCTGCGCCCGCACGATCACGCGGAACGCATCCGATGCGCTATAGATGCGTCCGCCCAGCACGGCATCCTGCCCCAGCGTGGCGTAGCTGCGGCCCAGCTGCGTGCGATCCTCACGCTCCATCTCGCGCCAGCGGGGCATGAATTCGACAACCGTGGCGGGCTGGCGCAGCAAGTGGCTAAGCGCATCCTCGATTACCACCGCACTGCGCGGCCCGGCGAAGGCAGCGGCATAGTGCAGTCGAGCGCGAGTGTGAAAACTGCTGTCCGGGCCCGGTTCGTCCCGCGCGCCCTCCCCTGCTCCCGACAGCGCGCCGAGCCATTGGGCAAAGCGGTCATCATCAGGGCGATCCGCCTGCGCGGCGGGCTGCGATTCTGCCCAGGCGCGGTAGAACAGTTGCAGCATGCGCGCCGAAATCGTGTTCAGCCAATCGAGGAATGGCTGCTTTTCGGCATAGCGCCGCTCGTAGACGGCAAATTCGGTCAGGTGAATCGGCATCGGCCCCATCGGACCAAGCAGGCCCAGCCATTCACCATAGAGGCGTGGACGGCCATGGCGGAATTCGAGCTTTGCCAGCGTTCTTGGCGCAAAGCCGAGCGACGGTTCCTGCGCCAGATCGACGATGGATTGCGCCGGTTGCCGGGCCGCGCCGATGCGTGGCTTGTCCGCGGCTTTCGCCTCTGCCCGGCGCAGCACGGCAAACAGCCCGCTGCGCTGCAGATCGGCGATCTCCGCCGACCAGTCGATCAGATCGTGTGTTTGCGTCCGATCCGGGGCGGCCATGACATTATCGTTCCTTCGCCCGGGGTGCGGACGATCGTTTCGGTGAAGCTGTTGACGGAGGTGAATTCGGCCAGGAACCGTTCCACCACGGCGGAGAACAGGAACAGGCGCGCGTTTTCGAACGAGGCATCGTCGAGCGTCATCGTCACCCTGCTGCCGCGCGCCACGGCCATCGCCCCGCGCCCCGGCACGCGGCGCACGACGGCCCGCGAATTGACCGATACGATCCCGTCGATCTGGCGGCGCAGCGCGGCGTTATCGCGCGGGCCGTAAAGCGCCAGATGATCGCGCAGCATCGAAGGATCACTGCCATCTTCGGGCACCAGCGTTGCGTAGTTCGGCGTGAGATGAGCGATGATGCGCCACGCGGCGTCGTCCAGCCCGAGCGGCGGACGCGGCCTGCTGGGGCTGCGCAGCACGCTGACCGCGCGCACCGGGCCGCCCGGCGGCACGAAATGTTCGGTTCCGCGGAAGGCCAGCTTCGCTGCCAGTTCGCGATTGGTGACCAGCGCGCGCACCGCCAGTTCCTTGATATCGGCAAGGCGTTCGGGATTCCCCGCAGCGGTCAGCGACAGCCAGGTTTCGGTGCCGGTATAATCCTCGCGGCGCAGGCGGCGCTGTTCGCGGGTGGACAATCGGCGCAGTTTCAGCCGCGGGACGAAGAACAGCGCATCGCGCCAATCATACAGCAGCGCACCCAGGGCATAGAGCGGCGCCACCGGCCGCGCATCGGTGCTGTCGCGCATGTGAGCCGAGACATCGAGAATGCGCCAGACCTCGAAATCGATCGGGCGCGTGCGATCGGGCATCAGCAGGAATTCGTGATCGGCACCGGTCACTTGCACCCGGCCAAGCTGCTTTTCGAACAGGTTGATGGCGGGCGTTGCAAAGAGGCGGAAATTGGCAGGTGACAGCGCGCCGACCAGCGCCGGGGCATTGCGGCCGAACAGCAGCACCACATCGACTGCACCGCCATCTGCCTGGGCGAATGCCTTGTCCAGCCCCTGCAGGACGGTGAACAGGAAGCGTTCGGGGCAGGCGAAATATTCGGTCAGCAGACGGTAGCCGCGGAACGAACGCTCCTCTGCCGGCAAGAGCGCCTCGTCCTTTTCGAAGCCCGCTTGCGTCGGCATCGGCAACGAGACCGGCGTCGCCGACGCCGAAGCGGCCGGGCGCGCCAGCACCGCAACGGTATCGCCGATGATCTGCCGATAGAGTTCGCCCGGAATTGTCTCCGATCCATCAAGATAGAGCGGAAGGTCGGTGATGCTGAGCTTTTCCAGCGGAATGCCGCCAAGGCCTTCGAACCGGAGCCGCAAACCCGCCTCTGCCCTGGTGCCGGCCGAGGTGGCAAAGCTTGCCACAGCAGTTCGCGAACCGAGATATTCGACTTCGCTGATCCGCAGCGGAAACAGCTTTACCGCGTGGCCCGTGCGAAAGGTGACCGGGCTGGAGCCCGCTTCATCGCTCGTCGCCACAAGCTCGGTCTGGCGCGGGACCGTGTAGCCTTCGGCAAGCAGCGGATCGCCGTCCTTGGGCTCGAACCCGGCGATGCAGATCGACGGCACCGGCGCGAGATAGTGCGGCTGCACGGCCGACAGCAGATGCTGGGTGAATTCGGGATACTGATCGGAAAGCTTGAGCTGGACCCGGGCCGAAAGGAACGCCACGCCTTCGAGCAGGCGTTCGACGTAGGGGTCAGGATCGTTTGGCGTCTTGAGGCCGAGGCGCCCGGCAACCGTCTCGTGCTCTTCGCCGAATTCGCGTGCGGATTCGCGCAGATAGGTCAGTTCTTCGTTGTAGAAGCGGAGCAAACGCGGGTCCATCGCGCTATTCCCGCACCGTCACCGCAGAGGAATCGGCCTCGACATCGGTGCGCAGCTTGATCGGCACGGCCCGCACCGCAGATCGCACGTCGGCCTGGATCACGAAGGTCAGCGAGTTTTCCCGCTCGACCTTTCCCGACAGTTCGACATTGAGCGTCAAGGGATCAATCCGCGGCTCGAAGGCCTTGACGGCATCGCGGATTTCCCGCGCGCGGCGCAACACCGCACGGCTGTTGAGCGAGCGGCCGGCTAGATCGGGAACGCCATAGTTGAGCACGCTGGTGCGCACTTGCGGGAAAGCCTCGAGGTCCACGCTCGATTCGAAATTGGTGGTGTTGAGCAGCCATGCCATCTCGCGCCGCACGGTTGCGCGCAAGGCGGCTTCATTGAAGCGCTCGATCGCCGGCACGGACAGGAAGCGCAACGAATCCCGCCGTTCTTCGGTGCTTTCCAGCTCTTCCCCGCGCAATCCGCCGATCTCGTTCCCAGCCACGAGCTTGTCGAACAGCGTGGGGTTCAAAACCGCCTGTGCAGGACTGCGCGCCATCAATCGAAGGCGAGTTTGCGCAGATTGAGCAGGGCCACGTCATCGCCTTCGGACAGGCTGAACAGGCGCTGGCCAAGGCCGGTTTCCAGGCCTTGGCTGTCAACCCAGTCCGTCTGCCGCCCCAGGCGGATCGCGGCATTGCTGCTGGCATGGGAGCCGGGATAACGTGCGGGCAGGAATGCGGCAATCGATTGGCCAGACTTCAGCGCCAGCTGCACCGGATACCAGACGGTATCGCGCAAGTCCTGCGGCCCTTCAGACGTTATCGAGGCGACCGCATCGAACGGCACCAGCCCGTAGCGCCCGGCAACGATGGCTTCGAACGTGGGACCAAAGCGCGCATCGGCATCGGCGATCCAGTCAAACCGCTGGCCATCAAGGCTGCCCGGCGTATCCGGCGCTTCGGCGAAAGCCTCGTCGCGCAGGGCGTCTGCACCAGCATTGTCACCCTTGGCTGAGAGGGTAATGGCCTTGGCAACGCCTTCGATCCAGCCTCCCATGCCGACCAGCACGGGCATGTCGGCCTTTCCGGCGAAAACGTCGGCGCGGATCAATTCGGCATCGATGGCCTGGCTGTAGGTCGCCGCCAGCATCTGCGCGTTATCGGCAACCTGGGCAAGGGCCTGCAATTGCTTGCGGGCCTTGTCCCATTCGCCGGTAACGCACAGCAGCTGGAACAGGAACATGCGGGCCTGGTCATCACCCGGTTTCGTACGCACGATATCGACAAGCGCGGCGCGCGCGCCATCGAGATCGCCTTCGCGCAGAAGTGCGTCCGGATTTGCCATGATGACCGCCCCCAGTCCGTGTTGCTTGTGCCTGACACGCGGTCAGGCAGGAAATCAAAGCGGCTTGTTGCCCTTGAGATCCCAACCGAACTTGGCAACGCCACCGAGGCCACCCTTTTCGGTCTGCTCCTTGTAGTCGAACTTGATCTCGGCAAAGTTCAGTGAAACCGATTCAATCGGATTGCTGCCGTCGCTGCCCGAGTTGGCGATGCTGGAAATCAGAATGTGCTTGAGCGCAATCTTGTAGTATTCTTCCTGCGTACCGCCAGCCTTGCGCACGGTCAGGATGCCTTCGGCGATGTGGTCGCCCTTGGCGCAGGCCTGCATCAGCGATGGGGTCGACAGGTCGCAACGCTTCGTGATGGTCAGGTCGTTGAACGAAACCTTGCCGGCACCGCCGCCACCGCCGAACGCCATGTCACCAGTGTTGTGCAGACCCCACTGGAAGTTCTCGATGTCGATCTCGCCCTTATGCTTGGAATCCTTCGATTCGCCCTTGATGTTGGTCAGTTTCAGAAAGATGTCTGTTGCCACGTTCCGTCTCCTATATCTCGGTCAATCCGTTGCGATCCCGAAAGACATGTATTCCGAGACAGGTCCTGGCTGGAAATCAGGTTCTGCCGGCGACCCCGTCTGGTGGGTTGGGGTAGCTTTCGGAAGTTCAGGCTTGGTCTTTTCTTTATCGCCAGCCGGGAGATACACCCGGCTGGCGTCTCCTCATGTGATGAAATGCACTAGCCGCCAGAATTCGGCAGCTTCGAAACCATGCTGAGCGAAACATCCATGCCTTCGAGCTGGTAGTGCGGGATGAACAGGAACTTGCCCTTGTAGTAACCCGGGTTCGATTCATCCGGCACGACTTCGATCCGCGCGTCCTTGAGCGGCAGACGTGCCTTGGTTTCCTCGGTCGAACTGTCAGGCTGCCCATCGATATAGTTCGAAATCCAGCGCTGCAGATCCTGCTCGATCTGGCGGTCGTTGCGGGTGCCGCCGATCCAGTCGCGCACCATGCACTTGAGGTAGTGCGCAAAACGGCAGCTCGAAAAGATATAGGGCAGGCGTGCCGAAAGGTTCGCCGACGCGGTTGCTGCCGGATCGTCGTACGTGGCCGGGTTGTTCAGGGTCTGCGCGCCGATGAAGGTTGCCTGGTCGGTCCCCTTGCGATGGACCAGCGCCATCAGGCCTGCCTTCGAAAGTTCGGCCTCGCGCCGGTCGGAGATGGCGATTTCGGTCGGGCAGGTCTGATCCACCCCGCCATCGTCGGTCGGGAAAGTTGCCACCGGCAGGCCTTCGATCGTGCCACCGCTTTCCACGCCGCGGATGCGGCTGCACCAGCCCCAGGTGCTGAAGGCTTCGGTCACCCGCGTGCCCATGGCGTAGGCTGCGTTGATCCACGAATACTTGTCGTGATCGCCGCCGGTATCCTCCTCGAAGGCAAACTCCTCGACCGGGTCAGTCTTGGCGCCATAGACCGGACGGCCCAGGAAACGCGGCATGGCAAGGCACATGTAGCGGCTGTCGGGGCTGTCGCGGAAGGTGCGCCAGGCCGCATAGTCGGTCGCGTCGAACAGCTTCGACAGATCGCGCGGGTTGGACAGTTCGGTCCAGCTTTGCATGCCCATCAGCCCGGGCGCAGCGCCTGCGATGAACGGCGCGTGGGCGGCAGCACCGATCTTGGCGAGGCCCTTCATCACTTCGAGATCGGGTCCGGTATGATCGAAGGCGTAATCGCAGACGAACGCGCCATAGGGCTGCCCGCCAAGCTGGCCGAACTCGGATTCATAGACCTTCTTGAACAGCGGGCTCTGGTCCCAGGCGGCATCGCGATACTGGCGGAACATCTTGCGGCATTCGTCCTTGCCGATGTTCAGCACGCGGATCTTCAGATCCTTGCCGGTAGAGGTGTTCATCACCTGGTAATTGAGGCCGCGCCACGCGCTTTCCAGGCTCTGGAAATCCTTGTGGTGGATGATCTGGTTGACCTGTTCGGTCAGCTTGCGATCGATCGCCGCGCGCAACGCGTCCATCGTGGTGAACACATCGTCGCCGATGATTGTCGCATCGGCCAGCGCCTGCTGGGCCAGCGTTGCAACCGCCTGTTCGATCCGGTTGGCACGGGCATCGTCGCTCGGCTTGAATTCCTTGCGAAGCAGTGCCGCAAAATCGTCGGGCGCGAATTCCGTTTCGGTTGCTGCCGAACTGCCATGTACCTGTTCCGTCGCCATCTCAAGCCATCCTGTCTGCCAGCCACGGCCGGGCCGTGGTCGGAATTTGCCTCAACTGTTCGTCGCCTGCCGCAGCGGTCACGCGTCCCCGCCGGAACCTTCCGCCGGCTTGCCCGCAGCCGACATCGCCTTCATCAGGGTCGGGTCCTTGAGCAACTGGTCGAGCAGATCCTGGGCCCCGTCCTTGCCGTCCATGTAGAGCATGAGGTCGTTCAGCTGTTCCCGCGCTTCGAGCAGCTGTGCCAGTGCAGGCACGGCCTTGGCCACCGCCCCCGGCGAGAAATCGTCCATGGTCTTGAACGTGAGATCCACCGACATCTTGCCTTCGCCGGTCAGCGTGTTGTCCACGTTGAACGCCGCGCGCGGCGCGATGGCAGCCATGCGCTGATCGAAATTGTCCATGTCGAATTCAAGGAAATCGCGGTCGTTCAGCGCCTTCTTCTCGACCAGGCTCTTGCCTGAAAGATCGGACATGACACCCATGACGAAGGGCAGCTCGACCTTCTGCTTCGATCCGAAGGTTTCGACCTCATATTCGATGTGGACGCGAGGGGCCCTGTTTTCCTTGATAAACCGCTGACCACTTTTCGCCATCTATGCCTCCATCGCCGGTTTGCTTGCCAGTTCGGCCAGTTTTTCGACCGCGTGTCTACTGCAATAGTGCATTCATCTGCGCCGCTGCGTCAGTGTCATGCATCACCATTCCGAACTCGTCTGCGTTTCGCCCCACGATTCTGCCGCGCTGACCGTCTCGCCACCCGATTCCTGGCTCGATCGACGAGACCGCAAGACGCGCGCCGCCTCCTCGAACCCGCCGGGGGCAAGGTCCTCCAGCACGGTCAGAAAATCGAGGCCGGTCCATTCGCGCGCACGTTGCAACAGCAACGGCACGGGGCTGCCGGGCTCCATCGCCTTGTAATAAGTGCAGATGGCATCAAGCGCACGGACCACGTCATCGCGGTTGCGAATGCTGCCCGAAAAGGCCGCAGCCGTCGGTCCGGCGCCATGATCGGCCGCCTCTGCTGTTGGCGTGTCGGCGGCTTCGGCACTTGTACCGTCGGCGTCAGATACGTCTGCCGCGTGCCCGGGCAGCACCGAGGCCAGGGCATTGCGGTAGCGGTCCAGCTTTTCGTGCGTTGGCCTGAAATTGGTGGCCGTGTCGCCATCGGCATTGATCGTCAGGACGCCATCGATCCGCCGAAAGGCCTGACGCATACCGTCAAAGCGCGCCAGCAAGGCGGTGAACTGGTCTGGATCAGTGGCCTCGATGGTTGCGCGAAAAGGGCCGTAGCCGTCTTCGGATGCGCCCTTTTCAGCAAAGCGTTCTATGTCATCGGCGGTAAATCGCCCGAACCGGGGGTGTTCGATCAAGGGAACGCGCGACAGCGGACCGAGGAAATCGTCGATCCGCGTCAGCGATTCACAGGGCGCCTTTCGGCCGATGAAGCCGTATTCGTCCAGTTGCGGATGGACATCGGCCCAACGCTCTTCCAGCAAACCGGCGAGCAAGTCTACCGCTTCGGCAAGGAGTTCGAAACGACGACCGAACGTGGCGGCGCGGATCAGGTAAACCGGTAGCCAGATGTCGCGCGTAAGTTCGGCCTGCGCCAGGATCTGGTCGATGACCTTGCGCCAATCGACATCGGATTCACCGCTATCGGCACTGATCGGTCTGTCGAATGCACCTTCGATCTCCATGCGAAGATCGTCATAGGAAAGATCGGGCCCGGATGGCGCCTCTTCGGAAAGAGGCGCCGTTAGGGCCGCGATATCAAGTGCCATTCCGCCCAGCCCCCTGGAAATTTCCGACCGACAATCGGGTCTGGTCAGTCGATCTTGACGATTTCCACGCGGCGATTTGCCGCTGCCCCGGCGCTCAGACCCGGGACCGGCTTGTCAAAGCCATAGCCTTCCGGCTGAAGACGCGAACGATCGACGCCATTGGAGACGAGGAATTCCACCAGCGCTTCGGCGCGGCGCTTTGACAGTTCGAGATTGTATTCCCGACCGCCGACCGAATCGGTGTGTCCGGCAACGATGAAGCGGTTTGCAGCCGTGGCCGGAGACTTCAGCGCGCTCAACAGCATCTGTGCCTGCGTGCGGCTGGAAGCGGCGATTGCGGAAGAGCCCGATGCAAAGTTGATCGAAAGCGTCGACCGGCCAGGCTGGACCGGCGTCCTGCTCTGCGTCACTCCCGGCCTTGCGCCGCCCGCGGCTAGAACCGGGCGGCTCTTTGGCGCGACATAGCCGGGTGCTGGCGGAACCTTAGCCTTGGCGCCAGCTTTCTCGTTGAAAAGCTTGAAACCTCTGCCCTCGGGCTTGGCCATCGTTGCCAGGTCGCCAGTATCGTCAACGCAATCGCCAGTAAGTTCACAGACGATCTGCTTGTCGGACTTGACCTGTACAGGGCCAGCTTGGGCGGTAGCGAGAGCCGGGATCGTCATCATGACGCCCACTGCAATCAGTTTCAGTACCATAGCGCACCTCTTTCCTGTGGGACCATTCCCACCCCGGCAAATCCGGGAAGTGTTTTTCGCGACGCCTGTGGTTAATTCTTTCCACAGTCTTACAGGGCATGATCCCGCGCCGCAATCGATTCCTGCTGGCAGTTGGCGATCCAGACCAGTGTTGCCGCCTGCAGTACCGGTTTGGTACAAGTCGGCATTCAATGATTACAGGCCGTTCAAACGTGCCATCATGCTTCAATACGTGATCCGCAATCTGCGGAATACATGCTTCATAACCGCACCGCGTTCTGTTAGCGGTGACGTCAGTCACAGACGAGATGACAAAGAAAAAGCACACGGGTTGCACAGGTACGGCATCCTTGCCGCATGATCTCTGCAGGGGGAACTGATTTGGTTGACAACCCGGTCCGGCAGACCACCCTTGCCCTTCGGCTTGGCAATGGCGCAGAACAGCTCAAGCTCATCCGGCTCGATGCCTTCGAGGCCTTGAGCGAGCACTTTGCCATCACTCTGGAAGTGATCTCGCTCGACGAGATCGAGCTCCTGCCAAACCTTGGCAAGACCGCGTCGATCGAAAGCAAGCTGGACGGGCAGGTGTTGCGCCACTTCCACGGCATCGTGGTTGATGCCGAGTTCATGGAAGAACTGGAAGACCTGGGCTTCGTCTACCGACTGGTGCTGGCACCAGCGGCACAGATCCACGACAATGGCAGCAATTACCGGATTTTCCAGGCCAAGCCGGTCATCGACATCATCAAGACCGTGCTTTCGGAATGCGGTCTCGATTTCGAAGTCAAGGCGACGAGCGGAACGCGCCAGCTGGCCTATTGCGTTCAATATGGCGAAAGCAACTTCGACTTCATCTCGCGGCTGATGGAAGAAGAAGGCCTGTACTACTATTACCAGCACAGCGCCTCTGCCCACACCATGGTGATCTGCGACAAGCCGGGATGCCACGTGGCCATGCCCGCCGGCCCGATGACCTACAATCCGGTGTCCGCATCGACGGCCCTGGTCGATTCCCTCGATCGGGGGGGCACCAACGGCCTGTTTGTCCAGTCGTGGCATGAACGCGCGTCAACCGGCGGCGAAGCGCGCGTGACCATGCGCGATTATGATTTCAAGGAGCCGACGCGCGCACGCCAGGCCGAAGCGACCGACAAGTGCGCGCATCCGCTTGACGATATCGAGATCTACACATGGCCCGGCCGGTACTATCAGGAATCCGCCGGACAGACCCTGAGCACCGTCGTCCTCGAAAGCCGCCGCGCCCAGCGCCTTCGCTATGAAGGCACCAGCACATACGCCGGGATCGAAACGGGCTATCATCTCGAATTAAAGAACCATCCAATCAACCGGCTGTGCCGCAAGTATCTGGTCGTTCGCTGCCGCACCACGCTGGCAACGGAACAGTTCCGTTCTGGCGGCAGCACAGGCCGGACTTTCGTCGAAGTGACCACGGTTCCGCACGACGTGAACTTCCGCGCGCCGATCGTCACTCCGCGCCCCATTGCACGCGGTCCTGAAACGGCGGTTGTCACCGGCCCTGCCGGTGAAGAAATCCACGTCGACGAATTCGGCCGGATCAAGGTGCAGTTCTTCTGGGATCGCGAGGGCAAGCTGGACGACAAGTCGAGCTGCTGGATACGCGTGTCGCAGACCGGCGGCCTTGGCAACATCATCATCCCGCGCATCGGCCACGAAGTCCTGATCGATTTCATCAACGGCAATCCGGATCGGCCGATCGTCGTCGGCCGGGTGTTCAATGCCAGCCACATGCCGGTCTACAAATTGCCCGACAACAAGACTCGCGCCCTGTGGCGCACGAAGACCTACAAGCGGACCAAGGGCGATTCGCTTTCGGAAACCGAAGCGCTTGATACCGGCGCACCGGGTGCCAACGAACTGCGCTTTGAAGATGCCACGGGCAAGGAAGAGGTCTTCCTCCATGCCGAGCGGGACATGAACACGCGCGTAAGGCACAATGAAACGCACAAGGTCGGCCGAGATGTCGAGATCAGCGTCGGCAAGAACCGCAAGGAGCGGGTGGGCAAGAACGAAGAGATCCTGATCGAAGGCGAACGCAAGGAAGTGGTCAAGGGCACGGAAACAGTCACCGTGCACAAGGACCGCAAGGTCGAGATCAAGTCCAACGACAAGCTCGACGTCACCAAGACGATCGTCGTCAACGCCGGGGATTCGATCAAGATCAGCGCCAACAGCAAGATCACGCTGTCTTGCGGGGGAAGCACGATCACGCTGGAACCAGCCTCGATCAAGATTTCCACCACGCAGCTGTCGATGCAAGGACAGGCGACAGCCAAACTCTCCTCGGCCATGACCAAGGTCGAAGCTTCGGGAATCCTCACCGCCCAGGGCGGCCTTGTCAAAATCAACTGAGGCACATTCGATGGGCGACTGGACACTATCCACCTGGGCCGATGCAGCGCAGCTGGCTGCCAGCGTGAACCGCCGCGAAGTCCCCGATGAAGCGCGCGGCGTCGCCCCTGCCGCTTGGTTTGCCAAGCTGCGCGAGGCGGGCGAGATGACATATGCGGTCAACTACATTGCCCACGCGATGCCGCGCTACGAATGCGTGGTCTGGGCCGTCCGTGCGCTGATCGACATCGGGATCGCACGCTCCGACCCGGCGATGGTGGCCGCGTTGCGCTGGATTGACAGCCCGAACGACAAATTGCGCCGCGCCGCCCACGATCTTGGGGCAGGCCTGGACGACGAAACGCCGCAAGCCCTGCTGTGCGAGGCGATCTTCCTGTCAGGAGGATCGATTTCCGAAGAAGATCTGCCAGCCATCCAGCCACCGCCCGATGTCTGCGCCAAGCTTGCCGCCGCCGCCGTGCTCACGGCCGCCTTTGCCGGCAAGGACCCGCAAGCCGATATCGCCAGAAGCTTGCAGATCGGGGAAACCGTCCTGGCGGGTGCATGATCGGGTGGCAAAGCCTTCCCCGAACCTGCCGCCGCGCGCCTCGTCCTGACCTTCGCGCGATTGGCACAGCAGTGCATGATGACAATTCGATAGCAAGCAGCTAGTCCAGACGCGTGCCACTGACACTGACCATCCGCAATGCCGACCGGCTTGAGAACGGCTCTCCGCTTTCACTCGTGCTCGACCGGCGCGGGGCGATGATCGGGCGCGCCGCGACGACGGACTGGTGCCTGCCAGATCCGTCGCTCCATGTTTCATCGCGCCACTGCGAAGTGCGGTTTGCCGGGGGTCAGTACGAACTGGTCGATCACAGCACCAACGGCACCTTCATCGATGGCCAGCAAGCGCGGCTGGCCGGGCCGCACACGATATCCCAGGGCGATGTCATCCGGATCGGCCCGTTCGAGATCGTGGCAGCGCTGGATGATGCGACGGCAGCGCTGGCAGCAGAACGCAACAGCAACCCCGCGCCGCAGGACTGGAAGGGCTGGACGGGTTCGTCCGGGGCCGCTGCGCCGCCGGCATCATCGAACAGCTGGGATGCCCGCCCGGCTGGATCAGCAATCTCGGGCACCGGGCCGATGTCGCAAAGCTGGGCCGCACCGCCCACCGCAGCATCGCCGCCTTCCTCCGGTGGATGGGGTCCACCGCCAACCGCCCCTGCGGCGGCCGCTCCGCCGCCTGCGCCGATTTCGGCCTGGAGCAGTGCTGCTACGCCAGAATTGCCAGCATCGTCCGGCGGTTGGGGACCAGCGAGTTCGTCCGCCGCACCTCCGCCGGTGTCGGCACAGCCTGCCTCGACATGGGGAGCGGCCGCGCCGCCGCCTGCAGAGCCGGGGCCAGCATCCTCATGGGGCGTACCCGCGCCCGCGCCGATGAAACCGGCGTCCGAATGGTCAAGCCCCGCCGCGCCCCCGCCGCCTCCGGGCGCTGACGACATCTGGGGCAAGTTCGCGCAGTCGAATGTGGTAGACTGGGCCCGTGGCGGGTTTGGCGGCGCCGCCCAGCCTGCCCCTCCGGCATTTGCACCACCGCCGGTGGCGCCACTCCCGGCCCCTGCGGCGCAGATACTGCCTGCGCCAGCCGCCTCCTTTCCGGCAGCATCCGCGCCAACTCCAGTCGCGCCGGCCCCAATCTCACCGACCCCAGTCGCGCCACCACCGGCTCCGGCAGCAGCAGCCGCGCCGGGCGCGTCGGTCGCCACTCTTGCGCAAGGCGCCGGGATCGGGGTGGAGAAACTGCAGGCGGGTGAAACGCAGACCCTCGGCATGGCTGGCAGTCTTCTGCGCCGTCTGGTGGCCGGAATGGTCGTCATGCTCGAAGCGCGCGCACGCGCCAAGAGCCAGCTTGGCGCGCAAGGCACCAGCCTTGAATTCGATGGCAACAATCCGCTCAAGTTTGCCCGCACGCCCGAACAGGCGCTCGAACAGCTGCTGAATGCGCCGCACCGTGGCTTCATGGACAGCGAACGCGCGATCGAGGACGCCTTCAAGGACCTGCAAGCCCACCAGATGGCCACGCTGAAGGCCATGCAAGGCGCCTTGCGCGCGACGCTCGACCGGTTCAGCCCGCGCGCCATCCGCGCGCGCGCCGAACAAGGCGGTTTCCTGTCACGCATCCTGCCCGGCGCCCGCGACGCGGCGCTTTGGGCGGCCTACGAAAAGGAATTCAGCGGCGTGGCGCAAGGATCGGACGAGGCGTTCATGGAAATGTTCGCCAAGGAATTCCGCCGCGCCTACGAGGAAATCGCCAACCAGCGATAACCTTGCCGAGCGCTTATTTCACGCTCGGCAAGCAAATCTCAGTCGGGCTGTTCGTTCACAGTCTTGTACCAGACCATATCGGACTGCCAGCCCTTGGCCTTGGCCTCCGCCAGGAATCGTTGTGCCCAGTCGCCACCACGTGATGCCGTAGTGCCGACCAACAGATCGGAGTTAAACGGCCCCTTGCCCCACAGCAGGAAGATACCGCTCCAACCCGAATGCGACGTTGGAATCTCAAGCCGGTAGCTCTGCGGACCCACCTGATTCTGCGAAAGATAGGACCTGTCGGCCCGAGGATCGAAATCCATCGTGCCGTTTTCTTCAATGGCGACAAGACCGATGTCCCCTTGAACGCCGTTCAGATCGACGTTTACGACAACCGCAGCATTGAGCTGGCCAGCATCAGGCTCGCCTGCTGGACGCTTGGTCAATTCATATTTCACTTGCGGAACGGACAAATGCGATGGGCCCTTGCCCCTGATCTGACGAAACGCCTCGATCGGCCCGCAATCGCTTGGACTGACCTGGGACACTTCGCTGAAATCGATCGACGCTGCACGTAAGCCGCGTGCCGATAGCAGCTTGCCGATCTCGTTCTGCGCATCGACCGGACGACCGGCCACGCCCCTGACAGCCAGGGCAACATCGCTGCCCTGCACTTGCAGATCGCTGACATCGAGCCACGAACACCCGACCGAGGTCAAACCTGCATCCAGTGCCGACTGGGCGGTCTTCAGCGGGTCACCACCGGCTGCTGCGGGCGCCGCAGCGCTCTGCTGGGTGGCATCTCCGGCATCGTCCCCACCCGATGAAATCGCGTATCCCAATCCGCCCAGCAGGACCACGGCAGCGGCAACGCCTGCGCCGATCAGCGCCTTGCGCTGATTGCCTGCGCCTCCCTCGGCGGCAGCGGGCTTGGGCTTGGGTGGTGTCTTGACCTTGGGCGGGGCCTTGGCCTTGGGCGGCGCCTTCTCCTTGGCTGCCGGTGCAGCTTGCGCGGCGGCGGCAGCGCTTGCTCCGCTGGCACCCGTGGCGGCGATCACGTCTTCCATGGTGCGCAGCCGGTCAGCGGGATTGGGCCGAAGCATCGCTTCAAGCACCGGCCGCACTTCTGCCGGAACCGGTGAGAGATCCGGCCCCGCGCGGCGTTTGTCAACCGCATCGACCAGCGATCCGCCCATGTTGACATCACGCTTGTTGATCAGCGCAAGAATCGTCAGGCCGAGGCTGTAGACATCGGTCCACGATCCGACCTGCCGACCGAAATCACCCAGCTGCTCGGGCGCCACGTAATTCAGCTTGCCGGCGAACCCGTCACCGACAATCGTCTGGCTGCCGCCGTCAAGGTCCTTGGCAATGCCGAAGTCGATCACCTTGGCGCGTTCGAGCCGCCCGCCTTCGAGCATGATGTTGTCCGGCGAGATATCGCGATGGATCGCCCCCAGCGAATGCGCCACCGCCAGACCTTCGGCCAGCGTGCGGATCAGCGCCAGCAGTTGCGCCGGGCTGGCTTCGATGCTCGACAGAACGTCGGACAGATTGCGCCCGTCGATATATTCGGTGACGATGTAGAACACGCCAAGCTGCGGCTCCATCGCCAGCGTCCGGTACTGCACCAGCGCCGGGTGGCTCAATCGCGTCAACGTGCGCGCTTCCTTGCGGAACATCGCCAGCACATTGGGATCGCGGGCAAGATGCGGCAGGATCACCTTGATGGCGACGCGCTCATCCTCGTTGTTGATGTTTACGCCTTCGAACACCTGCCCCATGCCGCCGCGCGCGATGAAGCGCCTGACCTGATAGAGATGGTTCAGCACATCGCCTTCGCGCACGTCGCGCGGCTCTGCCCCTGTCAGCGGGAATGACGTGGCGCCGGGAAATTCGGTTTCGGCCAGCGGCGCTGCGGTCTGGGCAAGCGGAGGCTCGGACATCATCGGCGCAGGCGCAGCGGGCTCGACTGGCGGCTCTTGTGCGGAGATCGCAGGCTCCTGTGTTACCTGCTCCGGTGAGGGCTTTTCCAGAGGTGGGGAGTCCTGAGGAGGGCTGCCCCATCCGCCCGAGGAGGCACCACTCCCGGCCGGTGGGACCGGTTCGCCTGGCTGCGGATTGAAAACGGTGCGGGGCTCGTCCTCGCCGCCTTGGCCGTTGTTCTGGCTCACGATGATGCTCCGTTCAGGACCAGCAGGGTCGGTTCCGCCACGCTTACCAGCGCGACCGTGACATTGTCGGGCGCGCCGCCGGCAAGGCTGGCCGCAACCAGCGCATCGGCGGCTGCAACGCCATGCTCGCCAACGATGCGCGCGATTTCCGCTTCTTCGACCACACCGTAAAGCCCGTCGCTGCACAGCAGGAACAGGTCACGCGTCTGCAACTGATCGCGGATGGCATCGATTTCCAGCACGTCCTGCACGCCCACGGCGCGCGAAAGAACGTGCTTCATCGGGTGATTTTCGACATCGGCGGAAGACAGCAGCCCGCGATCGACCATTTCCTGAACCTGCGTGTGATCGCGCGTCAGCTGGATGAAGTGCCCGTCGCGCAGCAGGTAGGCCCGACTGTCGCCCGACCACAGCACCGCAAATTCATCTCCGCGCACCACCAGCGAGACGACGGTTGATCCCATCTGGACCCCGGCTTCCTGCGCATGGCCGAAGATCGCGGTGTTGGCCGAATGTATCGCATTGGCCACCACTTCGCACGCCGAATCAAGCACGTCGGGCACGCGAACCGCGCCGACAGCGGCCACCAGGGCTTCGGATGCGAGCTTGCCGTTGGCATGGCCGCCCATCCCGTCTGCCACCACCCAGACCCCCGCTGCGCAGTCGGCGAAATAGCTGTCCTCGTTCTGGCTGCGCACATTCCCGACATGCGTCAGAACATTGTCCTCGACGCGGAAAGCATTGGTCATGCGGCCATCTCCAACATCCGCCCGATCACTCCGGCGGGGTTTCTACCTTCATATTGCACCGCCGGTCCATCCTCACCAACAAGCGCCCATGACGGGCCTTCAGGTTGCCAGGGCAAGCTGTCAGGTTCGAGCGGAGCCGAATTCAGCCGGTCGGCATCCCAACCTTCTGCAAAGGCTTTAGCCACCACGGCAAGACATCCAGCCGAAAGCGCCACCGCATTGGCGCAATCTGAAGCAGGCGCTGCGATCAGCAAGGGAAACCGCCGCCCGACGCGATCCGTCGATGCGCACAGGATTCCGCCACTCCAGTTGTCCGGGCCATCGGAATCGACAAAGTGCCATACGGGGGCAAGATCATAACGCTCGTCGAAACTTTCGCCCCACGCGCGCCGCGCCTGCTCCATCTCCGCTGACAGCCACAGGTCGAGCGTATCACGTAGCCCAGTGGCGATCCCGCGCGAGACGAAATCGCCATGCGAGGGCAGCTTGCCGAACAACCAGCGCGCTACAGGACTGTGGGACATCTGAAACTCCACAGGCCGCCGCGGCCAAACGGATTGCGATCGTTTGGCAGGCTGATCTTGAACACCGCCGTCTGCGCACCCGATCCGAATGTGGCCAGAACCGCCAGCGGACCGGCATTCTCCTTGCGCGCGGCATCCATCAACCGGAACAGCGCCCACGGCCCTTCGGTGTCCACGCCCCCCACTTTCTGCCCGGCCGACATCAGCGCCACGGACGCCACCGGCAGATTGCCCTGCGGCGACCATGCCAGCGGCTTTTGCGTGCCCAGCGAGCCCCGTTCGAAATTGTAGCGGGTGTTGCCCACCACCAGATCCACCGAATCCACGCCTGCGCCAAACGACTTGGCCTCGATCTTCACGTTGAGGCCACCGGCGAGGATATCGCGCAGGAGCCGTGCCTTGACGAACTCTTCGGGGGTTGCGGGATTAAGCGAGGCGGTTTGCGGATTTTGCAGGTTCCAGCGCCACACCGGGCCGCTCATGTCCAGCAGCGGCACGATCCGCGCCTGGATGAAGCTGTCGAGGGTCCCGCCCAGGCCGAAGATCCGCTGGATATCAGCCAGCGAAGCGTCGGCCTGGGCGGTTCCGACAAAAGGGTAGCGGTCCTGCGTGGCAAGCTGGCAATCGGGAAAGACCGACTGCGCATAGGCATCGCTCAGCGCGCCCTGCGCCGCTGCGGTCGTTGCCGTCGACCCGCCACTGGTGGCCGCCGCAACGAAGTTCTGCAGTTGCGGAGGCGCACCGCCCGCACTGGTGGCCACCGCCCCCAACGCCATGGCCATCTGGCTTTGCACCGCATCGGCTCCCATGCCGCCACCTGCCAGCTTGGCCGAATTTATCGCCTCCCCCGCTTTCTTGATCGCGCCGACGAAGTCATCGATCGGTGCAGGCGCCTTGCCATCGCCAACATAATCATGAACCGGCTTGAAGTGCGAGGTGATGGCGGTTGCCGCATCCACCCGTGGCCCGGTCGCCGAAGCCGCCGCCGCCTGCGCCAGCTTGCCGAACCGCGAGGATTCGATCTTGGCATTGGCGGCATCGCCCAGCGCCTTGGCTCCCCCGGCAAAGCTGGTGTTCTTGCGCAGTTCCATCAGCAACACCTTGAGCGGCGATGGCGATTTGGCAAAGGCGCCCAGCACCGCCGGATCGCCGAACAGGTTGCCCGGCGTCGGCAAGGTCGCCACCCGCTCCCACGAATCGATGTATTCGCGGGCATAGAGCGCGGCCACGCCCGGCCGGATCTGCTCCACTTGCGCCTGGACGCCTGCCGTTTCGGCACCCTCGCCCAACACCCACAGGTCCTTCTGCAGATCGCCCGCCACCGTGGCCAGCCCCGGCAGATAGGCCTTTTCATAGCCTTCGCGGGTGTAGAAGTAGGGCACTTCCAGCAGCATCACCTCTGCGCCGTTGGCAAAGGCCTGCGCATCACCCGCAGAGATCGCCGCGCTGGCCCGCCATGGCTGCTCCACCCCGGCCAGCGCCTTTTGCCGCAAGACCGCATAGGCACGGTCGGCCAGGCTGAGCGTTTGCAGCGCGGCGCGGGCCGAAGCGATCGCCGTGCCATCCAGCGGAGCCTTGCGCTCTGCCCACTCGGATGACATGCCCTGGTCTTCCAGCAGCGCGGCCAGATGCTCGCCCAGTTCCTTGCGCACCGGCGCGCGGTCGGCTCCGGGGAACTGCTCGTTCAGCCAGTCGCCCTCAACCCACGATTTGACCGTGCCGGGATCGAGCGGCCCCTGCCCGCCGAGCATCAGGTAAACCTTGAGCGGCTGATAGACCGCCATCGGATCGGCCGCATTGGCCGCCATGTATTGCTCGATGCGCAACAGCAGGCGCGGCAACAGGATGCGCCGCAGACCCGCGCGATAGGATTCAACTGCCGTATCGGCATGGCTCGACTGATAGAGCCCGAAGCGCTTGAACAGGCCCGGTTCGCCCGCGGCCTGTTCGGCATAGCCCTGCGGCAAGGTGCGCAGGGCGCGCAACGTGCTCAGCGCCTGCTCAAGATCGGGATCGGTATCGCGCACTTCAACCAGATCGACTCCGGTCTGCTGGATCAGCGTGGCAGCCTGCGCCGAAGACTGGCCCAGCGCCGACTGGAACGACCGGTTCTGCCAGAAGCTGACGCCCCACAGCGCCACGATCACGGCGGCGGCGGCGGCAACGCCGATCACCCCTGCGGTGGTGCGTGCCTGCTGTCGGCGACGCGCGGCGGGGTCTGCCTCGACCAGGCCGGCTTCGCCGAAGACCACTTCGGTCAGCACGCGGTTGAGGAAATAGGTCCGCCCCGATCCGCCCGACGGCCGCGACGCGCTCTGGTAGCTTTCGGCAACGCCCGCCAGGATGCGATCGAGCGGCGCGCCCTGCTGGACGCCGCTGGTGAAATAGAACCCGCGCAAAGTCGCACTGGAATGGTAGCGCGTCGGTTCGAAGATACGGTTGAGGAACTCAAAAACCGGCTTCTTCAGCGCCGACATCTGGCTCGGGAAGCCAAAAATCTGCACTTTGCCCTGTGGCGTAGGCTCCTCCTGAACACGGTCCACCACTTCGTGGTTCAGCCGTTCGATCAGCAGGTCAAATTCGTCCGGTACCTGGGCGACGAGGTTGGCGGTCTTGTCGCTGGTTTGAAAGGTGACGCCCCAAACAGCGCGGCGTTCCTCTTCCGGAAGCTGGCCGAAGAACTCCATGAAGCCAGAGATCAGATCAGCCTTGGTGAACAATGCATAAACCGGAAAATCGACCTTCAGCTGGTCATGCAATTCGACAAGCCGGTTACGAATCGCGTCCGAATGTGCCCTCAGCTGCGCCTCTGGCAGTTTCAGAAGATCTTCAATGCTGATGCAGACAAACACGCCATTAATCGGTTGCTTCGGCCGGTTCTTGCGCAGCAAATCGAGGAACGAAAACCAGCTGCTTTTGTCGGCTGCACTATCAGAGTCTTGGGTGGTGTAGCGCCCAGCTGTGTCGATGAGGACGGCGTCCTCGGTGAACCACCAATCACAGTAGCGGGTGCCGCCCTCCCCTGCGATCGCGGCTGGCGTCGCTCCCGAGCGCGTCAAAGGGAACTTCAGCCCCGAATTGACCAGAGCCGTGGTCTTGCCTGAGCCAGGGGGCCCGATGATGACATACCACGGCAGGTCATACAGAAAATCGCCCTTGGCACCTGTCGTCTTCTTCAGGGTCAGAAGCGCGTCGGACATCCGCGTCTTGAGCGTGTCGCTATCATCCTCGGCCTTCTGAGGGTCAGCGCTGGAACCGCCACTGCCAGAAAAGCCCAGACCTTTGGCCAGCGCCGCCGTCTGCTTGCTGCGCGAGATAACGTCGTGCACG
>JAPLPG010000199.1 GCA_026400375.1 Novosphingobium sp. | reverse complement strand
GCTCGCTCGGCAAGATTATCGATGCCCGGCGCACCGCGCTTGCCGCAGAAGGGCGGCTGCGCCCGGTCCTGCTCGGCATAGCGGCAACCCACACCGTCGATCTGGTGGCCGAAGCTCTTCCGGCTACCGCACTGCGGCATGGCCTGCTGCTCGATACGGTGCAGACCGATTATGGCCAGCTTGCGCAAGCCGTGCTGGACCCGGCGTCGTCACTTGCCGCCGCAGAGCCGGATTTCGTCCTGCTTGCACTTGATGCAGCTGCCCTTGGCCTGGCCCGCCCACAATTCGAAGCGGCCGCTGCCGAAGCTGCGGTCCAGTCCGCGCTCGATTACGTGGCTTCGCTGCGCGATGGCGTGCGCAGCAATATCGGCGCAGGCGTCGTGCTGCACACGCTCGCCACGCCAGCGGAAAGCCTGTTCGGCAGCTTCGATGCGCGCGTGCCTGGCTCGGTCCGCTGGCTCGTCGCCCGCTTCAACCAGCGCCTTGCCGAAGATGTCGCTGCCGATGCCGATCTGCTGCTCGATCTGGCGGCCCTGTCCGAAACGGTCGGCCTTGCCCGCTGGCACGATCCGCTGCGGTGGCACGATGCCAAGATGCCCTGCGCGCTCGATGCCATCCCGCTCTATGCCGATCACCTGTGCCGCATGCTCGCATCGGCCCGCGGGCTTGCGCGCAAATGTCTGGTGCTCGATCTCGACAACACCCTGTGGGGCGGCATCATCGGCGACGATGGCGTCGATGGCATCAAGCTGGGGCAGGGCTCGGCGCGGGGCGAAGCGCACCTTGCGGTCCAGTCGTTCGCGCTCGACCTGCGCCGCCGCGGCATCATCCTGGCCGTCTGTTCCAAGAACGAGGAAGCCGCCGCGCTGATCCCGTTCCGCGAACATGACGAGATGGTGCTGAAGGAAGACCACATCTCGGTGTTCGTCGCCAACTGGACCGACAAGGCCACCAATCTCAAGGCCATTGCCCAAGCGCTCAACATCGGCACCGATGCACTGGTCTTCCTCGACGACAACCCGGCCGAGCGCGAACGCGTGCGGCAGGAGCTGCCCGAAGTTGCCGTCCCCGAAGTGGGCGATGAACCGTCCGACTACGTCCGCCTGCTCGCGCTTGCCGGATACTTCGAAGCGGTCGCCTTCAACGACGAAGACCGCAAGCGCGCCGACATGTATCAGGCCAACGCCCAGCGCGCCTCGGCGCTGCAAAAGGTCGGCAACCTCGATGAATACCTCGCCTCGCTCGACATGGAGTGCACCATTGCGCCATTCGACGATCTCGGCCGCGCCCGCATCGCCCAGCTGATCAACAAGTCGAACCAGTTCAACCTGACCACGCGCCGCTACAGCGAGGCCGATGTCGCCGCCATCCAGGCAGACCCGCAGAAATTCACCATGCAGGTCCGCCTCGTCGATCGTTTCGGCGATAACGGCATGATCTCGGTGGTGATCTTCGATCGCGCCGCCGATGCGTGGCACTGCGACACCTGGCTGATGAGCTGCCGCGTCCTCGGCCGCCGTGTCGAAGAGGCCGTCCTCGCCCACGTCGCGCAGGCCGCCCGCGCCGCCGGGGCAACGCGCCTGACCGGCGAGTACATCCCCACCGCAAAGAACGTGCTGGTCGAAAAGCACTTCGAAAAGCTGGGCTTTGCCTGCACCGGCGAGCGTGATGGCGGGGCGAAGCAGTATGAACTGGGTTTAACTGACTTAGCCGCGCGCGATCTGCCATTGACGGTACACGTAATTGAGAAAAGCGGTTGATTTAGGTTGGCTTGATCGAATGCCTGAAATCTATTTTTGCGGTGAGGTTGTTCAATGATATCCGATTTGAATACGGTCCTGTTTAATCGACCATCACTTGCGAAGCTCATATCTCACGTGGAGAGCGCTTGGCCGGAACACGCTGGATATCTTGCACGATCGATGTTGGCGCGTACCCCGGCGCATCTTGATGCATCGGAATGGGCCGCAAGCGCAATACTGAAGATCTCTGAAGAAAATATCACAGACCTTGCGCATGACTACCGTTGGTTCTGTAAAATGGTGCAAGAAGAAGAGTTGTTTTTTGCACGCGAAGATAGGTATCGGTACAGTACCTTTCAAGAAACTCTGAAAAATGTCTATTCAGATGATGTTTTCATGGATAGATATATGAATGGATTATTTTTATGCCATGTAATTTGGTGGATGTTCAGCTCTAGCTTGTTCTTTTTTACTTCGCGCATGTCTGCGCGACTTAAATCCGGATCGTCCGTATTGGAAGTTGGCCCTGGTCACGGCCTACTCCTATACATGGCGTTGGAACGTCTCGGGGCTGGTCATGTCGAAGGATGGGACCTCAGCCCGGTCTCACTAGACCAGACCCGCAACACGTTGAGCAAATTGGGCTACGCTGCAGAGTCGACGTTTCTTGTTCGCGATATGAACAGTCCGATTGACTCTGATAAGCGCTTTGACCTCATTATTTTAAGCCATCTGCTCGAACATCTCGAAAGACCAGTCGAAGCACTCCAGAATTTACGTGGCTGGATTTCCAAGGGGGGCAACATATTCGTTAACATTCCAATAAATGCTCCGCTACCTGATCACTTGATCTTGCTGCGCCATCCAGACGAAGTCCAGAAGCTAATCGAAGACGGCGGATTCCGCATCGTCGAAATGTCCTGCCATACGACCGAAAATATCTCGATTTCGCGCGCCCTGAAACGCAAGAGTGCAATTACCTGCTCTTTAATTGCTGAGCCTGCGTGATTAGGAAGGTGTAGAGAAATGCTATTCAACTCTTACACATTTATTGTCATATTTCTTCCGGTTGCGCTGATTATATATTATTTCGCATCTGCATTTGCTGTGGATGGGATTAGGCGGGCATGCTTTGTCGCCATATCGATTGTCTTTTATGCTTTTGGCGCAGCGCGTTTCTTACCCCTTCTATTGGTATCGGCCGTAGTAAACTTCGTATTTGCTTGTGCAATACAAAGGTATCGAGATAATGAACGAGTAGGCAGCGTTTTCTTGCCAATCGGGGTATGTTTAAATCTCGCGTTACTGTTTTACTATAAGTATGCAGATTTTGCATTGGCGTATTTCTATGTTGGTGATAATTCCAACCAGGCTTCGTCAACCATAATTTTGCCTTTGGCAATTTCGTTTTATACTTTTCAGCAGATTGGCCTGCTAATAGATGTGTCTCGCAACAAGGCTACAGTGCAGGGCTTATTGCAGTATCTTAACTTCGTATTTTTCTTCCCGTCTCTTATTTCTGGGCCGATCGTAAAATACACAGAAACTGTTCCGCAGATTGAGGAGAAACCTTTAGGCTCCGAAGTGTTTCATAACATAATGATTGGCTTGACGATTTTTTCCATTGGCCTTTTTAAGAAGGCGATAATTGCGGATAGTATTGCGATTTATACTGGTCCAGTGATCCACGGCGTTGGAACGGGTGAGGGCGTAGGATTTGTGGTCGCCTGGACCAGCGCCTTGCTCTATACGCTTCAAATCTATTTTGATTTCTCGGGTTACTCTGACATGGCCATTGGTGTGGCACGGATGTTTGGAGTGGTCCTACCGTTGAATTTCCACTCTCCTCTCAAGTCGGACGGCTTTGTGGAAATTTGGCGGCGATGGCACATGACGCTGGGTCGTTGGGTGCAAAGCTATATCTTTCAGCCGCTTTCCGTTCCACTGGCTCGCTTTGCCAGTGACAGAAATTACGTCGGGCTCAAGTTCTTGTCACTGTCAACTTTTCTGCCGACGATCGTGTCTATGATTGTCCTGGGGGTTTGGCATGGTCCAGGCGCGAATTTCTTCCTGTTCGGACTCATGAATGGTCTCTTCATGGTGATCAACGAAGTCTGGCAGAATGTGTTGAAGCAGCGTCGCAAGCGCCTGGGCTTGAAGAAGCAGCCCGCAACATTCCAGCGCAAGGTTTTTGCAAGAGGGCTTACGTTGCTGGCATTCGTGCTTTCGTGCGTGCCGTTCGCCTACAGCGACATCGATGGCACGCGTCTGATGTTCACGAGCATGCTCGGCCTTGGTTCTCTAGGCAGTACGCCGAGCAGGCTTGCGGCTGAATGGCCCTTCGGACAGTTGGGTGCAATGTTGTTGTTGATAGCGGGGTATTTCGCCGTTTTCTGTCTGCCCAATACGCAGCAGATCATGGGGAGATTCTCTCCCTGTCTGGAATGGGACAAATGGCGCCAGGTTGGCCTGCCTTTGCTTCCTTGGCATTGGAAAGCAACGACCGTGGGTGCGATGCTGTCGGGGGCGACGCTTTTCGCGGGCTTCGTTTTCATCGCTCGCGGGTCTCTAAGCTTCATCTATTTTGGTTTTTAGGAGCGTTTTGTGGTTGTCGCTACATCCTCGTGGGACGGCAAAGCTGAAGTACCTCGCGGTCGCGATCTGCCGATGGGGCGCTTTCTCCTGCTTGCCGGCCTGACTTTTGCCGCTCTCTTCTTAGGCAGCCTGCTGCTACCATCCAGCTCATACATACGTTACCAACAACTGTCTGAAACAATCCATTTCAGGACAGTTTGGGCTTATGAGCGGATCGTTTTCGATCCCACCCCAATCGATGTAGCACTGATTGGCAATTCCAGGCTCGGCGCGGGTGTGAGCGCGCCTGCCCTCTCTGCCGGGCTTTCAGCGAAGTTGGGTCGCGAAGTGCGAGTGGTGAATTTCAGCATGCCGCAGGATGGCAGGAACGCTCACTTTGCCCTCACGAAACTCCTGTTGCAGCATCACCCGGAAGTTAAACTGATCGTCCTCGACATCATCGAGCAATCCGCCAGAAAGGGGCATCCGGCATTCCGGAATATTGCGGATGTAAACGACGTCTTGAAATCGCCGTTGCTGATCAACCTGAATGAAGCCGACGACATCACTTATCTGCCATATCGGCAGATCACAACGGCGCTGGCGACATGGTTTCCCGAGGTTTCCGGCTACCGAAATGCGTTCGATCCCGCCAGTTACACTGGCTCGACCATGGAAACGACGACAAGTTTCCGCCAGGTCACCGGCGCTTGGATCGATCGTGACACAATATTCCCACGCGCAAAGATTGATGCATCTGCCGCTATTTTCCGCAACGGCATGACGCCTCCGGTCCTGCCGAATGCGATGCGTCCGTTCGAGTTCGTGATGCCGTTGCAATACACAACTCGGATCGCCGATCTGGCAAAACAACATCAGGCGTCGGTGGCCTTTCTATATCTGCCGGTGTTCGAACTGCAGCCGAACAAGAATGACTGGATCTTTTACCGGGACATCGGGCCGATCCTCGACGCCGGATTCTTGAGATCCGATTTCCGCAATTACTCCGACGGCGGCCATCTCAACCGGTTTGGCGTCAAGCGCCTTACACCTTGGCTGATTGATGAGCTTTCCAATCTTCCTGCGATCCGGACCTCGCGTCAGCGCGGAGCATCCTCTCGCTAGCAACTTCTTGTTTAGGAAGATAACTTCACCTAAACGCAGACCCAAATCTCATGCCAAAGCCGAGAAGGTTAACAGATGAGCGTCCTTGAACTTCATGACCGCGGCGGGCTTTATGCTTTCGACGAAGCGCAGTGCGTCGAGGCTGGCAAGCAACTGGCTGACCGCTATCAATCCGCCAGCCCGTTCCCCCACATCGCTATCGATGATTTCGTGCCTGTCGCTGCCCTGCGCGAACTCCTTGCAGAGTTTCCAGGCAGCGATGGCCACGAATTCTTCGACCGCGATCAGGAGCGCTTCAAATACCAGTACCACCCGCAGGAATGCGGCCCGCGCGTGCGCAATCTGCTGGCAGAGCTGAACAGCCAGGCCTTCCTCTCGTTTCTCTCGGCGATGACCGGGATCAAGGGGCTGATCTCCGATCCCTACT
>JAPLPG010000032.1 GCA_026400375.1 Novosphingobium sp. | reverse complement strand
GCAAGGGTGACCGGCTTGCCTGGTTTGGCAAGAACAGCACGCTCTATTTTACCCTGTTCTTTGCCGCCGCGCGGCTGGGCGTGGTGATGGTGCCGATCGGTTGGCGGCTCGCCCCGGCCGAGGCGGCGTGGATCGCGCAGGATGCCAGCGCCCGCGCCGTGTTTCTGGGGCAGGGCTTCGAGGCGCTGAGCGATATCTTTGCTGCCCTGCCCGAAGTCGGGCATTGCTTCACGCAGGATGCGGCGTGGGACTGGATCGATGGCCAAGCGCGCAGCCACTTCGTGCCGGCAGGGCCGGACGATGCCGTGCTGCAGCTCTACACCTCGGGGACGACCGGGAACCCCAAGGGGGCAGTGCTGTCCAACCGCAATCTGTTCGGCCTGCGCAAGCAATCGGCCGGCGCGCAATTGCCCTACACCACGATGACCGACGACGAGGCCATTCTCGTCGCCATGCCCTGCGCCCATATCGGCGGGACGGGGCTTGGCGTCATGGCCATCGGGGCGGGGCTGCCGGGGGTGATCCTTGCCGAATTCGAACCGCGCGCGGTGTTCGATGCGGTTGAGCAGAAGGGCGTTACGCGCTTTTTCATCGTGCCGGCCGCGTTGCAGCTGCTGCTCAACCATCCCGACTGCGCCCACGTGGATTTCAGCCGCGTGAAGTACATCATCTATGGCGCATCGCCGATTCCGCTGGTGCTGCTGCGCGAATGCATCGCCATGTTCAAGGCCGAATTCATCCAGGCCTATGGCATGACCGAGACCACCGGGACCATCTGCATGCTGCCGCCCGAAGACCACTGCGTCGAAGGGAACCAGCGCATGCGCTCTGCCGGAAAGCCGCTGCCGGGGGTGGAAGTGCGCATCCTGGGCGACGATGGCACACCGCTTGGCCCCAATGCCATTGGCGAGATCCAGACCCGCTCGTCCAACAACATGCTGGGCTACTGGAACCTGCCCGAAGCGACCGCCACGACGATGACCGCCGATGGCTGGATCGCCACCGGAGACGCCGGGTATCAGGATGAAGACGGCTACGTCTACATGCACGACCGGATCAAGGACATGATCATTTCGGGCGGCGAGAACGTCTATCCGGCGCAAGTCGAAAGCGCGATCTATGGCCATCCCGATGTGCTGGAGGTTGCCGTGATCGGCGTGCCCGATGAAACCTGGGGGGAGGCGGTGAAGGCGGTGTGCGTTGCCAGACCGGGCCACCGGATCGCACCGGAATCGGTGATCGAATGGACGCGGGAACGCCTGGCCGGGTTCAAGGTGCCCAAATCGGTCGATGTGGTGGAAGCCCTGCCGCGCAATCCTTCAGGAAAGATCCTGCGGCGCACGTTGCGCGCGCCCTATTGGGAAGGGTTCGAGCGTCAGGTGAATTGAGGCGAGGGCCGACAAGGCCCGCCAGTCCGTCCGGCGTCCGCCCCTGGCAGACGCCGGTCCGGAAAGGATCAGCCGTTGAGCTTGTCCTTGACCGCCTTTGCCGCGGCAAAAGTCAGCTTGTTCGAGGCTGCGATCTGGATGGTCGCGCCAGTCGAAGGATTGCGGCCTTCGCGGGCCGGGGTGTTCTTGACCTTGAACTTGCCGAAGCCGTTCAGCGAGACTTCCTCGCCCTTTGCGGCTGCGTCTGCGATCGAGGCGAATACGCTGTCGACGGCCTTGCGTGCGTCAGCCTTCGAAAGGCCATGGTTGGCGGCGATGATGTCTGCCAGGTCGCTGTTGTTCATTTAGAGTAATCCTCTGCTGGAAAGGGATGGCACGGCTAACGCAACGAATACCGCGAAAGCCATGGCCTGTGGGCGTCTTTCCACGGAAATCCGCTTATGGGGAGCGTTTTTGCGTCTATTTTGGGGTTGCATCAGACGGAATTGCGACAAGACGAGGATTTTCAGCGCATTTCAAGCCAATTGTAACTTTGTGTCGCATCCGCCGAACGTGACCATCAAGGAACGTGCGCGCTGGCCGCATTATGCTAGACACCCTCGAAACCAGACCACCGATGCGTGTGTGCAATTCGTTTCGGACGAATCGGGCGCGCGCGACTTCGGCAGGATCGCTTTGGCGGATCTTGCCGCGATTTTTTGAGCGAGAGCATCCTTGCGGTTCCACACGCGGCCCTTTTTCCAAGCCATCGTCATCTTCTCCGCCCCGCTTGCGCTTGCCGCCTGCGGTTCATCCGACGAGGCCAAGCCCAAACCCACCCCGGTCGTCGGCGTGATCATCGCCCGGAGCGAGCCTGTGCAGATTTCCACCGACCTGGCCGGCCGCACCGAAGCCTACGAAATTGCCGAAGTCCGCCCGCAAGTCGCCGGTATCGTCATGGCCCGCCTGTTCCAGGAAGGCTCCTACGTGCGG
>JAPLPG010000053.1 GCA_026400375.1 Novosphingobium sp. | reverse complement strand
TCTTGGCAGGATCCGCCAGTCCTACAACGGCCAACCCCGCGACCACCCCTTCCAAAAAGCCCGCTGCCAAGGCGCGCGGACCACGTGCCGCCAAGGCTGCAGCGGAGCCGACGATCGCTTCGTCGGTGGCTGATGAGGCGGCTTTTGCGCTGCGCAGCCTTCAGCAGGCCCATGCGAACAACAAGCGTTATGATGCCAGCGACGAGGAACTGCTGAAGTTCTACGAACAGATGGTGCTTATCCGCCGGTTCGAGGAAAAGGCCGGCCAGCTTTACGGTCTCGGCCTGATCGGCGGCTTCTGCCATCTCTACATCGGCCAGGAAGCTGTCGCCGTCGGCCTGCAATCGGCCCTCAGCGAAGGTCACGACAGCGTGATCACCGGCTATCGCGATCATGGCCACATGCTGGCCTATGGTATCGATCCCAAGTCGATCATGGCGGAGTTGACCGGTCGCGAAGCAGGGATCTCGCGCGGCAAGGGTGGCTCGATGCACATGTTCAGCACCGAGCACAAGTTCTTCGGTGGCCACGGCATCGTCGGCGCGCAGGTGCCACTCGGCGCGGGCCTTGCGTTTGCTCACAAGTACCGCGGCGATGGTGGCGTGTGCATGGCCTACTTTGGCGATGGCGCAGCGAATCAGGGCCAGGTCTATGAGACGTTCAACATGGCTGCGCTGTGGAAGCTGCCGATCATCTTCGTGGTCGAAAACAATGGCTATGCCATGGGCACGGCGGTCAAGCGCGGTTCGGCCGAGACCCATTTCTATCGCCGGGGTACGGCGTTCCGCATCCCCGGCATGGACGTGAACGGGATGGACGTGCTTGAAGTGCGGCAGGCCGCCGAGGTTGCGCTCGAATACGTGCGTGCCGGCAATGGTCCGGTGCTGATGGAGCTTAAGACCTATCGCTATCGCGGCCATTCCATGTCGGACCCTGCGAAGTATCGCAGCCGCGAGGAAGTGCAGGATATGCGCGACAATCACGATTCGATCGAGGGTGCCAAGGCGGAACTGCTGAAGCGCGGCGTGACCGAAGAGAAGATCAAGGAAATCGACAAGCGCATTCGCCAGACTGTCGCCGAAGCCGCGGACTTTGCGGAGACCTCGCCGGAACCGGACGTGGCCGAACTGTATACCGACGTGCTGGTGGAGAACTACTGAGATGGCCATCGAACTGAAGATGCCCGCGCTCTCCCCGACCATGGAGGAGGGCACGCTTGCCAAGTGGCTGGTGAAGGCTGGCGATGAAGTGAAATCCGGCGATATTCTCGCCGAAATCGAGACCGACAAGGCGACGATGGAGTTCGAAGCGGTCGATGAAGGTGTCGTCGGCGAAATCCTCGTTGCCGAAGGCACCGAGGGCGTGAAGGTCGGCACTGTGATCGCGACGATCAAGGGCGAGGGCGAGGAAGCCGCGCCCCCCGCCGCTCCCGCCTCGCCTGCAGCCGAACAGAAGGCGGCTGAAAGCGAAGCTCCCGCCAACCTCGATGCCAAGGCCAAGGCTGCGGCGGCAATCGCGCCCAAGTCGGATGCCAAGCCAGCCGTCGATCCGGAACTGCCTGCCGGCACGGCGATGGTCCCGACCACGGTGCGCGAAGCCTTGCGCGATGCCATGGCCGAGGAGATGCGCGCCGATGACCGCGTCTTTGTCATGGGCGAGGAAGTTGCCG
Organism: Novosphingobium sp.; assembly: GCA_026400375.1. GTDB lineage: Bacteria > Pseudomonadota > Alphaproteobacteria > Sphingomonadales > Sphingomonadaceae > Novosphingobium. The sequence goes on along the minus strand of JAPLPG010000053.1, from coordinate 747 downwards.
AATATCAGGGCGCCTACAAGGTAACCCAGGGGCTGCTCGAAGAGTTTGGCCCGCGGCGCGTCATCGATACGCCGATTACCGAATATGGCTTTGCCGGGATCGGTGCAGGCGCGGCCATGGGCGGCTTGCGCCCGGTCATCGAGTTCATGACGTTCAATTTCGCCATGCAGGCGATCGATCACATCATCAACTCGGCTGCCAAGACCAACTACATGTCCGGCGGCCAGATGCGTTGCCCGGTGGTCTTCCGTGGCCCGAACGGCGCAGCCAGCCGCGTTGGCGCGCAGCACTCGCAGAACTATGGCCCGTGGTATGCCAGCGTCCCCGGCGTGGTGGTGATCGCGCCCTATGACAGCGCCGATGCCAAGGGCCTGCTGCGCGCGGCGATCCGGAGCGAGGACCCGGTGGTCTTCCTTGAAAACGAACTGGTCTATGGTCGCACGTTCGATGTGCCGGCGATCGACGACTTCGTACTCCCCATCGGCAAGGCGCGCATCGTCCGTCCCGGTACTGACGTGACCATCGTCTCCTATTCCATCGGCGTTGGCTTCGCGCTCGAAGCCGCAGAGGCACTCGCTGGCGAGGGGATCGAGGCCGAAGTCATCGACCTGCGGACGCTGCGCCCCCTAGACAAGGCGACCGTGCTGGCTTCGCTGGCCAAGACGAACCGCCTTGTCGTGGCCGAAGAAGGATTTCCGGTCTGCTCGATTGCATCGGAAATCATTGCGATCTGCATGGAAGAGGGTT
>JAPLPG010000155.1 GCA_026400375.1 Novosphingobium sp. | reverse complement strand
TGGCGCAGGAACCCGCCAGGGCCGACCGAGACGATGCGCGGCTGGGGCGGGGCAACAGGAGCATCGGCCGCGGCCTTTGCCTCAGGCGCGGGGGCCGGAGCCGGTGCCGCAGCGCGCGGGGCGGGGGCCGGAGCTGGAGCCGGGGCCGGGCGCGGGGCAGCAACCTTCGGCTCGGCCGGAGGGGCAGCGACCGGGGCCGCGCGCGGCGCCTTAGGCGCGGCAGGCGCTTCGGCCGTGGCATCGCTCTTGTCGTTGGCCTTGACCGGCGAGGGACGCGCTTTCAGGCCAAGCCGGTGCGCCTTGCCGATCACCGCGTTGCGGCTGACACCGCCCAGTTCCTCGGCAATCTGGCTGGCGGTCGATCCGCCTTCCCACATATGCGTAAGTTTTTCGATCCGCTCTTCGGTCCAGCTCATGCGTCAAACCTGTCCTTCAGGGCCACGGAGGTGCGGCCGACGTAAAATTCTTCATGCGACCGGTGGGCCGGACGCCGCGCGGTTCTGGCTTGCCGCCACGTGCATGGCCAGGCCGGGCCTTGCCATGCAGGCGCCGCCGCGATACCGCCACAACCATGGTCGATCAAGCGCTAGCCCACGAGGACCCCCGCGAGGGGGCAGTTTTCCGCAGCACCGGAACCTTCACCCCGCCGGGGCAACCGGTTTTCCGTGGCTTCAACAGGTTGGGGCTGTGGACTCTCTATATGAAGGAAGTGCGCCGGTTCTTCAAGGTCCAGACCCAGACGATCTGGGCCCCGGCGATAACCACCCTGCTTTATCTGATGATTTTCACGCTCGCGCTGGGCGGCGGCGGCGGCAGCGGTGCCGGGCGTCAGGTGCTTGGCGTGAACTTTGCCAGCTTCGTAGCGCCGGGGCTGATCGCGATGGGGATGATCAACAATTCCTTCGCCAATTCCAGCTTCAGCATGCTGGGCGGCAAGATCCAGGGGACCATAGTCGATTACCTGATGCCTCCGATTTCCACCGGCGAACTGCTGCTGGCGCTGACCGGAGCTGCGGTAACGCGTGCGGTGCTGGTGGGCCTTGCCGTGGCCGGCGCGATGCTGCTGTGGCCCGGCGTGTCGCTGGCGATGGCGCACCCGTGGGCGGTGGTGTGGTTCGGCCTGATGGGCGCGATCCTGCTGGCGCTGATCGGGGTGCTGACGTCTATCTGGGCGGAAAAGTTCGATCACAACGCGGCCGTCACCAACTTCGTGATCACCCCGCTGTCGATGCTTTCGGGGACGTTCTACGTGATCGACAATCTGGCGCCGGCGTTCCAGGCGGTCAGCCGGATGAACCCGATCTTCTACGTCATATCGGGTTTCCGCTTCGGCTTCCTCGGGCGCAGCGATATCGGCAGCACCAATACCGCGGTGCTGCATGGCGCCATCGGGCTGGGCGTCCTGAACCTGGCGCTGGCGGCCACCGTCTACTTCGTGCTGCGGTCAGGCTGGAAGCTGAAGAACTGAGCCGCAGGGACTCTCGCCCGGGCACGGACAGCCCGGGCCGGTCCTAGTGCGAAAGGCTGCGGCGCAGGCGGTAGCGGCCGTTGCGAAAGCCTTCGAACAGCTCGTCGAGCGAGGGATGCTCTACCGGGCCGGCTTCGGCATCACCCTGCAGGTTCTGCTGGCTGACATAGGCCACGTAGCTGCTCTCGTCATTCTCGGCGAGGAGGTGGTAGAAGGGCTGGTCGCGCGGCGGGCGCAAGTCTTCCGGGATCGATTCGTACCATTCTTCGCTATTGGCAAAGACCGGGTCGACATCGAACACGACGCCGCGAAAGCCGAACATGCGATGGCGCACCACGTCCCCGATCGAAAACCGCGCCGAGGAGACGGGTGGGGCCGAAATATCGCGTCCGGCCTGAGGCGAAAAGAAGCTCGCACGATCCATGTACCGGATATAGGTGCACCGCACCGCGCGCACAAGCGGCATGCCAACAAAGGCATATCGGCCAAATCCCGCGATCCTGCGGCTGCGATGAAGATTCCTGACATGCCTGGGGAAAAGCAGTCCGCTTTTAGCTTGGCAAGCCCGCGACCATGCGCTAACGGCGCGCTTCCTCGACCGGGAACGCCCTTTGCGGCACCCTGATTGGCACCATGGAGAGGTGGCAGAGTGGTCGAATGCGCTGCACTCGAAATGCAGTGTGCGGGTAACCGTACCGTGGGTTCGAATCCCACCCTCTCCGCCAGCCACCCCCTTTCTTGTCGCCCTTGCGACACGATCGGAAGGGGTGGAGCCGTGATCTTCAATGACAGCGCCTGTCGCGCATGATCTGGCCGATTCGGCACGGTGTGCGCTTGCCGATTGTGCAGTGGGCATGAGC
>JAPLPG010000077.1 GCA_026400375.1 Novosphingobium sp. | reverse complement strand
CGTCACCGGCATCGATACCGCCGCGATGATCACGGGCCACAGCCGGGGCGGCCGAAGACACCGCAACCGCTGCGACGGCAACAGTCCCGACGAGGGTTTTGGAGAACGTCTTCATCAGTTCGGTCCTTCATCTGTCCGTGGTGGGCCTTTCCCGCCACAGATGAAGGTTTGCCTGATTCGCGCTGAGATCGTGCTGAACCGTCATGACAGCAGATGTTCATAAAACGGGTCAGTTACATGAACAGTTTCAGGGTTGCGTCGAGCCTTGGTCCAGCCCGGTCCAATAGGCCAGGAACGCCAGCACATCGGCCCCGCTGCCGATGATCTTGTCCACCGGCTTGCCCGCGCCATGTCCCGCGCGTGGCTCCACCCGCAGCAGGTGCGGCTTATCGCCGATCGGTGCCGCCTGCAGCGCCGCAACATACTTGAAGCTGTGCGCCGGAACCACGCGGTCGTCGTTTTCGCCGGTCGTCACGAGGATCGCCGGATAGTCCATCCCCCCGGCAATGTTGTGGTAGGGCGAATAGCTGCGCAGCGTGCGCCAGTCCTCCTCGCGGTCAGGCCGGCCGTAATCGTCCACCCAGAACCTGCCGGAGGTGAACCGGTCAAACCGCAGCATGTCCATCACCCCCACATCGGGGTTGGCGGCGGCAAACAGGTCCGGGCGCTGGTTCACCACCGCGCCTACCAGCAGCCCGCCGTTCGACGATCCCTGCACGGCAAGCCCGCCTTTGGCCGCAATGCCCTGCGCCACCAGGTATTCGCCGGCTGCGATGAAATCGTCGAAACTGTTCTGCTTCTTGTCGCGGCGGCCTGCATCGTGCCAGCTCTTGCCGAACTCGCCACCGCCGCGAATGTTGGCCAGCGCAAAGGCACCTCCTGCCTGCAACCATGCCATCCGCACCGGCGAATAGCCCGGCGTCAGCGAGATGTCGAAGCCGCCATAGCCATAGAGCAATGTCGGCAAGGGCTTCCCCGCCTGCGCCAGGGCGCGCTTGCGTACCACGTATAGCGGCACCCTGGTCCCGTCCTTCGACGTGAACTCGCGCTGCTCAACGCTGTAGTCCGCCGGATCGAAAGCCATCTTCGGCGTGGCAAACGGCGTCACCGCCCCACTGCGCAGATCCATGCGATAGATCGCAGGCGGCAGGTTGAAGCTGGTGAACTGATAGAACGTCTCGGCATCGCCCGGCCTTCCGCCGAAGCCGCTTGCCGTGCCAATGCCGTTGAGCGTGATCGCCTTGCCCGGCTTGCCCTTGCTGTCGGTCATCACCGCCACGCTCTGCCCGTCCTTCAGATAGGACAACAGGAACCGGTCCCCGATCATCCGCACGCCTTCCAGCGTGTTGCCGCGTTCGGGCACGATCACCTTCCAGCCATCTTTCGGCCGCGCCAGATCGATGCTGACCAGATGGAAGTTCGCCGCGCCGCGATCGGTAAGGAACCACAGCTTGTTGCCGATACCCGCCACCAGCCGCCAGTGATCGGCGATCTCGGGCACCAGTGCTTCGGCCTTCCACACCCCCGCGCGCCGGCCTTCCAGCTGGATCAGATGGACCGCGTTGCGCTTGTCCGTGCTCACTTCGCTGACGATCACCGCCCAGCGGCCGTCCGCCGTCACTTGGGCCTTGTGGCTCCATTCCGGGTGATCGGGCGTGGCATGGACGAGTTCGTCGCTGTCCTGTCCGCTGCCGACCCGGTGAAACCACACCGCCTTGTCGAACCGCGGTGCACGCGGATCCTGCCCCGCGCCGGGCGCGGGAAAACGCGAATAGAGAAAGCCCTCGTCGCCGATCCAGGCGATGTCGGTGTCGTTGGCCCACCGTACGGTCTCATCCAGCACCTTGCCGCTGACAACTTCGACCACGCGCAACGTGCGCCAGTCGCTCCCGGCCTCCTGTTCGGCAAAGGCGACGTATTTGCCGCTGGGCGAAGGTTCCCACTGCGCCAGCGCCAGTGCGCTGTCCGCGCTCCACGTGTTGGGATCGAGCAGCATCCGCTGCTTGCCCGCCACGCCGCTGCGCATCCACAGCGCTGACTGGTTCTGCAGCCCGGAATTGCGGGTGTAGAAGTAGCGGTTCCCGGCCTTGCGCGGCAGGCCATAGCGCTCGAAATCGAACAGGCTGCGGATCCGCGCGGCAAAGGCTTCGCGCTGCGGCAGCCTGGCCAGATAATCGCTCGACAGCGCGTTCTGCTGCGCCATCCAGCCCGCCACCTGCCGGTCGCTGCGCGGATCGGCCTCGAGCCAGCGATAGGGATCGGACACACGCTGCCCGAACACCTGCTCGACCAGCCCGTCGTCGCGGGTTTCCGGATAGGCGCTGCGGGGCAAGACCAGCCGGCTGGGCGCGGTCGGTGCAGACGCTGTGGCGGTGGTGATCGCCGCTGCAACTCCCGCCGGCAGCGTTACGGACTCAGCATTATCATTCGCGCGCGCCGATCCGGACGCCAACAGCGCCGTCGCCCAAAATGCGCACGCAAGGCGCACGCCTGTTCTGTCCTGCTCCCACATCTTCGTTGCCAGTGGTTTATCGTTGCCAATGGTTATCGTTGTCAGCGGTTTAGCACACCTACGCCGTCATGGGGAGACGGCGCGAATGCCTATCCCGCGTCAGTCTTTCGGTTTCAGGCCCGTCCAATGCGCCAGGAACGCGAACACGTCTGCCGTCTCCTCGATCTGCTTCGATATCGGCTTTCCGGAGCCATGGCCGGCGCGCGTTTCGATGCGGATGAGCTGCGGCTTCGGTCCCAGCCCCGCCGCCTGCAGCGCTGCGGCATACTTGAAGCTGTGCCCGGGCACCACGCGATCGTCGGTATCCGCCGTCGTGACCAGCACTGCCGGATAGGCCGTGCCCGCCTTGACGTTGTGATAGGGCGAATAGGCCCGCAGCACACGCCAATCCGCCTCGACATCGGGCTTACCGTAATCGTCGGTCCAGTACCGGCCCGCCGTGAAGCGGTCGAACCGCAGCATGTCCATCACGCCCACCGCAGGATGCGCGGCTGCGAACAGATCGGGTCGCTGGTTCACCACCGCGCCGACCAGAAGTCCGCCGTTCGACCCGCCTTCAACGGCAAGACCGCTTCTGGGTGTCACGCCATTGGCGATCAGCCATTCGCCCGCGCCGATGAAGTCATCGAACACGTTCTGCTTGCGCGCGCGCCGTCCGGCATCGTGCCAGGCGTCGCCATATTCCCCGCCGCCGCGCAGGTTTGCCACCGCATAGGCCCCGCCGCTCTCCAGCCACGCCATCCGCGCCGCCGAGAAGGCGGGGGGCAGCGAGATGTTGAAGCCGCCGTAGCCATAGAGAATGGTCGGAACCGGGCCCTTGGCGTCCTTGCGCCGCACCACGAACATCGGGATCTTCGTGCCATCCTTCGAAGGATAGAACACCTGTTCGACCTTGTAGGCAGCGGGATCGAACTTCAGCGGCACCTTCTGCCACACGGAAGACTTCGTGGTCCCCGCACTGAAGCTGTAGACCGTGCCGGGCGTGGTAAAGCTGGTAAAACCGAAGTAGCCGGTATCGAGCCCCGGTTTGCCCGAAAGCCCGGCCAGCGAACCCACCCCCGGAAGCGCCAGCTCACCCAGCGGCTTGCCATCGAGCGTATAGGTCTTCACCTGCGATTTCACATCGCGCAGGTACTCCACGAACAGCTTGTCGCCGACGATCCGCGCGCTTTCGAGGTTCGCATCGCTCTGCTCGACGATGGTCGTGAACACCGGGTCCGTGCCGGACAGGTCCACCCTGACCACCTTCTTCAGCGGCGCATCCTTGCTGCTCACGAACCACAGGGCGTCGCCAACGCCCTCGATCAGGTCCCACTGCGCGGACATGTCCGGGATCAGCGGGCGTGTTTTCCAATCGCCCTTGCCGATCGACGCGACGGCAACCGTGGCCAGCGGATCGGTGCCTTCGTGGCTGGTCACCACCATCCACCGCGCATCGCTGGTCACTTGCGCAACGTGACCCCACTTGGGATGATCCGGCGTCGCAAAGACAGGGCTGTCGGCGGACTGCGGTGTGCCCAGCTTGTGATACCACACCGTCTGGTTGTAGTTCAGCGCCTGAAACGCCTCGCCGTCCTTGGGTGCCTCGAACCGCGAATAGAGCACGCCATCGCTGCCGACCCAGGCAATCGCACTGAATTTTACCCATTTCAGCTCGTCGGCCAGCGCCTTGCCATCGCCAGCACTCACGAACTTCATGGTCCGCCAGTCAGACCCGCCATCCTGCACGGTATAGGCAACCGTCGCGCCATCGGGCGACGGCTCCCACGCATCGAGCGCAGTCGCCCCGTCCTTGGCCCAGCCGCTCGGATCAAGGAGCACACGGCCATCGGGCGAAGCCTTGTCGCGCACGATCAGCTGCGCCTGGTTCATCAGCCCGGAATTGTAGCTATGGAACAGCCGCCCGCCTTCTTCGCGCGGCACGCCATAGCGGGCATAGTCGAACAGTCCCTTGAGCCGGGCCTCGAAGTTCGCCCGTTCCGGCAGCGCCTTCAAGTAGGCATCGGTGAACTTGCTCTGCCCTTCCACCCAGGCCGCAACTTTGGCATCGACACGAACGTCTGCCTCGAGCCAGCGATAGGGATCGGGCACCCGCTCGCCGAACGCGGTGTCCACAACGTCGCCCCGCTCGGTCTGCGGGTAGGTCGGCAGGGGATCAGCTGCCATTGCGGGCGCGGCAAGGGCCAGCGCCGAGGCGGCGGCGAGAAGGTGACGGGGCAAGGTCATGGGAGACTTTCGTGCGAGTCATTTCAGTTGCCGGTGAAACTAGGGATCGTTCAGGCAGATGCAAGCGCAGCTGAACAGGTTTACGGGGTTTACACAGTCCTGGGAAACGTTGCCGCCTGCATCGTGGCAAGGGACGAGCGCATGTATCCACCCGCTCCAGCGCCTTGCCGTCCATGCTGGAGCAACGTGGATAGCGCCAAGCAGCCGTGTAGGACAGGCCGGCCGCAACGAAAAACGGGCGGAGCCGCAGCCCCGCCCGTTGATCTTGTCCGGCGAACCGAAGCGCGGACTTACGCGGCTTCGTATTCGTCTTCGTCGGCGGTCATGACCGGGCCCGAATCCTGGCCCTTGGCCGAGGTATCGCGATCAACCAGTTCGATCACGGCGATCGGCGCGGCGTCCGAAGCGCGGAAGCCGGCCTTGATGATGCGCGTGTAGCCGCCGTCGCGGTCCGCATAGCGTTCGGCCAGAACCGAGAACAGCTTCTGCAGTTGCGCATCGTCGAGCAGGCGCGCGTGAGCAAGACGACGGTTTGAGAGGCCGCCCTTCTTGGCAAGCGTGATCAGCTTTTCGACATAAGGACGCAGTTCGCGCGCCTTCGGCGTGGTAGTGGTGATCTGCTCGTGCTTGATCAGCGCTGCTGCCATGTTGCGCAGCATCGCAATGCGGTGAGCCGAAGTACGACCCAGCTTACGCTGGCCGAGTTTATGACGCATGATATTGCCTTTCCGTTCGTAGGGGGGCCGTATGAGGTACCCCGATCCAGGCAGCTATTGCGGGTCGCTGCCAAGTCACCCTTTTGCCCAAAGAGGCGAAACTCTATCGCACCAGAAGCGCTGCGCCCCCGCGAAGGCGGGGGCCTCAGGCAACATAGCGCAAGATGGCCTGAGGCCCCCGCCTTCGCGGGGGCGCCAAGCTTTGCAACGAAGCCTTAGCCGAGCAACTCTTGCTCCAGCTTCTTGGCCATTTCTTCGATGTTTTCCGGCGGCCAGCCAGGGATGTCCATGCCGAGGCGCAGGCCCATCGACGAGAGGACTTCCTTGATCTCGTT
>JAPLPG010000246.1 GCA_026400375.1 Novosphingobium sp. | reverse complement strand
GCGCACCGACATCAGCTTTGGCGAACTGACACCGCATCTGCTGGCCGCAATTGCGCAAGAGTCGGGCCGGAGCATCGTCGATATCGGGTGCGGAGCGGGAGAACTTTCGATGGCCGTGGCGGCGGCCCGGTCGTCGGCAGCGGTCACGGGAGTCGATATCTCGGCAGATCTCGTGGCGACCGCATCGGCGCGGGCACCGGCTGGAAATGTCCGCTTCATTCAGGCGGATGCTTCGCAGTGGGTGCCCGAGGGTGCGCGGCCCGATCTCTACATATCCCGCCACGGCGTGATGTTCTTCCCCGATCCGCCGCGCGCATTTGCCCATCTCTCAGCGGTGGCGGCGCCGCGCGCGCGGATGGTGTTCTCGTGCTTTCGCCGGGCGGCGGAGAATGACTGGGCCGCGGGCATCGCGGCCTTGCTGCCGACCGGCGAGATTCAGGCGCCGCCGCCGCAGCGTTTTGCGCCGGGTCCTTTTGCCTTTGCCGATCCGGACCATGTGCGGGCCTGCATGGCGGGCTGGACCGATATCGCGTTCACGCCAGTGGACTTTGCCTATGTCGCCGGGACCGGGAGCGATCCGGTGGGGGAGGCGATGGGGCTTTTCCGGCGAATCGGTCCGGCCGCGTCGGCCTTGCGCAACCTGCCGGAATCCCCGCGGGCGGTAGTGGAACAGGGGCTGCGGGACCTGGTCGAGCAGCATCTGGTTGATGGCCGCGTGGCTTTTCCGGCCGCTGCGTGGCTGGTGAGTGCCACATCCGATTACCGTAATGGATGAAACGTGCTTGTAGCGCGCCGACCGGTCGCCTAATCGGCAAGTCATGACTTCCACGAACGAAATCCGCCGGTCCTTCCTCGATTACTTCGGCTCAGCCGGGCACGATGTGGTGCAATCTGCGCCGCTGGTGCCGTACAACGATCCCACGCTCATGTTCGTGAACGCGGGGATGGTGCCGTTCAAGAACGTGTTCACCGGGCTGGAGGCGCGCAGCATTCCGCGCGCAACGTCGTCGCAGAAGTGCGTGCGGGCGGGCGGCAAGCACAACGATCTCGACAACGTGGGTTACACCGCGCGGCACCACACGTTCTTCGAGATGCTCGGCAATTTCTCGTTCGGCGATTACTTCAAGGAGCAGGCGATCACGCATGCGTGGACGCTGCTGACCCGCGAATGGGGGCTGCCGAAGGACAAGCTGCTCGTCACCGTCTATCACACCGACGACGAGGCGTCCGCGCTGTGGCAGAAGATCGCGGGCCTGCCCGAAGACCGCATCATCCGCATTGCCACCAAGGACAACTTCTGGGCGATGGGCGACGATGGTCCGTGCGGACCGTGTTCGGAGATCTTCTTCGATCATGGCGACCACATCTGGGGCGGCCCTCCGGGGTCGGCGGACGAGGACGGGGACAGGTTCATCGAGATCTGGAACCTGGTGTTCATGCAGTTCGAACAGACCGCGGGCGAGATCACCGGCAGCCTGCCCAAGCCGAGCATCGACACCGGCATGGGACTGGAGCGCATCGCCGCCGTGCTGCAGGGCGTGCACGATAACTACGACACCGACACCTTCAAGGCACTGATCGCGGCGTCGGAAAGCCTGACTTCGGTCAAGGCCGAGGGCGGCAATACCGCCAGCCACCGCGTGATCGCCGACCATTTGCGTTCGACCAGCTTTCTGCTGGCCGACGGCGTGCTGCCGTCGAACGAGGGGCGCGGCTATGTGCTGCGCCGGATCATGCGCCGCGCGATGCGTCATGCGCACTTGCTGGGCGCGCGCGATCCGCTGATGCACCGCCTGGTGCCCGCGCTGGTGGCAGAGATGGGCGCGGCCTATCCTGAACTGGGCCGGGCGCAACCGCTGATCGAGGAAACGCTGCTGCGCGAGGAAGTGCAGTTCCGGCGGACGCTGTCGAACGGGCTGAGGCTGCTCGACGAGACGACGGGCGCGCTGGGCGAGGGTGACAAGCTGCCGGGCGAAACCGCGTTCAAGCTCTATGACACGTTCGGCTTCCCCTATGACCTGACCGAGGATGCCCTGCGCGCGCGCGGGATCAGCGTTGACCGCGAAGGCTTTGACGCGGCGATGGCGCAGCAGAAGGCGGCGGCGCGTGCGGCGTGGAAGGGTTCGGGCCAGGCGGCCGATGGCGAAGTGTGGTTCGACATTGCCGAGCGCGTCGGCGCCACCGAATTCACCGGTTATACCGCCGCCACGGGCGAGGCGCAGGTCGTGGCGCTGGTGCAGGGCGGCAAGGAAGTGGCGAGCGCCGCGGCGGGCGAGGCGGTGACTGTGATCGTCAACCAGACCCCGTTCTATGGTGAAAGCGGCGGGCAGACCGGCGATGCCGGCACGATCTCCGGGGCTGACGGGCTGGTGCTGGCGGTGGGTGATACGTCCAAGCCGCTGGGCCGGCTGCATGCGCACAATGCCACGGTGACAAGTGGTTCGGTGAAGGTCGGCGATGTCGTCAAGCTCGATATCGACGTGGCGCGGCGCGATGCGATCCGTGCCAACCATTCGGCGACGCATTTGCTGCACGCCGCGCTGCGCAACCGCCTGGGCGGCCATGTGACGCAGAAGGGGTCGCTGGTCGCGGCAGACCGGCTGCGCTTCGACTTCTCGCAGCCCACGGCGCTGACCGCAGACGACATTGCCGCGATCGAGGCCGAAGTGAATGCCGAGATCCGCGCCAACGAGCCGGTGACCACGCGCCTGATGAGCCCGGACGAGGCGATTGAGGCGGGTGCCATGGCGCTGTTCGGCGAGAAGTATGGCGACGAAGTGCGCGTGTTGAGCATGGGCCGTGCGGTGGACAAGCACTTCTCGGTCGAGCTGTGCGGCGGCACGCACGTGCGCGCGCTGGGCGATATCGGCGTGTTCCGCATCGTCAGCGAAAGCGCGGTGTCTTCGGGCGTGCGGCGGATCGAGGCGCTGACCGGGGAAGGGGCGCGGCAGTGGTTCGTGGCGCGCGAGGATGCGCTGAAGAACACGGCATCGATCCTGCGCACGACGCCAGAGGACGTCGAGGCGCGCGTGGCGGCGCTGATGGACGAGCGCAAGAAGCTGGAACGCGAACTGGCCGAGGCGAAGAAGGCACTGGCGCTTGCTGGCGGTTCGGCCAAGGCGGAAAGCGCAGACGAGGACGTGGGCGGGGTGACCTTCTCCGGCCAGGTGCTCGAAGGGCTGGACCCCAAGGACCTGCGCGGACTGCTTGATCAGGCCAAGCAGCGCATGGGATCGGGCGTGGCGGTGATCGTGGC
>JAPLPG010000091.1 GCA_026400375.1 Novosphingobium sp. | reverse complement strand
ATCGGCTGGGTGATTTCGGCAAGGCGCGGCGAAAGATCGGGCGTGCGCATTCGCACCAGCACGTCCTTGGGCTGCGTGCGCGCCACGGCGAAGCGCTCGGCCACCAGTTCGTCAGAGATGTTCGGTGCAAAATCGGGGTGGACCAGATTGGACACCAGCCGCTTCTGCTCTGCCAGGTCGAAGTCCGGCCCCCCGAAGTTCGAAACCATCTTGGCAATGCCCGGCATGACGAAATAGCTCTCGCGCTCCGCCACGCAGCCTGCGGCCATCAGCACCAGGTTCTTCGTGAATTCGGGATGATCGAGCGTCATCAGCAGGGCAATCCCGCCGCCCAGCGAATTGCCGACAAGGCTGGCGCTGGTCAGCCCATGCGCCATCAGCGCCTCATACAGCGTATCGGTGAACAGTTGCAGCGTATAATCAATGCCTTCAGGCTTTGACGACGCGCCATAGCCGATCAGGTCGGGCAGGATCACGCGGTAGCCCGCCGCCACGAACGCGTCGATGTTCGACCGGAAGTTCGAAGCACCCGAAGCGCCGGGTCCGCTGCCGTGGATGAACACCACCGCCGGGGCCGCCGCATCGCCAGCCTCGGCAATCACGATATCATAACCGCCAGCAACGCGGTGCGTCGTGGTCACAAGGTCTGCCATGGTCAGCGCTCCGCTCAAAGGAATGTGAAGCCCGGAGCCTGCCCGCCCAGCGCGCCCACGACATCGCCGGTGCGGTTGGCCGGATCGTTGGCCACATGCGCGCGGCCGGCGTGAAGATCGAGCCAGGGCTGCAGGATCGGGCTGGAATTGTAGATCGCGCGGCCACCCAGCAGCTTGACCATGTCGTCCACCAGATCGGCCATGCGGCGCACCACGCTGGCCGAATTGTAGGCATAGAGCGTGCGCTTCTCCATCGGGATCGCCTCACCCCGCTCGGCATGGTCCATCAGATCCTCGAACGTCACGCGCAGCGTGGTCTCCATCTCGGAAACCTCGGCATGGGCGCGGGCGATGGCGGCCAACAGGAACGGATCGTCCTTCGATGCCTTGCCGGTGTTGGTCGAAACGCGGCTCGCGGCAATCTCGCGCGCGGCACCGATCGCCGCACGCGCACCACCGAAGGCAGCGGTCGAGACGGAGCGCATGAACACTTGCGCCCAGGGCAGGGTATAGAGCGGGCCGGTGTTGGTTTCCTGCCCCGGATTGGCGCAAAGGAACCCGTCGACCGAACGGTGCGTGCGGTGTTCGGGCACGAACACGTCGTCCACGATCACATCGTGGCTGCCGGTGCCCTGCAGGCCGAACACGTGCCAGCAATCGGTATCGATGGCATAGTCTGCACGGGGCAGCAGGAATGCGCGCATGTCGGGTGCGCCGCCCGGTTCGGCAGGCGGCACCAGCGCACCCAGCACGACCCACTGGCAATGCACCGATCCTGTGGAAAAGCCCCAGCGTCCCGACAGGCGAAAACCGCCTTCGACCCGCGTCACCTTGCCCACCGGCTGGTAGGACGACGATACCAGCGTCGCAGTATCCTCGCCCCAGACCTCGGCCTGCGCTTCTTCGTGGAACAGAGCGATTTCATAGGGGTGGCAGCCGACCACGCCATACATCCAGCCTGTCGACATGCAGCCTTCGGCCAGCGCCTTCTGCACATCGTAGAACACGTTCGGATGCATCTCGTATCCACCCCAGCGCTGGGGCTGCAGGATGCGGAAGAACCCGGCTTCGTGCATTTCGGCAATCGTTTCGGCCGGAACGTCACGCCCCGCCACGCAGGCTTGCGCCCGCTGGCGCAAGGTCGGGATCATTGCCCGCGCGCGCGCCACCAGATCGGCCCCGGAGGGCAGCTCACACCCTGAAGGAATTGCATCCGCCGGCGATATCGCCACTGCGCTGGCCATGGCCCGTCTCCCAGTTCCCTTTGCGCCGCGCCGACTCATTTTTTTATTGCGGTGCGCTGCATTCGTAATTTACAATGGCAACAGATACGCAAATCGTCAATAAGAAAGCCATGATACTTCGGATATTGGTAAAATCCTGCGGGATTTACCGATATGTCGGCCGTTCCGCCGCCCGCTCTGCGCCAACCTGCCGCGTTTCGCTCCCTCAGCTTGCCAGGGCGCAGAGGGCTTTCGCCATCGCGGCGAACTCGCTGCACTTTTGGGCAATTTGGCAACCTGATTAGTTATATCGCGGCAAAGTCTGGTCTAATCGGAATTTCAGGCTATATATGCGTAGGCAATTGCGTATGATGTTACGCACCGATTCTAGGGGAAGGGAATAGATGGCGGTCTCAGAAGGAACGCTCGAACTGATTTCGGCACATGCCGCAGAGGGGCGCAAGGCGCGGCGCATTGCCGATGCGGTCGTCGCAGGGCTGACGTCCGATGGCTTTTTCCGCCACTTCACCCCGGCCGCGCATGGCGGGCTGGCAGGCACCCCGCAGGAT
>JAPLPG010000270.1 GCA_026400375.1 Novosphingobium sp. | reverse complement strand
GAACGCCACCCTTCCCGCTTCTTGCCCGCCCACCAGGGAGCGGTGACAATCGCGAGCGGCACATAGACCCAGAACGCGTCCTACGTTACCGACAGCACCACGTATCCCTCGCGCGTGGCAAACTACAACACCGCGACCTACCCGGCGAACACGCCGACTTCGGCCAGCGCATGGGAATACTACAGCGGCAGTTCAGGGGCAGGTTCCACCTCGCCCACGACTTCGACGCTGTCGTCGTCCAACTGCTCGATCTGGGTGCAGGCCGCCGCTACCACCGGGGGTGGCCCGGCGCCAACCGCCACCACGGCGACCTCGTATCGCGGCTCGGCCACAAGCGCGACCTTTGTCGCGGCAGATGACTGGGGCTGGGTCGGTGCAACTGTCACGTCCGGCACCAACCGCAGCTGCCGCCGCTGGCGCACGGTCGTCACCACCACCTATACCACCCGCCGCACGTTCACGAGCTGGACCTATCGTCAGGAACCGTACGATACGTCGCAATACAAGCTTGCGACCGGTACGATGACGATTGCCACCAATGCGGCTGGCAGCGTGCCCAACCCTGGCGGCACCTACAATGCCCAGCAGTTGGCAACCGCGGCGACGGGCGTTGCGACGTCAAGCCGTACCTGGAACGGCTGCATCGAAGAGCGTGACACCACCACGTCGATCAATGGCGGGACCAGCCTCACCATCCCTTCGACCGCCTTCGATCTGGACATAAACACGATCCCCAGCACAAACGCAACGCGCTGGCATCCGATGTTGCCCGACGTCGTCTACACCCGCACTGCGAACACGACCTCGACCACCAACACGTCCAGCACGAGCACGACCGGCTGGATCAAGAACAACGCCTATTCCACCGGTTATTGGGCCTGTCCAAACGAGGCGCGCCGCCTGAACACGATGACGCGCACGCAGATGGAAAACTATGTGACCGCATTGACGCCGATTGGCGGCACCTACCACGATATAGGCATGATCTGGGGTGCGCGCTTCATCTCCACCGGCGGCGTATTTGCCGATGGCTGCGAGGAATACAACGGGATGCCGTGCAACCGCCATATCATCTTCATGACTGATGGCGCACAGACGACTTATTGCAACGTCCTGACCGCTTATGGCGTCGAGCAGAACGATATGCGCACGACCGGCGATGGCACCTGCCCCAACCAGCAGGCACGCCATGAACAACGCTTCCGGATGATCTGCAACGCCGCAAAGAACATGAACGTGTCGGTATGGGTGATCGCCTTCGACACCGGCTTGAATTCGAACCTCACCGGATGCGCCAGCAATTCCAACCAGGCATCCACATCAACCAACCAGGCTGGCCTGATCGCCAAGTTCCGCGAAATCGGCAATCAGATCGGCGCTTTGCGATTGGTCAAATAGCGATGCGCCCGATGATCATATCCATGAAGAGCGCCGCTAGCAAAGGCAGGCACCTGTGGCGGCGTCTGGTTGCGGACCGGACCGGCGCGGCGGCGGTCGAATTTGCCATGATCATCCTGCCGCTGACGGTCGTCATGATGGGCACTTACGACATCGCCTATCAGTTCTACCTGCGGTCGGTGGTGCAAGGCGCGCTCAATGACGTGGCCCGGACTGCCTCGCTCGAAGCGCCAGCGTTTGATTGCACGGGGACCACGCTGATCGACCAGATTCAGTGCGCGGTGAAGAAGCGCTCCAGCGTGATCGCGCAGGACGCCACGTTCGACATCGTCGTCAAGAACTACTTCGATTTCTCGACCGTTGGCCGAAGCGAAAAGCTGGTGACCGACTACAACAAGAACGGGGCCTACGACACCGGTGACTGCTTCGTCGACCTGAACGAAAACGGCGTCTTCGATGTCGCCGCGGGGCGTCTTGGCGTTGGCGGGGGCGATGACGTGGTGTTCTACGAAGTCACTGTCACCATGCCGCGCGTCTTTCCGGTCGCCGATTTCATGCCGATCTCGAAAAACTATTCGATCGTTGCCCAGACGGCGCTGCGCAACCAGCCCTATACGCGGCAGAAGATTCCGCCGACGGTCTGCAAGTGAGCCATTGCCCGATGACCAGAATCCGGAAAACCTTCCAGGACCTCATCCGCGCCACCGACGGCGTGGGCATGGTGGAATTCGCGTTCTCCCTGCCCATCGTGCTGACGGTCCTGTTTGCCGGGCTTGAACTGGTAAACTACGTATTTGCCCACATGCGCATCAACCAGATTGCCATGACGGTCGCCGACAATGCCGGGCGCGTGCGTTCGGTCATCGATGAATCCAACATCTACGAGGTTTTTGCCGGAGCCGAACTGGTGGGCGGTACGCTCGAATTTTCCAAGAACGGACGCATCGTTCTCTCCTCGCTCGAACCCAACGGGCAGACCGGAGCGGCCGCAGGGCAGATGATCAACTGGCAGCGCTGCTATGGAGCCATGGCCGTTGCGCCCAAGTACGGTGTACAAGGGAAAGGACGAACCGACTCCACCCTCAGCGCCGGCATGGGTGAAGCCGGCAATCAGATCACTTCGGCCACGGGAACAGCCGTGATGTTCGTGGAAGTAACCTACAACTACAAGCCGATCATGTTCAGCAACTTCATGAAGGGCAACACGCTGATGCGCTACGAAGCGGCGTTCAACGTGCGTGAGCGTACCAACCAGACCATCACCAACGCGCAGAACCTGACCGTTCGATCATGCTGAGCTGTGCATTCCCTACCATGGCCGGTGACGCCCGAGCAGCGCTGTGAACAAGAACATCGCGCTCCTCTTCGCGCTCGTCACCCTGCTGCTGGTGGCCGCGCTGTTTGAAGGCGACGGGACCATCCCTGCCATTGCCGAAGCCGGCAGTCCGGCGCGCATCGAAGCCCAGACGCAGGCCAGCGCGGCAGACACGGTGGAGCCCGCCGTGACCAAACGCGAACCCGCGATGGCCCCGGTCGTCCTGTCACCCGGCCAGTCCGCGCCGCCACCGCCCGCGCCGTCCGAACCCGATCCGCCCTTCGTCCAGCCCGAACCGCTGAAATAAGCGCCTAGTCCGCCTCAGGTGCAAAGGCCTGCCATCCTTTGGCGCGAACCTCGTCAGTATGTTCGGCGTGAAGCGGAGGGGGCGAGACTTCGCGATGGGCCGGCGCAGCGCCGAACCGCACAGGGGCCGCCTGCTCGAAATAGCCTCCTTCCGTCGCATGCTCGCGGCGACGGAAGAAGCCGACCTCCTGCAAATGCGGATCATCCATCACCCCGGCCAGGTCGCGCACCGGCTGGGCCGGGAGCTGCGCCGCGTGGCACCGGCGCAGCAGTTCTTCGGTCGTGAACTGCGTCGTGAACCGCGCAACGGCCTGATAGATCTCCGCCGTCGCGCGCATCCGGTCGCGCGGCGTTGCCAAATGATCCTGCGCCAGGAAGTCTGGCTGGTCCAGCACGGGAAACAGACGCTGCAATGCGCCATCATCATAAACGACGATGCTGATATGTCCGTCGGCTGTCGGAAAGGGCTGGCGATCGGGGTCGATCTGCCGGAAATACCCGGCCGGCGCGTTGGGCGGATCGAACGTCAGCCCGCCGAGATGCTCCAGCAGCATGAAGCTTGAAAACACCTCGAACATCGGCACTTCGATGCGCTGCCCCTCACCGGTTCGCTGGCGATGAACCACGGCGGCAAGCGCGGCATAGGCGGCATGAAGCCCCGCCACCTTGTCCGCCAGCAGCGATGGCAGATAGCGCGGACGCGGATCGCCATCGACGCGCGGCAACAAGGTGGTGGTGCCGGTCGCGGCCTGTATGACATCGTCATAGGCCTGCAGATCCGCATAGGGACCATCCTGACCAAACCCCACGCAATGCACGTAAATCAGATCCGGATTGATCGCCTGCAGGCTTTCGTAATCCAGTCCAATCCGCTCCAGCGCCTTGCCGCGCACGTTGACCACGAAGACATCGGCCTCGCGCAGCAGGCCGATTATTACCGCGCGATCGGCCTCGGCCTTGAGGTCGAGCGCAACCGACTTCTTCCCGCGATTGAGCGCCATCCAACCCGGCGCCATGCCGGGGGTGACCGCGGGCTTGCCGGAATAGCGAAAGGCGTCCCCGGCTCCGGGCGTTTCGATCTTGATCACGTCCGCGCCCAGATCGGCCAGTATCTGCGTGCAATAGGGGCCGAACACGACCGTCGTCAGGTCCACCACGCGAATGCCCTCGAGCATGGCCGGCTTTGCGCTCATCGCCCGATCCTCAGACAAATGTGAACGTGTTGCGCTTGTCGCCGGGCGAGACCATCACGCCTCGGCCCAGCGGATCGTCTGCGACGGCCTGGGCAATGGCGTCCGGCTCCCGGCTGGTGGCGATGAACCGGCCACCGCTTTCCAGTGTGCCGATCACGATCACCTGTTCGGGCACGCCCCTGGCGTAGGAAACGGTATATGTGGTCACGCGCCCCCTGCCCTCCATCCGCGATGCCAGCGTCGCCACCGGCACGGCATCCAGTTCGGCTTGCACCGATGCGCTTTCGCAACCCGGCCAGGCACAAGGCGCCGCAGAAAGGACCGCTGCTCCATACTTCGACTGGAAGCCGCCGTTCAGGCCGACCAAGCCAAACGTGCCCGGTGCGGCGCGCAGCCGCTCTGCCATCGTAGCGAAGGCGTGCATCGAATAGTTGTTACCCGCGCCGCCGAAGTACGGCAGCCCGCCGGTTACCGTCAGCCCGCGGGGATCGTCGGCGCTCAGGCCAAGCCCGTCGATGGCGGCATTGAACACCGGCACCGGAAAGCACGAATAGAAATCGAACGCGGCCATGTCGTCCACGCCTTTGCCGGCCATGGCAAACGCCGCAGCAATCGCCGCGCTGGCCGCTGGATATCGGCCGATGTCCGGACGGTCGAGGATCTCGCGCTCGTTCGCCAGGGCCGCGCCATGCAGATAGATCCAGCGGTGCTCGGGCACCCCGGCGGCCCGCGCAGCCCTGACCGACATCAGCACCAGCGCCGCTGCCTGGTTCACCTGATCGCGGGACACCAGCTTCAACGGATAGGGATCGGCAATCATCCGGTTGCGTTCGGTGGGCGTCGCGATCTCTTCAGCATGCATCGGCTCCACCGCCGCCGCGCTCCACGGATTGCGGGACGCCACTTGCGTGAAAGGCGCAAACAGCCGCCCCATCTCCAGCGCATACTCTTGCCGGGACAGGTCAAGCCGCCCCCGCCGTGCATTCTCGCACAGGGCATAGGCCGTCACCGGCGCGCGAATGCCATGGGCGATGCTCAGCGCCGACAGCGTGCCTTCGAAGCCCATCCCCTTGTCGATCCATTCGGCGCCCGATGGCTCGTCACGTTCGGTCCAGTCGGGCGTTTCCCCCCGCGCCATCAGGTGCCGCACGGTGGAGATCGCCTCGCTGCCGAACATCAGCGCCGCCGGAACCTCGCCGCGTGCAATGCGCCCGCCGAGGTCTGCCAACAGCGCGAGCGGCGATTGCCCGCCCACCTTTTCCAGAATGGCCACGGCGGGCTCGATGCCCAGCCGCCGCGAAACCGCCAGCGCCATCCGCTCTGCCCGTCCGAACGGCACCTGCATCGCGCCCGATTCCTCGAACGTGCGGATCGCCCCCACTGCTTTGACCAGTGGCGCAACCGCTGCCGCCGCCCCGCTATCAGCCAGCGCCGCAGCGGCAGCCCGCGCAGAAAGGTCGGCAAAGGAAAGCCCGGCATAGTCCGGATCATCGATGCGCTCGACGAACTGTCCCACGCCGACAATGACCGGCGTGCTGTCGGGCACCCGCCTGTCCGTTGCAGCCCCGCTCACAGTGCGTGCCCCGCTGCCGCAAGCTGCCGGCTCGCGCCCGTTCGCGTGCAACGCACCAGTGCGCGGGCGCCGGTCGCCATATGCTGGCGCAAAAACCGGCTGGCCGCGCTGGCATCGGTATAGCCGAGCAAATGCGAAAGCTCGGTCAGGTTCGGGCGGCGCGCCGTGCGAAAATATTCGTCCGCCGTCTGCTTGCGCACGTCCTCGAGAATGATCGCAAACGATGTTCCCCGTTCGGCCAGCCGCCGTTGCAGGCTTTGGGTGGAAAGCCCGGCCAGACCGGCAACATGCGGCAGGTTGGCGCGCCGCTCGGTCAGGTTGCTGGCCACGAAATAGCGCACCTGTTGCAGCAGATCCCCCGGCCACTGCCGGTCTGCCTGGGCCAGTTGCCGTTCCAGCGTTCCGCGCATGTCGGGATCGGCGCGGCGCGAGGGACGGTGAAGGTCGGATTTGCGGAAAACCAGCGCGCAACGGTCCGCTCCGAATTCTATCGGGCAGCCGAAAACGGTCTGGTGATAGCGATAGCTGTCTGGTGCCGCATGCGCCAGCTCGAGCCTGATCGGCATCCACTCCTCCCCCAGCATCAATCGCGTGATGCGCAGTTGCAGGGTCAGCGTCGCTTCCAGAAACTGCGACCCGCCGGCCCGTGCCGGAACCATCAGGACATGGCGCGACGCTGCTTCGTGGCCGGTAACGTCCATGCTGGACCGCACCGCCGCGCTTTCGAGGTGCATGTAGCGCCGCGTCAGTCGCGATGCCTCGTCCAGGGTGCTGCAATGCTCCCACAACCGGCTGACCGGGCCGAACCCGCGAAGATTACACCACATCGCAAAGGCCACGCCAAGATCCCAGCGCGCCGACGCGATCGCTGCGGCTTGCAGCACGTCCACGTGCGCGGCCGCCGGAAGCCACTCGGCATCGCGCGCCTGTTCGACATGTCGGTACAATTCGCCAGGGCAGGCCTTGGCCAGATCGATGCCGATACTCTCGGCGAACTCGCTGAACTGCCGCATGGCGCTGGCATGGGCTAGGCCGTTTTCTGCATCGTTCATGCTGCAATCTGACAATACCGCGGCATGATCCGTCAAGATCAATTAAGCGATTAAATGCAGATTACCGCAAACCCGGGCGGCACCCCGTCTAAAGCTCCTGTCAGTCCGGATCGGCCAATGCTGCGCCCGCCGCGCGCCGAGCGGCAAACCACGGTCCGATCCGCCGCACCGCTTCTTCGATCAAGGGCGTAGAAACGGCAAAGCTGAACCGGATGAAGCGCTTGCCGTCGACCGGATCGAAGTCCATCCCCGGCGCGGTGGCAACGCCCGTGTCCCGCAGCAGCGCCTCGCACAGGGCAAGGCTGTCGTCGGTGAACTCGCTGGCGTCGGCATAGATATAGAATGCGCCATCGGGCGGTGCGATGCGGCCCAGGCCCATCTGCGGCAGCGCCGCCAGCAGAATGGCCCGGTTGCGCGCATAGGTTTCGACATGGCCGTCCAGTTCGTCGCGGCATTCGAACGCCATCAGCCCGGCTTTCTGTGCCAGCACCGGCGGCGTCAGGAACAGGCTGCCCATCCGCGCCCGCGCCGCATCGATCAGCGCGGACGGAACCACCAGCCAGCCCAGGCGCCAGCCGGCCATGCTGAAATACTTGGAAAACGAATTCACGATCACCGCGTCCGGCAGGAACTCGAGCATCGACGCTGCCTTCCCGCCATAGCTCAGGCCATGGTAGATTTCGTCGGAGACCACGCGAATGCCCTTGCGCCGGCACACCTGCGCAATCGCCGCCAGCTCGTCGGGTGCGATGATCGTGCCCGTGGGGTTGGCAGGGCTTGCCACGATCAGGCCGTCAGGCACGGGATCAAGCGCATCGAGCGCTGCTGCGGTCACCTGAAACCGCTCGTCCGGCCCGCACTCCATTTCCACCGGATCCAGGTACATTGCCTTCAGCGTGTTGCGATAGGCGACATAGCCGGGCCGGGCCAGGGCCACCCGCGCACCGGGCCGGAACAGGCAGGACAGGGCCATCACGAAGGCAGGGGATGCGCCGCAAGTCAGGATCACCTGCTCCCGCTCTACGGTTACGCCATAGTTTTCGGCATAGGCTTGCGCGATGCGGTCCTTCAGCGGAACACTTTCCCAATAGCCCATCGCTTCGCTGTCCAGCACCTCGTGCGCCAGTGCGATCGCCTTGGCGGGCGCGCCGGTGGATGGCTGGCCGAACTCCATGTGGATGACACTGCCCCCTGCTGCCTCCATGTCATGGGCAAGGCGGCTGACGGCAATGGCGTGAAACGGTTCGACTTGGGCGATCATCGCAGCGGCCTAATTGTCACCGCTGAAAGTTGCAAGGCCGAGGAGGCCGTCATCCCGGCCTAACGCCCCACAGGTCCTTTCCACAGCACGCCATCCTTCATCACCAGTGCAACCTTGCGGATCGCCGAGATGTCGGCCAGCGGATTGCCCTCAACCGCCACCAGATCGGCCAGCATGCCAGCCTTTACCGTACCCAGCCGGTCTCCGAGGCCGAACATGCGGGCGTTGCCCGATGTCACGGCCGTGGCAACTTCGGCAGGCGTCATCCCGCCCTGCACCATCAGCTCAGCCTCGCGCGCGTTCTCGCCGTGGGCAAACACGCCAACATCGCCGCCCATGCAGATCGCCACACCGGCCTTGCGCGCCCTGGCCAGCGCATCATAGCCCTCCTGCACGCTTCTGGGCATCGGCGCTGCGCCATTCCACCCGCGATAGCGCGCAATCGCATCGCCTGCGGCCAGTGTCGGGCAAAAGCCCACGCCCTTGGCCTTCATCGCCGCAAAGACTTCCGGCGTTCCCTCGTCGCCATGCTCGATGGTATCGACGCCCGCCGCCACGGCGCGCCGCATCCCCTCGACCGTGCTGGCGTGCGCCACCACCTGTCGCCCGGCACTGTGCGCGGCATCGACCGCAGCCTTGAGTTCGCCCTCGGTAAAGGTCGGACGGCTCGGTTCCCCCGGCCCCCAGCGATAATCGGCATAGAGCTTCACCAGGTCGGCCCCGGCACCGATCTGCCGCCGCACCGTGCTGACCAGCTCCGGTCCGCCCGACTCTTCGGCCCCCAGCGGCACGGCCACGCCCGGCTCGAACCCGCGCGGACCATAGGCCCCGGTCGCCACGATCGCCCGGGTTGCAACCAGCATGCGCGGTCCCGGAACGATCCCCTGTTCGATCGCCTGCTTGAGGCCGACGTCGGCATAGCCTGCGCCCTCGGTGCCAAGATCGCGCACGGTGGTGAACCCGGCCATCAGCGTTACCCGCGCGTGCACCGTTGCCCTGGCGGTACGCAACGCCAGGGATTCATGCAGGACCTGATCGTCCCACGGCGTTTCGTTGTAGGGATGCAGGAACAGGTGCGAATGGCCCTCGATCATGCCGGGCATCAGCGTGGTGCCGGGAAGATCGATCACCGACGCTTGTGCCGGCACAGCCAGATCCGGCCCCACGGCCTCGATCCGGTTGCCGCGAACCAGCACCGCCCAGCCCTTGCGCAAGACCGCGCTTTCCCCATCAAACACGGCATCGGGACGCAGCAGCGTCAGCGAATCGAGCTTTTCGGCAGCCGCTGCGGGAACGGCGACCACGGCGAGCATTGCACAGGCAATTCGGAAAACGGAACGCATCGGGCCTCCTCGGAACAGACCCGCAGCATACGCCTTCGGCCCGGTCCGACAATGCCGCTAAACGCGCAGTGTCAGGCGACGTGGTCCTTGCGCATTTCCGCCAGCTGCGCGTCCGTTCGGGGCAGCACGCCAATGCCGCCGACCGTGCGCTGGTCAAGATCGCCAACCTTCACCCGCGGGCTCGATCGCATCAGTTCGCGCAAGTGCTGCACGCGGATGATGGCGATCCCGATCCCCAGCGTCGCCACCGACACCGCCAGCCGCCACATCTGGAATTCGCCGCTCTGCATCGTCGAAAGGAATTCGGCAAAGCATTGCCACACCGCAACGGCGCCCAGCAATTCGGTGGCCCGCTGGCGCGGGGCGGCCAGCAGCAGCGCGCAACTCAAGGTGAAGGTGGCAATCCCGGCCGCCAGTGGCGTCAGGATGTTGATGACATAACCAAGTCCCAGGGCCGCTGCGGTCACTACAGCAGTGATCCGTGCCCCGCGATGGATCTGTTCAGGCGTTAGCTGATCGAGAGGACTCTGCATGTGGTCATCCTTAGAATCCCTAGCCTCAATAAATCGTTACGTGCCGTAACGATCACCAGACCATCGAGACGAGTTGGAAGATGACGGCCCATAAGGCGAGCGAGGCGGCAAGTGGCAGGGTCAGCCGCACCCAGCCGGGCGCTTTCTGCACCGACGATCCGGAACTGTCGCGCATCACCGCATCGGTGCGGATCAGTTCCTGCTGCAAGGCGTGAACCGGCGACTGCACCGGCCGCTCTTCGCCGCTGGCCAGGCGCGGCGCTACGCGATCGTGGCGCTTGCTCGCCTTGCCCTGCGCAGGCGGCGGGGACGATAGGGCTGAATGGGCAGACATGACGTTGTTTCACAAGAGGATCGGGAGTTGCCATCCTGCGCCAGAAACGTGAACGAATTGTCGCCAAGGGTTACGCGTCGCCCCTAGCCACATGCCTTTACCCCCTTTGGGCGGTCTCGAGCGGTTCGCCCATCACGGGATAGCCCAGCCCGTCGGGGATCATCAGCCAGCGTTCACCGTCGCGCTCTTCCATGAACGGGCTGATCGTATCCACCGGCGTTGCCAGTGCGTGATCACGCGTTTCCTCGAACGAGGTGAACAATGCCAGCCGCTCCAGATTGCGCCGGGTGGGATAGATGATCCTGATCTTGCCCTGCTCGGCCAGATCAAGCGCGGCCTGTGCGCTGGCCCAGAACATGTGCCGGTTTTCGGTCGCGTCCACCTCGATGTCCACCGCCCCGGTGCCAAGGTCGGCCAGATAGAAGCGGGTGTCGAAAATTCTTTCAGTTCGGTGCTTTGGCCACCACCGCGCAAAGGGCACGAGGCATTCGGGCGACAGCGTCCAGTCGAACGCGTCAAGCACGCGCGCCAGATCCTCCACCTCGAGCAGCATGCGCCGGGCCTGCGCCGCCTTCACGCCATCGACCGCTCCTGCGATCCCCACGACCAGCCCGGTTTCCTCAAGCGTCTCCCGCACGACGGCGACGCGCGCGGCCATATCGTCGGGCTCCACGCCTGCGTCGGCTGCGATCCGATCAGCCAGAGCGCGGTCGGCTGCGTCCACCTTGCCGCCCGGAAACACCGTGGCCCCGCCGGCAAACTTCAGGCTGGCATTGCGCTCCACCAGCAGGATCTGCGCCGCCCCGCCTTCAGGGTCCCGCCGGAAAATGACGATAGTTGCCGCCGGGGTCGTCTTTGCCAGCCAGTTCTCAGGCTCGATATCATGCGTTTCCATCACCGCAGCATCATGTCCAAGCAATCGCCGTTTGCCAAGCCCGCCCAGCCTGTCGGACAAGTTTACAAAATGGCAGCAGCGCTCGTGCGCGCAGATGTGAAAAACCACCAAAAACCAGCACTTCCCGATATTGGCACGGTCCGTGCATAGCTGTGTTCGTCCCGAAGAGTGTCTTCTTCTCGAGGCGGAGCCTGTCCCCCCGGTCTCCCATGGCTCCGCCTCCCCCCGGGACTTTCCCTTCATCTGCAGGCACAAAAAAAGACGCGACCGGATAACCGACCGCGGCTCGTTTCTGCCCCTGATGGCCAATTCCTGCCACCAGGGTTGCCCTTGACAGATCAGGGTCAGGCCGGCTTGACGCCAGCCTCTTCCATCGCCTGCTGCAATTCGCCGGCTTCGAACATTTCCATCATGATGTCCGATCCACCCACGAATTCGCCCTTGATGTAGAGCTGCGGGATGGTCGGCCAATCCGAATAGGACTTGATGCCGCTGCGGATTTCCATGTCCTGCAACACATCGACCGTGGAATATTCCACGCCCAGATGCTCGAGAATGGCAATGGCCTTGCTGGAAAAGCCGCACTG
>JAPLPG010000142.1:3772-23073 GCA_026400375.1 Novosphingobium sp. | reverse complement strand
GCAACCATTCGAGCGTGCCGCCGCCATAGACGTTTCCGGCGCCCTCGTCGGTTGCCAGGCGATACTTGCGCAGCATGTCCACGACGAAGACCAGCACGCCGATCGCGCTGATGAAGGCGCCGATGGTGGAAATCAGGTTCAGCAGATCGAGCCCGCGGCCGGGGAGATAGGTATAGACCCGCCGGGGCATGCCCATCAGTCCGCTCAGGTGCATCGGCATGAACGTGATGTGGATGCCGATGAACATCAGCCAGAATGCCACCCGCCCCCAGCGTTCGCTCAACGCCCTGCGGCTGGACATGCCGAACCAGTGGTAGAACGCGCCGAACATTGGCAGGACCATGCCGCCGATCAGCACGTAGTGGAGATGCGCGACGATGAAATAGGTGTCGTGCGCCTGCCAGTCGAACGGCACCATGCCGACCATCACCCCGGTCAACCCGCCCATCACGAACACGAACAGTCCGCCCACCACGAACAGCGCAGGCACCGACCAGCGAATGCGGCCGCTGGCGAGCGTGGCGATCCAGCAGAACACCTGAATGCCCGCAGGCAGGCTGACCGCCATGCTGGCGGCGCTGAAATAGCCGGTCGACACGCGCGGCATGCCGGTGGCGAACATGTGGTGCGCCCACACGCCGAAGCTGAGGAAGCCGGTGGCGATGATCGCCAGCACGTTGAGCCGGTAGCCGACCAGTTCGGTGCGGGCGATGGTAGATACCATCATGCTCATCAATCCTGCTGCGGGCAGGAAGATGATGTAGACTTCCGGGTGGCCAAAGAACCAGAACAGATGCTGCCACAGCAGCGGGTCTCCGCCGCGCGTGGGATCGAAGAACGGCCAGTTGAACGCGCGCTCGAGTTCCAGCAGCAGCGTGCTGAGGATCACGCTGGGGAAGGCGACGACGATCATCACCGCAAACACCAGCATCGCCCACGCAAAGACCGGCATCCGGTCGAGCGTCATGCCCGGCGCGCGCGTGCGCAGGACGCCGACGATGATCTCTATCGCCCCGGCAATGGCCGAAATCTCGATGAAGCCGATGCCGAGCAGCCAGAAATCGGTGTTGATCCCGGGGCTGAAGGCAAGGCTGGTCAGCGGGGGATACATGAACCAGCCGCCATCGGGGGCAAGACCGACGAAGATCGAGCAGAAGAACAGGAGTCCGCCGACAAAGTACGCCCAGAACGCATAGGCGGACAGGCGCGGAAACGGCAGATCGCGCGCGGCCAGCATCTGCGGCAGCAGCAGCACGCCAATCGCCTCGACCATCGGCACGGCAAACAGGAACATCATCACCGTGCCGTGCATGGTGAAGAACTGGTTGTAGGTGCCCTGCGGCAGGAATTCCTGCATCGGCGCGGCAAGCTGCACCCGCATGCCGAGCGAAAGCACGCCCGCCAGCACGAAGAACAGGAAGGCGGTGCCGATGTAGTAGATGCCGATGTAGTTGTTGTTGACGGCAGACAGCAGCTGCCAGCCCCTGGGCGCGCACCAGATGCGGCGCAGGTCCTCAAGTTCTCCATCGGGGCGCGGGCCGCTGGTCGGGAAACGCTCGTACAGCGCGTGGTCGAAGCCGGTCTCGCTCATTCCTGGGCCTCGAGCCAGAGGGCGATGGCGGCAATATCGGCAGCGGGAATATTGCCATAGGCCGGCATGCGGTTGCCCGGCTTGAGCGCCTGAGCATCGGTGATCCAGCCCTGCAGCGTGCCGCGATTGTTGGGCAGGATGCCCGCGCCCAGCGTCAGGCGACTGCCGACGTGCGTGAGATCGGGCCCGGCAAGGCCATTGGCCTGCGTTCCGGCCACGCGGTGGCAGGCGGCGCAGCCGTGGGCCACGAACAGGGCCTCTCCGTCCTGCGGCGCAGCCTTCGGGTCTGCGGTCCCCTGTCCGGCAGGCGTCCGGCGCGCGCTGGCCGGCATCGCCCCCGGCACGTGCTGGGGATTTGCCGGGCCGCTGGAAACGTTGCCGCCGGCAAGCCACCGGTCATAGTCGGCAGGCAGGTGCGCCACGGTGACATAGCCCATCAGCGCATGCGGACCGCCGCAATATTCGGCGCAGATCCCGCCGAACCGCCCCGGCCTGTCGGCCTGCACCTTTAGCAGGTTGGTGCGGCCCGGAATCATGTCTTCCTTGCCGGAAAGGTTCGGCACCCAGAAGCTGTGGATCACATCGGCGCTGCCGAGTTCGAGCACCACCGGCCGGCCGACCGGCAGATGCAGTTCGTTGGCATCGCGCCGGACGACCCGGCCCGCCGCATCGAGGTATTCCACGTCCCACCACCACATATGCGCCGTGACCCGGATGCGCGGTTCGCGCCCGGTGATCGGATCGGTGAGCGATGCGGTGAGCGTGAGGCCCCACACCAGCAACCCGGTGAGGACCACCGCCGGAAAGCCGACGCCCAGGATCAGGATCGCCTTTTCGCCGCCAAGCCGGGCTTTCCATCGCGGTGGCCCGGCCACGGCGACGAACACGGCCAGCGCGACGATCGCCGTGACGATGACGCCCAGCGCGAAAAGCGCCCAGGCCAGCACGGTCACGCTGTGGGCATAAGGCCCGGCGGGATCGAGGACAGGCGGCGGCCAGCCCCACCAGACATCGAAGGCATCGGCGGCATCAATCATCGGCTAATCCATGGAGATAGGCGGCCACATCGCTGGCCTCACGCGGGGACAGGGGCATTGCCGGCATCGGGCTGCCGGGCTTGGCAACCGGCGCATCGCGCACGAAGGCGGCAAGGTTTGCAGGCGTGTTGGGCAGGACGCCGGCAATCGGTCCGTGCTCGTCGAAGGTCACCAGCGACGGTCCGGCGCGGCCTTGCGGCCAGGCGATGTCGGGGAAGGCGTGGCACGCGCCGCAGCCGGTTTGCCGCACCAGTTCGCGCCCCCGCGCCACGGCGGCGGCATCAGGATCGTGGCGCGATGGCGGCGGCGGTTTGCAGGCGGTGGTCAGCGCAGCCGCCATTGCCATGGCGATGGCCAGCATCAGGCGCGGGGAACCGCTGCGCTGCGTGGAGGATTGGGAAGTGACATGAAACGGCCCCCTCTCCTTGTCGCGATCCTGGCACTGTCGGCGTGCACGGCGCCTGCCATTCCCGCCGATCCCTTCGAGGCCAGCGGCGAACTGATCGCCTTCAGCGGCGGCGCCATCGGCGCGCGCGCGGCCTGTTCCACCTGCCATGGCACGCGCGGCGAAGGCGATGGCCACCTTGCCCCCCGGCTCGCCGGGCTCGACCGGGGCTACGCTGCGCGCCAGCTTGAACATTTTGCCAGTGGGGCAAGGCGGCATCCGCAGATGCAATGGATCGCCCGGCAACTGGACATGACCGCGCGGCAGAAGGTTGTCGATCATTACGCGGCAATGCCCGGTCCCGCCCTGGCGGCGAACACCAGCGCGGCGTCCTGCACGGGGGCGCGGATCTATCACGAAGGGCTCCCGGCGCGCGGGATTGCATCGTGCGCCAGCTGCCACGGCAGCGACGGCGGTGGCAATCCCGGCAACCCGGCGCTGAGCGGGCAGAGCGCAGCATATCTTGCCCACCAGCTGAACGACTGGGCCAGCGGCGAACGGTATGGCGATCCGGCCGGAGCGATGACCGACATCAGCCGCGCACTCCATCGCGCCGATCGTCAAGCGGTGGCGGACTATGCCGCGCACCTGCGGGGTGGAGGTGATGATCGGACAGTTCCGGCAACATGCCTTCAAACACGTCGTCCCGATCGACCAGGTGGTGCTTGATCGCGGCAAGCGCATGGGCCGGAACCAGCAGGCTCAGCACCACCACGCCGCCGACATGGATGACCATCGCCAGATCGAGCACGTGGTATTGCCAGGCGCGCGACAGATCGTGGAAGGGCATGGCCGGGACCGGCACCAATCCGGCAAGATAGAGCGGCTCGGCCGGGCGGATCGCCGACCACATCGCCCAGCCGGACAGCGGCAGCAGCGTGAACAATGCATAAAACGCGGCGTGGGTGAGATGGGCGATCCTGCTTGAGAAGCCGGGTTTGTCCGCATCGTTGACGGGGCCCGGAACCAGCGTCCGCCACAGCAGGCGCATCAGGCCGAGCAGCAGCAGCGTCAGGCCGATCTGCGAATGCAGGGCATAGGCGGCGAGCTTGTCCGGCCCCACCAGATAGCGCTGCATCCACCAGCCCGACCCCAGCTGGACCAGAACAACGGCGGCCATGGCCCAATGGAACGTCACGCCGACCGGTGTGTAGCGACCGCGCGAGCGGTAGCGATCGGCCCAGGCCTGCAACGCGCCGCTCATGCGGATTGCGACCGCAAGAGCGGCCCGGTGCCGGGCGCAAGGGCGCGGTAGATCAGGGCCGCGGCCAGCGCCAGATAGGCTCCGCTGCCCAGAACCCACATGACCAGGCCGGCGATCTGCTGGTCTTCGAGCGGCGACAATCCCCAGACCTGCGTGGTGAGCCAGTGCGGCGCGTAGAAGGCGCGCCCGGTGAAGACCAGCAAGGCGCCGAGCAGCCCCATCTGCACCATCGCTGCCAGCACGCTGGCCGCTGCGGCCAGCACCGAAGCCCGGCGCAACGTGGTCCACCAGACCATTGCACTGGCGGTAATCGACAGCTGCATCGCCCAGAATGCGGCATCGCTGGACAATGCGAATTCGTAGAGCGGGGCGAAGTGCCACGCCCAATAGACCGCGATCTGCAGCAGGGTGGCCGCAAGCAGGCCGAGCCGGACTGGCAAGCGCCAGCCATCGAGGGCCGACACCAGCAGCGGCGCGAGGACGAGCGTCAAGGCGAGATGATGGACCGCGCGGACGGAAAACAGGGCCGAACCCAGCACGCAGAACGGCGAGATGAACAGGACCGCGACAACCGCCGCCGCCGCCGCTCGCGCCCGAAACGTCGACCGCAGGCGCCACCAGCCCCATCCCAGAAGGACAAGGGTGGTGGCAATCAGCAGCGGATCGAAATTCCACCGCGAGAGCAGATCTGCCGGGACAGGCGCCGCGCCGCAATAGGGGAACCACGCCTGCTGGTCGGTGATCATCGAAGCGGTCCTTGTACGACAGGCCCGGCGTGAACGCGCCGGTTACGGAGTGGCCGCGCAAGGTCGATCCCGATCCCGGCAGGACGAACGGTGCAGCGGCACAGGGCGAACGCTCGAACCGGCAGATTTGTGCCCGCGATGCAGATCTTGCGGAAAATCCCGGGTTCAGGCGCAAGGGGCGCCGATTACCGCTGGAGTGCCAACCGGTCGGCGACAGTACGCAGGACCCGGGGATCGAAACCAAAACCGCAATGCGCGCTTTGCACCTGGATATTGGCCGTCCCCGGGGCAGGCGGTTCGAGGCAGGAGCGCCAGGAGACGACACCGTCCGAGCGGGAGTAGAGCGAGGTCGATGGCACTGGCGGTGCGAACTTGCTGCGGGCGATCTGCTGTTGCGCGATCGGATGGGACAAGCTGTGGCCGCTCAGCCGCTCGTAGATCTTCCAGACATTGTTGGCGAAGGGATCACCGGAAAACGGCGCGCCAAGGCACACGATCTGCAGGACCGCCTGCGGCATCTCGCGCGAGATCATGCGCGCCATGATTCCGCCCATGCTCCACCCGATCAGCCGGACCTTTCGGCGGCTGCGGCGATGGACCTCGCCGAGCCGCGCGATCAGCCGTTCGTTGTGCAGTCCGATCGTCTTTGCGCCAAGATTGCGGCCAAGGCCCCAGCCGTGCACGTCATAGCCCAGCCATGACAGATATCGCCGCAGGACGAACGTCGAGCGATCGGTCGTGGCAAAGCCGGGAATGACAAGGACGGGGCCACGATCGCCTTTCGGCGCGCTGCGGAGCAGTCTGCCGTGCAGCGGGATGCTCGCCAGCGCCAGCATCGCCCGGGGAAGCTCGGCATAGCCAAGCCAGCGCCGGGGCATGGTCTGCGCGGAGCGGCGTGGGCGGGCCGCGCCCATGGGCGGATGGGCAAGTGCGTTGAACATGTTGGGCCAACGTTACAATCGCGCAGACCGTTCCTCCCGCCTTACCGTGGATCAGCGAATTCTTGCGCGATAAGTGATCGTGCAACTGGGCGCCGTACCGAAGTTTGCGCCCAGCTGCCCTTTTGGCCGGAATCTCAACTTTCGCACCAAGGCGCTGAAGCCATCGGCATCAGCGACCGGGGTGATCGCGGCGTCGTTCGCATCGAGGAAATCCACGTCGTCGGTGGTGGAAGACAGCGCGGTGAAGCTGATCGTGAAGCCACAACCGGGCGCGCCATCGGCAAAGGCAAACGGCGCGCCGTTGGCCAGATTGCCCACGAAGAGATCGAGATTGGCCGGCAATACCAGATTGATGACGATGCTGTTCTGATCGGGCGAATCCTGGAGGTTGGAGACAGTCAGCGAATTGGCGAGCGTTGCGCCCGGCAAGGCTTTCGAGTTGATCGTTTCGACGCCATTGGTGACCACGGTGGTGGTATAGGCGCTGCTTATCGATACGGACTGGCTGCCCGCGCTGACCGTCACCCCGAACCACGAACCCTGATTCTGCTCGATGCTCTTGCGCCCGGATGCCGAGATCGCCGCGCCGAAATAGATGATTTCCGAGTACCAGCCATCGACCTGAATGCCATCGGGACGCGTGCCAATGCCCAGGCCGAAAGTGGGATCGGTCGAGATGGCCGTGCTGTTCGTGCTCCGCGCAGCGCCGTTGAGAAAACCGGAAGACGTGCCCGACGCCATGATCGCGGTGACGATGCCGGTCGTGTTTGCGGCGACCGACGCGCTCACCGTATCGCCCCCGCCATAAGTATAGGGCGCATACAACTGGAAGCTCGACAGATCGACGCCAAAGGCGCTGTTGTTGCTGTGGACGCCCGACCATACGGCAAACACCGTCTGGCTTTTCGGGGTCAGCACCGCGTTGAGCGCACGATCACCATTGCCCGATACCAGCCAGGACGCCGGATTGGCCGCCATTTGCGTTCCCGCCGATGCATAGATCGCGGGCCTGCCGCCAATCCTTACCACGCTGCCCGACATGACGATGAAAGGCTGCAAGGCAGCGCTGGCCTGCACCATGTTGCGGGCAAATCCGCTTTGATCGTACCATGTCGCAACGAAGCCGTTCCCCGATCCGACGAACGCCAGCAGCGCGGTGGTATCGAGGCTGCCCGTGCCATCGAAGCCGATCGCCAGCAGGGCATTGTCGGAACTGCGGCGAACCTGGATCGCCGGGCCGGAATAGCTGGCGCGCAATTGCCGCAGGCCATAGGCCGCAGATACGTTGGCCGCAGAATCCAGCGGAGCAGCGCGGCTGCCGGTGGACCAGAACAGGATGAGGATCAGCAAGGCGGCAACAAGGCCAAGGCGGTGCCGGTAGCCCGGGACTTGCGGCCAACCGAAATAGCCCTGTTTCAAGCTGAAACCATGCCTTTCGAAAACCGGATCTTGCGTCCTGATATTTTCGAAATAGGTCTCTGATCTTAAATCGACGACTGCAACAGGCAAGATCAATACTTAGGCGTCGGGCGTATGCCGCCCGTTGCACGGGCGCCATGACGGCGGTATGCCTTGGCCTGCGCCCTGGCGCTTATGCCGAGGGGCCAGCACCCGCCGCCTCGCCGTCGCCCGCCGTCTGTGGCGGGCGGGCGGTCTTGGCCTGCTCCTTCATCGCAGCATAGGCGCGATCCCGGTCTTCGGGGGGTAGCGACAGGAGATACCTGCCGGCGTCCTTGAAGGTCAGGAAATCCTTGCCATCCAGGCACAGCGGAACGGTGCGCCCGTTATAGATCCGGCGCAGTAGGCGATTTTGTGCCCGGGTCAGGCCAGGGTCCGGTTCGGCGCTGACAGTCATGATGCGGCCCTCAGTCAGGGCGATTGCCCATCACCTCGCCCATGCGCACCGATCGTTCGGGCGCCCAATCGGGATTGAAGGAGATCGCACCGTGCTGGAACAGCATCACGATGGTCGAACCGAGCAGAAAGCGGCCCATCTCCTCGCCCTGCTGGAGGACGATCGGCTTGTCCGAATACTCCCATTCGGCAATCCTGCCCGGCCGCGTGGGGTTGACCACGCCGTGCCAGCGGGTCTCCATGCTGCCGACGATGGTCGCCCCGACCAGGACCATGACGAAGGGCCCGTGCTCTTCCGAACGGAACACGCAGACCACGCGCTCGTTGCGCGCAAACAGGCCGGGAACGCCCCGCGCCGTCACGGGATTCACCGAAAACAGCGCGCCGGGCACATAGATCATCCGCTCCAGCCGCCCCGTGCACGGCATGTGCAATCGGTGGTAGTCCTTCGGTGACAGGTAGAGGTTGGCAAAACTGCCGTGCCGGAACTGCGCGGCAAGGGCCGCGTCGCCCCCGACCAGCTGGGTAGTGGTGAAGCGGTGCCCCTTGGCCTGCAGGATGTGGTGATCGTCGATCGGCCCGAACTGGCTGATCGCGCCATCCACCGGGCAGGTGAACGCCGCCTGCGCCAAGGGCCGCGCCCCGGCCCGCAGCGGACGACCGAAAAAGTCGTTGAACGAGGCATAGCTGGCGATGTCGGGGTTTTCGGCCTCGGTCATGTCGACGCCGTATCTTGCCGCGAACCACCGGATCAGGCGGGTCGTTGCCCGGCCATGGCGGCCCCGGGCAATGCGCCCGGCAAGGCTGGTCAGCCCCTGCTTGGGCAGAACGTGCTGCAGCGCGACGGATAGGCGTTCGGACATCATTGGCCCGGCCATAGGAACAATTCGTCCCTGCCGCTAGCCCATGCCGCCAGGGGCCGATCCGCTCTGTGCATCACCGCGTCAATCCGGCTTGTGCGAAGCGGCATTGGCTTCGTGGGCTGCGCGGTGCTGGCGCTTCTTTTCGAGCAGTTCGGCGGTGGGCGCCACGCTGACTGCACTGTCGGCCAGAACCGCGCCGCGCTCGCCCAGCGGCTTGGCCGGGCCGGTGGTCGTGTCCACCAGGGTCTGGCGTTCGATTTCGGCGTTGAGCAGGGCCCCGATCAGGATCGTGTAGCAGGTCAGGAACAGCCACATCAGGAACACCACCACGGCCGAAAGCGAACCGTAGGTGGCGTTGTAATCGCTGATATAGCGGACATAGAGCGAAAAGCCGAAGGACACGCCGAGCCAAGCGAAGGTTGCCAGCAGCGATCCGGGTGAAAGCCAGCGCCACTTGGCCGGCCGGCGATCGGGGCCGTACCGCATGATCAGGGCAAAGCCGGTGGTGCCCAGCAGCATGGCGATGGCCCAGGTCATGACGGTGTAGAGCGTTTCGAACTCGCGCACGACCAGACCGGAGGTTTGCGTCTGCAACCACGCCACCACCCCGCCGCTGACAAGGCCGGTCAGGGCGATGAACACCGCGGCCAGCGTCAACCCCGCCGCGCGCAGGGTCAGCGAGATGAAGCTGCGGCTCTCGTGTTCGGAATTGATGATGTTGAGCGCGCCGATCAGGCCGGACGCCGCGCGCATCGCCCCGTAAAGCGCCAGCGTGAGCGATATCACCAGCGTCAGTCCGGTCACGCTCGCGCTGGTCGTGACCACGGCCAGCAGCTGCTCCTCGATCAGCGCGGCGGCCTCCACCGGAACGACCTCGATGATGGAACTCATCTGCTCCTGAACCGTATCCACGTTTCCGAGCAAGCCGTAGGTCATCACGGTTGCCGCCATCAGTGGGGTAATTGCCAGAAATGCAAAGAAGGCCGTCCCCGCCGCGAGCAGCGACAGGTTGTGGAACCCCGCCATCACCCACACGCGGCGAAGTATCTGTTTCCAGGCAGTTTTAGGCAGTTGATACGGTGAATCTGAATTTGCGCCTGGTTGAACTTGCTCGCTCTTGCGATCCTCGCCCCGAACACGGTCGGTCGGATCGGTCAGGGTTGCAGGGCCTGAAGTGTCGCCTGAAGTGCCGGATGCCAAGATCGCTTTCCCGTCTGCTGAGTGGAACCTTCCTCAGTGCCGGCCTTGATCGGGCGGAGCCTGTCGGGTTCGGTCCATCCCCAACGTACGTCAAGGCGATCGGTGCCCGGCGGGCGGGTGACGTTTCCCTGATCGCCATGGTGGCGCTGCTGCTGGCCGCAAGCCCGGCCGCGGCGCAGTCAACCCTCGCAGCGCCGGGTGCGACCGCTGCGGGGCAGGCCCCGGCGACGCTGCAGGCAGGCAAGGTGCCCGTGCCGCCGCCGCCCGCCGATGCCGCACTCCCCCAGGTCGAAACGATCATCAGCGACGAGGAGTTCAATTCCGCCATCCCCGCCCTCGACGCCGACGATCCCGCCATGGTCGGCGAACTGGAATCGATCGCCGACTTCGAACGCCGCCTGACATCGGAACAGGCTGGGGCCAACCCGCAGCAAGAGGCGACAGCGCCCTTCAACCTGCCGGAACTGGCCGACGGCGACGCGGCCGAAGCCATTGGCGATGCCCCGATCCGCGATGCCGAATTGCTGGCACCGCTGTCCCCGCTCGACACGTTCGAAGTGAAGGACGTGGAATTTGCCGAGGACGCCGACGACGCAAAAGCGCCCGAAATCCGATACGCCACATCGATCCTCGGCCTCGACCGCGCCGATGACCAGACCGAAACAGACATTGCCGGCATGTTCAACGACCTCTCCGCGCTGGACGAGGCCGAGGGCAAGGCGGCCAATGTCGCGATGCTCAACGCCCGCCTGACCGAAGACAGCGCGCTGCTGCAGCGCATCCTCCAGTCCGAAGGCTGGTACGAGGCCAAGGTCGCGACCCGCGTCGATCGCGGCGCGGACGCGGACGGCAACCGCCTGACCGCCGTGCTCGACGTCATTCCGGGTGAACGGTTCACCTTTTCGCAGATCGCCATCGCGGCACGGCCGACCGTCCCGGTGGACCTGATCGAGAGGAACATCGCGCTGAAGGTTGGTGAGCCGATCGTCGCCGCGCGCGTCCAGGGTGCCGAAGCGCAAGTGGCGGTGGCCCTGCCGCAGCAAGGCTATCCTTTCGCGGAAGTGGGCCAGCGCGATATCCTGCTCGATCAGGACAGCAAGGACGGCGTTTATACCCTGCCCGTCGAAGTGGGCCCGCGCGCCCGCTTTGGCGGCGTTGCCACCACCGGCAAGCAGGCCTTCGACGCGCGGCACATCGCAGTGCTGGCCCGCTTCCGGCGCGGCGACCTTTACGACAGCCGCAAGGTCGATGACTTGCGCCAGGCGCTGGTGGCCACGCGCCTGTTCAGCACGGTGTCGGTCCAGCCGCAGAAGACCGGCGAGCCTGCCGACGCCGACAGCGAATACGTGACGATCGCGGTCGAACAGGAGGCCGGCCCGCCGCGCACCATCGCGGGCAGCGCCGGTTACGGCACCGGTCAGGGCCTGCGCCTTGAAGGAAGCTGGACCCATCGCAACCTGTTCCCGCCGGAAGGGGCGCTGATCGGCACGGCCGTGGCCGGCACGCAAGAGCAGGGCCTTGGCGCCACGTTCCGCCGGTCGAACGCCGGGCAGCGCGACCGGACGGTCGAATTCGGCATCAACGCCCTGCGGTCGGATTACGATGCCTATGAAGCCTTTACCGGCCGCATCGGCGGGCTGATAAGCTATGTCTCCACGCCGATCTGGCAGAAGCGCATCACTTATGCCTATGGCGCCGAAGTGATCGGATCGGTCGAGGAAGACTACGATCTCGCCCTCGCCCGCCGCGTGGATCGCACCTACTTCATCGGCGCGCTGACCGGACAGATCGGGTTCGATACTTCCGACGATCTGCTGAACCCGACCAAGGGCTTCCGGATCAGCGCTGTGGTCCAGCCCGAAGGGTCGCTGCAGAAGGGGTTCAAGCCTTATGTCCGCGGCACGGTCAACGGCTCGGCCTATTTCCCCATCGGCGAATCCATCGTGCTGGCAGGCCGCGTGCGCGTGGGCACGATCCAGGGCGTCCAGCGCGCCGACATTGCCCCTTCGCGCAGGCTCTATTCGGGCGGCGGCGGCTCTGTTCGCGGCTTCGGTTTCCAGCAACTCGGGCCGCAGGTGCTCGAACCCAATCCGAAGTTCGATCCCGCCGACCCGGACGAGAAGGACAGCCAGTTCCTGATCCGGCCCATCGGCGGCCGCAGCGTCAACGAGCTGGCCGCCGAAGTGCGCTACCGCTTCGGCAATTTCGGCGTGGTCGGGTTCGTCGATGCCGGGCAGGTCTATGACCGCACCACCCCCAATTTCTCCAACTTGCGCTATGGCGCGGGGATCGGCGGGCGGTTCTACACCAATTTCGGCCCGTTGCGCGTCGATCTCGCCACCCCGCTGGGCCGCCGCGAGGGCGAAAGCCGGATCAACGTCTACGTTTCCATCGGACAGGCATTCTGATGGAAGACACCCTCCCCCCTGCGGCTGAACCGTCTGACCCTGTGCGCAAGTCTTCCTGGCCGTGGCGAATCGGCAAGATCGTGCTGGGCGTTGTCGTCGGGCTGGTGGTGCTGGTGGCCATCGCCATCTTCGGCCTGAACACCGATCCGGGCCGCAAGTTCGCGGCACGGCAGATCGAAGGCCTGACGTTTGAAAACGGCATGTCCATCGGGGTCGATCAGATCGATGGTTCGCTTTATGGCCAGATGACGCTGCGCGGCCTGACCCTGTCCGACCCCAAGGGCGTGTTCCTGCGCGCGCCGACGGTGGTGATGGACTGGCGGCCCTTTGCCTTCGTCAACAGCCACGTCGATATCCGCTCGTTGGCGATGCGGACGCTGGTGCTGGAACGCACGCCGCAATTTGCCGAGACGCCGCCCAGCCAGGACCCGCTGCTGCCCAACTACGATATAGATATCGGCCGCCTCGACATCGCCCGGTTCATCGCCATGCCGCCCGTCTCGGGCCAGCGGCGCGTCGCCACGTTGAAGGGCGAGGCGCACATCGCCGATGGCCGCGCCAAGGTCACGCTCAACGGCCAGACCATTGCAGGCCCGGGCCTGTCCGGGGGTGACCGCATTGCGCTCCTGCTCGACGCCGTGCCCGAAACGAACCGCTTCGATTTGGACCTGAAGCTCGATGCGCCTGCAGATGGGGTGATCGCCGCGCTGGCAGGCCTTACCCAGCCCTTGCAGGTGAACCTTGTCGGCAAAGGCGATTGGGCCAGATGGGACGGCCAGTTGCGCGCCGTTTCAGCCGATCAGGCCATCGCCCAACTCGCGCTGACCGCCCGCAAGGGCACCTTCACCGCTGCCGGAACCACCCGGTTGGCGCGCTTTGTCCCACCCTCGACCGCCGCCCTGCTCGGCCCCGAAACCGGCGTGACCATCAAGGCGCTGCTCGATCAGCGCAGGGTCACTGTCGATGGCCGCGCGTACAGCGATGCCTTCACGCTGACAACCAACGGCCTCGTCGATCTGTCGGACAGCACTTTCGACGATCTGCGCGCGAACTTCGTGCTGCTCAAACCCTCGGCGCTCGCCCCCAACCTGCGCGGCAGCGGTATCCGCGCGATGCTGACGCTCGATGGCGCCTTTGCCACGCCGCGCGTGCAATATGCGGTCAACGCCGCGCGCAT
This sequence comes from Novosphingobium sp., assembly GCA_026400375.1. Classification (GTDB taxonomy): domain Bacteria; phylum Pseudomonadota; class Alphaproteobacteria; order Sphingomonadales; family Sphingomonadaceae; genus Novosphingobium. Next base: position 9,607 of record JAPLPG010000142.1, on the reverse strand, counting down.
CGTCATGAACGACATGGGCATCGAAAACCTGCAGGCCAGCGGCGCGGCGCGGATCGATGCCGGCAGCATCATGATCCCGGTCAAGGCCACCGCCACGCGCATCACCGGGCTCGATACCGTGGCGGGCGGAACCCTTGCCGCCATCCGCCTCGACGGCGATCTGGCCATCGAAGGCACGCGCATCCTGTCGGACAACATGCGCATCCGGTCTGACCGCATCGATGCCGGGCTGGTGCTCCTCGCCGATACCTCGACCGGGCTTTATGCCGGCGCGATCGACGGCAGGATCGACAACTATCGCGTCGAAAGCGTCGGGATCTTCAATCTGGAAACCGATGTCGATCTCAAGTCCGCAAGGAACGGCAGCTTTGCCCTGGCCGGCAAGGTGCGCGCCCGATCGACCAGCCTGTCGAACGAAAGCGTCCGCAATTTCCTCGGCGGCAACCTCGTTGCCTCGTCCGATGTCGTCTATGGCAGCGATGGCGTGGCGCGGTTCGCCAATGTCCGCCTGAACGCACCCGCTTTCCGCATCACGCAAGGGCGCGGCAGCTATTCGCAGGATGGGCGGATCGATGTTGTCGCCAGCGCCGTGTCCACCCAATATGGCCCGCTCGGCCTGACGCTGGCCGGCACGGTCACCAATCCGCGCGCCACGATCAAGGCGGCAAGTCCGGGCCTTGGTGTCGGCCTTGCGGGCCTTACCGCCGAGATACGCGGCGATAACGGCAACTACCGGATCAACGCTACCGGGCAGACCGATTACGGCCCCTTGTCCGGCGATGTGACGGTGCTGGCCGCGCACGGGCCATTGACCCTGACCATCAACCGGGCGGACTTTGCCGGCATCGGCCTGTCAGGCACGGTCAGCCAGAGCCCGGCCGGGCCCTTCGTCGGGCGGCTGGACGCCAATGGCCGGGGCCTTTGCGGGATCGTCCGGCTCGGCAGCGCAGGGAAATACCAGTCCGCCGTGGTCAACTTGCGTGCCAACGACACCGTCCTGCCCGGCCCTGCCAACTTGCGCATCGGATCGGCCATCGTCGATGCCAACGTGATCCTTTATGACCGGCCCGAAGTGATCGCCGACGTGCAGCTGGCGCAAACCAATTATGGTGCTCTCAACATCAACGCGCTGCGGGCGCTGATCGATTACCGCAAGGGTCGCGGCACGGCCAAGGTGCTGGCAGAAGGCACCAGCGGCGTGCCCTTCCGCGTATCGGCCAATGCCGATCTTCAGCCAGAGCTGTGGCGCGCCTCGATCGAAGGCAGGGCGCGCGGCATCGCCTTCAAGACCACCACGCCGGCCCGCATCATCCCGAACAAGGCCAGCTACAAGCTGCTGCCGACGCAGATCCATTTCGGCCAGGGCAGCGTGCGGCTGGCGGGCGATTATGGCGCGGGCCTGAAGGTGCAGAGCCGCCTCGATTCGCTGGATCTGGCCATCCTCAACGCCTTTGCGCCGGGGCTTGGCGTGAGCGGCAAGGCCACCGGCAGCCTCGATTTTGCCCAGGCCAGCGCCAATGCCTTTCCCACCGCCGATGCACGAATGACGATCGACGGGTTTTCGCGGACGACCGCCGTATCGGTCAGCCAGCCGGTCGACGTGTCCTTCGTCGGCCAGCTTCAGGCAAACGGCGGCGCAGCGCGCGCGGTGGTGCGCCGCCGCGGCGCGGTGATCGGGCGGATGAACGCCGCCCTCACGCCGCTGGCGCCGGGCAGCGGATCGTGGACCACCCGCCTGATGGGCGCGCCCCTGCGCGGTGGCATCCGCTACAACGGCCCCGCCGACACGCTGTTCTCGCTTGCCGGGCAGGCCGACCAGCGGCTTGCGGGATCGATCGGCGTGGCTGCCGATTTCAGCGGTCGCGTGTCACGGCCAGCCCTCGCCGGGATCATCCGCGCCAACGACCTGACCTACGAAAACCAGATCTATGGCACGCGCCTCAGCAAGATCGCGCTCAGCGGCAGGTTCACCGGCGACCGGCTGGAGATCGAACGGTTCAACGCCGTTGCCGGCGATGGCACGGTCGGTGCAACCGGCTATGTCAGCCTTGCCGCCGACAGCGGTTACCCGATGGACGTCCGCATCACGCTCGCCAATGCCCGCCTCGCACGCAGCGATGCCGTCGCCGCCACGGCCACCGGCACGCTGGCGCTGACCAAGCAGGCCGGGCGGCCCGCGCTGTTTTCAGGCCGGATCACCCTGCCCGAAACGCGTTATCAGGTGATCCGCCAGGGCGCAGAGGACGTGCCCGAACTGACCGGCGTGCGCTTCAAGCCGCCGCGCGGGCGGCCGCGCGTGACCGGCAGCGAACCGGCCGGGCCGACCCCCGGCCTGCTGGAAACCCTGCAGCTGGACATCGCCATCGTCGCGCCCGAACAGCTTTACGTCTCTGGCATGGGGCTGGAGAGCGAGTGGCGGGCCGACCTTCGCCTGACCGGCACCAGCGCCGCGCCGCGCATGGCCGGCAGCGTCGATCTGGTGCGCGGCACGCTGGGCTTTGCCGGGCGGTCGTTCGAACTGACCGAGGGCCGCGTGCGGTTTACCGGCGGGCAGACGCTGGACCCGACGATCACGCTGGCGGCCTCCGAGGATATCGAGGACATTGCCGTGACCGTGAATGTCACCGGCCGCGCCTTCAATCCGCAGATCGCGTTCACCAGCACGCCAGGCCTGCCGCAGGACGAGATCATGTCGCGCATCCTGTTCGGCAATTCGGTGGGCAATCTTTCGGCCATCCAGGCGGTGCAGCTGGCCTCCTCGCTCAATTCGCTGCGCGGATCAGGCGGCGGGCTGAACCCGATGGGCAAGCTGCGTTCGGCCACCGGCATAGACCGCTTGCGCATCCTGGGCGCCGATCAGGCCAGCGGGCGCGGCACCGCGCTGGCGGCGGGGCAGTACATCACCGACGATATCTATCTGGAAGTGATCACCGACGCGCGCGGCTTTACCGCCACCCAGCTTGAAATCAGCCTGACCCCGGCCCTGTCGGTCCTCAGCCAGGCAGGTGGCGCGGTGGGGACCAATGTCAACGTCCGCTACCAGAAGAACTACTGATGCGGCGCACGATCAGCAGGCGCGCGATCATCGTGGCGGCGATCCTGATCGCGCTTGCAGGCGGTGCAGCGCTGGTCCGGCATGAGCGGCAATCGGCTTTCGACACGCGCTTTCGCAATGCCGAACTGCGCGTTCGTGCCATGTCTGACGATATCGGCAAGGAGGTCGAGACACCCGCGCCGGCCGCAGAATAATCGACGCGCCGAGCGGGCGGCTGTCCGGTATATGCTTTGTCACGGAACTGCGCGGGCTGCGAGACGTTTATTGGCGAGCATTCCCCCGGTGCAGGAGCCGACCATCGAACATCTCGCGGACAATTTCTGGAACCTGCGCGGCGACTTCAAGATCGCGCACGCCATCAACATCGGAACGCACATGTCGCTGGTCCGTCGGGCAAGCGGCAAGTTCGTGCTGATCGATGCCTATGAACCGCAGGATGGCGAAGGCGACGAGCTGATGGCCCTGACCCAGGGCGGCGATCTGATCGAGGCCGTGCTGAACGTCCACCCGTTCCACACCGTCCACTGCAAGTTCGTGCACGAGGCCCTGCCCAAGGCGCGGCTGATCGGCACCCGGCGGCACCACGCACAGATGCCGCATCTGAACTGGGACCCCTGCCCGATCGAAGATGCCGCCACGCAGCAGCAATTTGCCGACCTGTTCGATTTCTCGATCCCCGCCGGCGTCGATTTCATCCCCGAGGACGAATCGGTGCACGTCAGTTCGGTGCTGGTGCGCCACCGCGAAAGCCGGATCGTGCATGTCGACGATACGCTGATGTACCTCGATCTGCCCGCGCTGATCCAGAAGCTGGTGCCGGGACCGAAGCTGCGCTTTCACCCGAAGCTGGCCGAAGGCCTCGAGAAGCGCGCGGGCGCCGCCGACGATTACGTCCGCTGGGCACAGGCTCTCGCCCGCGATTGGGCCGATACGCAGATCGTCTGTGCCGCGCACAAGGGCATCGTCCACCTGACCGACCAGACCTTTGCGCAAGCCATCGCCGAAGCGCTCGACGCCACATCGGATACTCTGGCAGACCATCGCGAAAAGTATTCCTGAGCCGCGTTCATCCCGATCCGCTTCCCCTGAAAATCGGAAAAATCATCGTGACCATCAAGCCGATCACCGTTGCCAGCTGACATGCCCAAAACCCTGGAGTGCGATGTCGCCGTGATCGGTGCCGGGACGGCCGGCCTTGCCGCCGAACGGACAGCGCGGGCCAACGGTGCGCGCACGCTGCTGATCGATCCCGCGTTCAACGGCACCACTTGCGCTACGGTCGGCTGCATGCCGTCCAAGCTGCTGGTCGCCGCGTCGCACGCCGCGCATGCGGCGCGCGCTGCCGACATGTTCGGCATTCGCGTGGGCGAAATCGCAGTGGATGGAGCGGCGGTCATGGCGCGGGTCCAGCGCGAGCGCGACCGCTTCGTACGCCTGACGCAGCAGGACATGGAACGGATTCCCGACCACGTGCGCGTGCGCGGCCGGGCGCGGTTCACCGGGCCGCAAACCCTGTTGCTCGATGATGGGAGGCAGATCAGCGCAAAGTCCATCGTCATCGCCACCGGCGCCTCGCCCCGCCTGCTCCCCGCTTTTGGCGATCTGGGAGAGCGAGTCCTTACCAACGAGACGATCTTCGACCTGCCAGACCTGCCGCGCACGCTTGCCGTCATCGGCTCTGGCGCGATCGGGCTGGAACTGGCGCAGGCCATGGCCCGGCTGGGGGTGCAGGTGACGCTGTTCGACAAGGCCGAACGGCTGGGCGGGGTGCGGTGCGACAAGGTCCATGCCGCATTGAAGGCGGCGATCGAGCACGACCTGTGCCTGACACTCGGCGTCGAACTTGACCCCGCCGCAGCCGACGATGGCATCACCATCGCCTGGAGCGGCGCATCTTCAGGCACCGCAACGTTCGATTACGCCCTCGTCGCCACCGGACGCCCGCCCAATTTCGATGGCCTCGATTTGGCGGCGGCCGGCGTGAAGCTGGACGATCACGGCGTGCCCGAACATGATCGCGCCACGATGCGCTGCGGCAACAGTGCCATCTTTCTGGCAGGCGATGCCGCGCAGGACCTGCCCTTGCTGCACGAAGCCTCGCACGATGGCGCGATTGCCGGGCGCAACGCCGTGGCCTTTCCCGCCGCGATCCGCGCCGACCGCTTCCCCGCCTTCAGCATCACCTTCACCAGCCCGCCCGTCTGCCGCATCGGGCAATCCGAAGACGAAGGCGTGATCACCGGCACGTCGGACTTCAGCAACCAGGGACGCGCGCGGGTAGAGGGCACCAACGAGGGCGTCCTGACGCTCTATGCCGCCGCGCCCGATGGCCGCCTGATCGGCGCAGACCTGTTTGCGCCCGATAGCGAACATCTTGCCCATATGCTGGCATGGGCAGTGCAACAGCAACTGACCGCCACGGACCTGCTGGGCATGCCGTTCTACCATCCGACCGTGGAAGAAGGACTGAAGGCAGCCCTGCGCACCATCTGCGCAGCGCGCCCGCTGGCCCTGCCCGCCGATCAGGACCCCGGCGCGCCTGCGGGCGCCTGAACGCTTTTCCGCCCGCCGTTCCCCGATGGCGGGTTGAGCGATCTTGCGGTCAGTCCGCCATGAGGTAGGCCGTGCACATGCGGCCCAGCCCATGCTTGAGGACGGACCATTCCTGATTGGTCACCGTTTCGCGGGTGGAGCCCAGGCTCAGCTGCCGGGCGAGCGTTGAAAATATCACGAGATACGCGGTATTTGCGCGCACATCCCGGTCCGCGGCGGTAGTCATG
>JAPLPG010000142.1:0-3735 GCA_026400375.1 Novosphingobium sp. | reverse complement strand
GCATGGCATCGCATGATTTCCGGGCGGCAGCGAGCGCGGCCTGCTTGCCCGGCTCGGCCACCTGGGGATCGTGCTCGGCCCGCATCATGGCGATGCGCAGGATCGAGGCAAATTCGGTCAGGACACCGGCATAGGCATCGACGAACGCAGGCACGAAGTCGCCGATGGTCTGGCATTGCTTCGTCAGCCGGGCGAGCATGGCATCCTCTGCGGCCAGCAACTCCTCCATCGTGCGGGCGATCACCGCGCGCACCAGGTTCTCCTTGCTTTCGAACCTGAGGTAGATCGACCCGATCGACACATTGCCGCGCGTGCTGACCTCGATCAGCGTGAAGTCCTCGCTGCTGCGCTCTTCCATCAGCTGGCGCGCAGATGACAGCATCCGCTCCAACGAGGCCTTGCTGCGGCCCTGCTGCGGCATCCGGCTTACCGTCTCGACCTTCAGCGGCGGGGTAGTTTTCTTCTGGGCAGTCTTGGGCATCACTTGGTCGTCCGTAGAAAACTGGAACTGGCGCCGGGGGGCGATACACCGATAAACGACAGCGTCCAAACCATCCAGTGCGGTTTGGCAACCGCCTTGTATCGACCGCGCGGGGATATCTGTGTCGCCCGCAGTTGCATAAGCGTCCGCAGTCGTCCCCTCAGAAGGCGCGAGCACCTGCCGTTCGCGACAGCGCGACGAGGACGGCAGCCGTTGCCAGCCCAATCAACCCGGTCGTCAGGAATGCCTCCTGCATCCCCCCCGATGCCTTGGCGATGTTGCCCACCACGATCGGCGACAATGCCTGCCCCAGAAAGAACATGCTGGTCCACACGCCCATGCCGCGCCCACGGTGTTCGTAGGAAAACTTGCTCTGCGCCCAGGCGATCAGCGCGGGCACGGCCATGCCTGCACCGGCTTGCTGGAAGGCCAGCGCAACCTGCATTTCGAACACCGATCTGGCCACGCCGACCCCGGCCAGACCGATGCCCAGCAGGCCAAGGAAGACGGCAATCTGGATCGCATTGGCATAGCGCGACACGAAGCGGAAGATGAACGATCCCACCACGATGAACAGGGCCGGGATCACCGTCGCCTTGCTCACGTCCATCGGATTGGTCACCCCTATCTCGCGCCAGGCGATGCTGCCGTTGACGATGAACACGTAATAAAGGATCGAGGCAAACAGCGTCATGCCGCCCACCAGCACTGCCGTGCTGGCCGGAAACGGCTGCCTGCGTGCGGCGATGTCCGCCGCCCGCGCGGCGCTTTCGGCTTCGGGCTTCTTTGGTTCGAACAGGAAGAAATACATCGACACGAACACCGGCAGCGCGACCAGGTACACCAGAAAGCCGCCGTTCCAGCGGACCGACGCCACCGCAGCAACCAGAATGAACACCAGCGGCTGGAACGTCGGGCCGATCACGCCTTGCAGCATCAGCCAGTTGCGCCGCCCGTTGTCATCCCAGTAATCGGCAATCAGCGTGTTGACGATGGTCAGGATGCCCGCCTCGCACACACCCAGTAGGATGCGGCTGGCAAAGATGGCATCGAGGTTTTCCAGAAAGAACGGCAGCGTCCCGACAATGCCGTAGAAGAACGTCGAGATCAGCAGCAGCAAGCGCCGGCCGAACCGGTCCACCGCCAACCCGGCAAACGGCGCCAGCAGCGCAATCGCATACCCCGGAGCGGTGACCATGGCCGGCACCTTGATCGCTGCGCCGGGAACGTCCTTGAAGTGTTCGATGATCGAGGCGACGACCGGGAACATCGCGATGATCGCAAAAACCGGAAGAAACCCTGCCACCACGATGGTGAAACCTTGCGGCTTGAGGGTCAGGGCCCTGTAGAAATCGGTCAAGAATCGCATTCAACCTCTCCCGCCGTGGCCAGTCCTGACCATCATTGCCGCTCGGATGCAGGCTGGCTATCAAAGTAGAACTTTCATTACAATTAAAATATGCGCGAGGACCAGACCAGCACCAGCGATCAGCCAACTAGAATTTGCATTCTTGACAGACCGAGGGCTTTCCTAGAATAGATGTTCTAATAATTCGCACGTCCCGGCGGGGCTGCGATGACGGGAGACGGTCGTGGCACATCCTGCCGTAAATGAATGGCATCGCAGGGATTTCCTTGGTGCAGCGGCACTGGCGGCCCTGTGTTTCGGCCTGCCCGAAGCAGCCCTCGCGGTGGACAGGCTGCCGAAGAAGGCGGTGCCCCGCAAACGGCAACGTGTGCTGATGCGCGCCGTCAGCGATCTCGTCCTACCACGCACCGACACGCCCGGCGCGGGTGAGGTTGGCACCGGCGATTTCGTGCTGCTCGCCTTGGCGCACGGCCTTGGCGGCAGCGCCGAACCTGTTACTGCAAGCATCCGAGCAAGCCTGTCGCCCGCCATCGCGCCCCATCTGAACAGCGATGGTTCGCTGCGCCACGCCGATTGGCTTGAGGCCGAGCTTGACCGGCGCGCCGGCGGCAGCTTCCTGAATGCCGGCAGCGGCGCCGCCGGTCTGCTTTCGGCGCTCGATGCACAGGCCTATGTGCGGGACATGGACGGCCATCCCTGGCGCACGATCAAGACCCTGATCCTGACCGGCTACTACACCAGCGAGGCCGGCGCATCCCAGGAACTGCGCTTTGAACTCGTGCCCGGCCGCTGGGACCCGGACCTGCCAGTGACGGCCGAGACACGCGCATTTTCAAGCGACTGGACCGCAGTCGATTTCGGCTGATGGCCAAGCGGAGCAACCCCATGAATTTCGATGCGATTGTTGTTGGCTCCGGCATCACCGGGGGCTGGGCAGCCAAGGAGCTGACCGAGGCCGGGCTGACCGTGCTGATGATCGAACGTGGCCGTGAAATCCGCCACCAGCTCGATTACGAGACCGAGATGAAATCGCCGTGGGACCTGCCCTTTCGCGGGGCCGGCGATCAGGAGATGTATCGCAAGCTGCACCCGGTGCAGATGCTCAACCGCCATTTCAACGAATATACCCAGAACCACTTCGTCAACGACGCCGAAAACCCCTATGCCAAGGACGGCGACACCGCGTTCAACTGGTTCCGCAGCTACCAGCTCGGCGGCCGTTCACTGACCTGGGGACGGCAGACCTATCGCTGGTCGGACTACGATTTCGGCGCGAACAAGCGCGACGGCCACGGCACCGACTGGCCGATCCGCTATGCCGATCTCGCCCCGTGGTACGACAAGGTCGAGGATTTCATCGGCGTCTCGGGCCAGGCAGAGGGCCTGCCGCAACTGCCCGATGGCAGGTTCCAGCCGGCCATGGCGCTCAATGCGGTGGAAACACATGTGCGCGAAACGGTCCGCGCCCGCTGGCCGGAGCGCTGCCTGACGATCGGCCGCACCGCCAACCTCACGCAGGAAAAGCCCGACGAGGGGCGCGGCCCCTGCCAGTTCCGCTCGATCTGTGCGCGCGGCTGTTCCTATGGCGCATACTTCTCCACCCAGTCGAGCACGCTTCCGGCAGCGCAAAAGACCGGGCGGCTGACGGTGATGACCGATGCCGTGGTCGAAAAGCTCGATTACGATCCGGCCACGCGCAAGGTCACGGCGGTCCATTACATCGACACGAAAACAAGGCAGCGCCACCGTGCCACCTCGCGCATCGTGTTCCTCAATGCCGGGGCCTTCAATTCGGTTCACATCCTGCTCAATTCGGCCAGCGAAGCCGCGCCTGCGGGCCTTGCCAACTCCAGCGGCGTGCTCGGCACGCACATCATGGACCATG
>JAPLPG010000301.1 GCA_026400375.1 Novosphingobium sp. | reverse complement strand
TGTCGGGCAGGCAGTTGCAGCACGAAACGCGCGCGGTGCAGCTGGCGCAGGCGCTGGCCGATCCCGAGCCCGTTCCGCCGCACCCGCGCCCGCATCCGCTGCCGAGCGCCGATCAGCGCAAGGTCGCCATCGCCGTCACCGCGCTCGATCGGCTGCGCGGCGATCCTTACCAGTTCTATGCCTCGGCCATCCTCGGCCTGCGCAGTCTCGACCCGGTCGACGCCGACCCGACGCCTGCGTGGAAGGGCACGGCGGTGCACAAGATCCTGCAGGAATGGCACGAAGCCGGTGGCCTGCCCGGCGCACTGATCCCGCACGCCGAACGCAAGTTCGATGAAATGAGCGCGCACCCCTTCATGCGCGCGATGTGGAAGCCGCGCCTGATCGATGCGCTGCACTGGATCGAGGAGGAGACCGACCGTCTTGCGGGCGAGGGGCGCAGCGTGCTGGTCATCGAGCAAAAGGGCAAGATCGTGGTCGATGGCATTACCATCCACGGCCAGGCCGACCGCATCGACACACTGGCCGACGGCACGCTCGCCATCGTCGATTACAAGACCGGCATCCCCCCGTCGGGCCGCATGGTGCAGGAGGGTTATGCACTCCAGCTTGGCCTGATCGGGCTGATCGCCAGGGGGGGCGGCATGGACGGTGTTGCGGGCGAACCTTCGCGTTTCGAATACTGGTCGCTTGCCCGCAACAAGCAGCGCACCTTTGGCTACATGGACACGCCCGTGCTTGAAGGCCGCAAGAAATCGGGCATTCCGCTCGATGATTTCCTGCCTGAAACCGAACGCTACTTGCGGGAGGCCATTGCCCGCTGGCTGCTCGGCCAGGAACCCTTTACCGCCCGGCTCAATCCCGATCTGCCCGGCTACACCGATCACGACCAACTGATGCGGCTCGACGAATGGCAAGGCCGCGAAGGAGATGGCCGCGAAGGGGAGGGCGAGGCATGAGCAAGGTCTACCCGCTCAAGGACAACCAGGCCCACGCGGTCCACCCGCAGCGCACTGTCTGGCTTTCGGCATCGGCCGGCACCGGCAAGACGCAGGTCCTCTCGGCCCGCGTGCTGCGCCTGTTGCTGCAGGACGGGGTGGAGCCCGAGCAGATCCTGTGCCTCACCTTCACCAAGGCGGGCGCCGCCGAAATGGCCACGCGCGTCAACGAAGTGCTGGCCGGTTGGGTGCGCCTGCCCGCCATCGAACTTGCGGCGCAGTTGAAGGCCATCGGCGCGCCGTTCGGTCCGGAAACCGTGGCCCGCGCGCGCAGCCGCTTTGCCGCCGTGCTCGATTGCCCCGGCGGCGGGTTGCGGATCGAAACGATCCACGCCTTCTGCCAGTGGCTGCTCGCGTCCTTCCCGGTCGAAGCCGGCCTGCGCCCCGGCACGCGCGCCATGGAAGACCGCGATCGCGCGCTGCTGGTGCGGCAGGTCCTGGCCGAACTGCTGGTCAATGCGCAGGCGCACGGCGATGAAGGCCTGATCGAAAGCCTCGCCTCGCTCTCTCGCCGGATGAGCGAGGATCAGGTCGAAAGCTTCCTGCTGCGCTGCGCCAGCGCGCTCGATCTGTGGCAGGGCAGTGGCGCCTGGCAACCACCGCTGCGCCCGCGCATCAACCGCGTGATCGGGCTGGGCGAGGATGATGGCCCCGAAAGCCTTGCCGCGATGTGCGCCGATCACGCCTTCGATGTGCAATCGGTGCGCCGCTGCATGGAGATGAATGCGGCCTGGGGCACCAAGGGTGGCATCGAGACCGCCAACCTGCTGGGAGACTGGATCGCCGCCGCACCGGAGCAGCGGCTGGCCACGTTTGCCGCGCTCAGATCGGCCTTCCTCACCGCCAAGGACGAGCCGCGCTCCACCACCAACATCGAAAAGAAGCAGCCGGAATATCCCGGTTATGCCGCTCGCGTGATCGCCTGCATCGAGGCAGTGAAGGCGCGCAAGGCGCAGCTTGACCTGGCCGACCTGCTCGACACCGCGCTGACCATCGGCCGCCGCTTTGCCCTGGCGTGGGATGCCGCCAAGGCGCGCGAAGGCTTCATCGATTTCGACGATCAGATCCGCACCGCTGCCGAACTCCTGACCAAGCGAACCAGCGCCGAATGGATCCGCTTCAAGCTTGACCGCCGTTTCGACCACATTCTGGTGGACGAGGCGCAGGATACCAATGCCTCGCAGTGGGACATCGTGCTCGAAGGGCTGGTCTCCGATTTCTTCACCGGCGAAGGCCAGCGCGGTCCGGCGGTGCGCACGCTGTTCGTGGTGGGCGATTACAAGCAGGCGATCTTCGGCTTTCAGGGCACCAGCCCCGAGAATTTCGCCCGCGCCAGCCACCGCGTGCGCGCGCAATTGTCTGCCGTGGCAGAGGTGCTGCGCGATCCTGACCGGGAATTGCTCGAACTCGGTCTTGGCCAATCCTTCCGCACCGCGCGCCCGATCCTCGATTTCGTCGATGCGGCCATCGACCATATCGGGTGGGACCGTCTGGGGCTGGAAAGCAAGCCCGAGCGCCATGTCGGCTTGCCCATATCCGGCACCGTGGGGCTATGGCGGGTCGTGGGCGATGATGAGCCTGACGACGGGGACGAAAGCGAAGGCGGCACGAGCGATGAAGGTGCCGAAAGCTGGCTGTCGCGCCCGGATCGGAAGCTGGCAGACCAGATTGCGCTGCAGGTAAAGGGCTGGATCGACAGCGGCTTTCCGCTGACCAAGGGCGGACCCAAACTGGCCGGTCCCGGCGACGTGATGATCCTGGTGCGAAAGCGCAAGGAACTGGCCGGGCTGATCGTGGCGCGGCTTCACGCGCGCGGCGTGCCGGTGGCAGGCGTCGATCGGTTGCGGCTCGGGGCGCCGCTTGCGGTAAAGGATCTGGTCGCCGCACTGCGCTTTGCCGCGCAACCACTGGACGACCTGAACCTTGCCGCGTTGTTGGTCTCGCCGCTGATCGGATGGTCGCAGGAAGAACTGCTGGAACATGGCTATCGCACGCCGGATCAGGTGAAAGGTGGCCTGCGTCTGTGGGACAAGTTGCGCCGGGATCGGCATCCCTTTGCCGCACAGACGGCGGAAAGGCTGCTCGGCCTGCTTGGCCGCGCAGACTACGATCCGCCGCAGGTCCTGCTGCACTGGCTGCTGGTCGGCCCGTGGGACGGCCGCGCCCGGCTTGTTGCCCGGCTCGGACGCGAGGCGAACGATCCGATCGACGAACTGCTCAATGCCGCGATGGCCTACGCCAGCGCCAACGTGCCCAGCATCGTCGGCTTCCTGCAGTGGTTCGATGCCGGCGAGGGCGAACTGAAGCGCGAGGCTGGCCGGGCCGAGGGGCTGGTGCGGGTGATGACCGTGCACGGATCGAAAGGCCTCCAGGCGCCCATCGTGATCCTTGCCGATGCGGCAGACGATCCCGACGCATCGCCGCCGCGCGGGCTGGAACTGCTCGAGGATGTACTCGGCACCCGGCGCAAGGTGCCGCTGCCGCCCTTGCGCAAGGAGGAAAAGGCCCCCGCCGTGCTCGAGGCCGAGGCGCAAGCTGCGCGCGCCGAGCGTGAGGAGCACTGGCGCCTGCTCTATGTGGCGATGACCCGCGCCGAAGAAGCGCTGTTCATCGCCGGAGCCAAGGGCAGGAAACGCCGGAAGTCCGGAGAGGACCTGCCGCCCGACAGTTGGTACGCGCAGCTTGAAGCGCTGTTTTCCGACGACTGGCGCGAAGATGCGCTGTGGGGTGGCATTCGCCAGATCGGTGGGCCACCGCCCGTACCAGCCAACAAGGATGAGCCTCAATCCGCGCCGCGCCTGTCCCTGCCCGCTGCGCTGCTTGCCCCTATCGGTGCAGAGCCGCGCCCGCCGCGGCCGCTGGCCCCCTCGTCGCTGGGCGAGGACGATGCGCCCGATCCACCGGCCCCGCCGGGTGCCCATGCCATGGCCGCCGCGCGGCGGGGCACGCTGATGCATCGGTTGATCGAACGGTTGCCCGAACTTGCACCCGACCAGCGCCGCGCCGCCGGCCTGGCCTGGCTGGCGCGATCGGACGACACGTTCGACGCAGATGAACATGCGAGCATGGTGGACAGCGCCCTGGCCGTCCTGGCGCATCCTGGCTGGACCGACGTGTTCGGCCCGGATTCGCTGGCAGAAGTGCCCTTGGCCGCAGTGGTCGGCGGGCGCGTTGTCAGCGGCACGGTGGACAGGCTGGTGATTGGCAGGACCGGCATCCGCATTGTCGATTTCAAGACCGCGCGCCGGCCCCCTGCCACCCTTTCCGATGTGCCGGTGGCCTATGTTCGCCAGATGGCGGCCTATGTCGCCGCGTTGGAGGCGATCCATCCCGGGCTGCCGATTGAGGCAGCGCTGCTCTATACCCACACCCCCGAACTGTTCGTCCTGCCCGCCGATCTGGTCACGGCGCAAAAGCTGCGCCTTGCCGGGGCGCAGGAATCCTTGTCCGGCTGATCGGTTGCGCCGCGCGCCCGAGTGCCTAGATTGATCCCAACCATTCAGGAGTTCACTACCATGTCGACCAAGGCCGTTTCCGACGCCACTTTCGCCACCGAAGTTCTGGGCAACAGCAAGCCCGTTCTCGTCGATTTCTGGGCAGACTGGTGCGGCCCGTGCAAGATGATCGCACCTGCCCTCGAAGAAATCTCCGAGGAGCTTTCCGATCAGGTCGATATCGTCAAGGTCGACATCATGGAAAACACCGACATTGCCAGCCAGTTCGGCGTGCAGTCGATCCCGCTGCTGATCCTGTTCAAGGATGGCAAGCCGGTGGCCCAGAAGCTGGGTGCCGCACCCAAGAGCCAGCTCAAGGGCTGGCTGGAAGGCGTGCTTTAATCACGTGCCAACGCTGAAATGTAGCGTAAATCAACAACACCGTGTGTCCCCGCGAAGGCGGGGACCTCAGGCGTTTTACGGAACATCGTCGTAGAACAAGTTGTTAACTCAACATCAGCGAGAAACGCCTCAGGCCCCCGCCTTCCGGCAGAGCCGGAAGTTTATCCTGAGTTTATCGAAGGGCGGGGGAGCATTCGCAGGCTTATGAAAGCTTCGCCAACCGCTCTGCCATCTGATCGAACAACTGCGGGCTCGATGCTCCGATAAGTCCCGGCTCCAGATGCCGGTCGACGCGGTACGCTGACCCATCGGGGCGCGCAGCCTTGCCGCCCGCTTCGTTGAGGAACAGCACGCCCGCCGCGTGATCCCACGCCAGCGTCTTTTCAAACAGCGACACGTCATTCTGGCCCAGCGCGATGCGTGGGTACTGTTCGGCGGCACAGCGCGGAATATCAACCAGCGTGTAGTGCGGGGCGATGTGTTCCATCATCGCTGCACGCTTTAATTTGTCGACAAAGATCAGCGAAATCGCGGCAATCGGCTTGTCGGCCTCGCTCGGCCGTGCCGACCAGCGCTCGCCATTGATCCACGCGCCTTGCCCGCGATGGGCGGTGCACAGTCGGCCCGACAGCGGATCGTATATCCACCCTGCCACCGTCTCACCTTTTTCGGCCAGTGCCAGCAGGATACCGAAGGGCGGCTTGCCGAAAGCGTAGTTGTTGGTGCCGTCCAGCGGATCGATGATCCAGCACAGCCGGTCCGAAAGGCGTTCAAAAATTGCAGGATCGGCATGGGCGGCCTCTTCGCCGACAATAGCCGCATCGGGCAGGATCTTCGCGAGCCCTTCGGCGAGCATGATCTCGCTTTCCGTGTCGGCAATCGTCACCACGTCGTCGGCCGCCTTATTGCTCACTTCATCCGAGCCAAGGCGTTGATAATGCTTGAGAAGCGTCTTCTCTGCCGTGTCGCGCATCAGCGCGGCGACAGCGGCGTCCAGCGTGCGGGTCAAGAACGGTAGTCCGCGTTGATCGAAATGTAGCCGTGGGTCAGGTCGCAGGTCCACACAGTCGCCGTGCCGTGCCCCAGCCCGAGATCGACCTCGATGGAAATATCGCGTCCTTTCAGATGCTTGGCAACGGGTTCTTCATTGTAGTCCGAAACGGGCTGGCCATTCAGCGCCGCCCACGTGCCGCCAAAGCCGATGGACAGGCGATCCCTGTCGGCGGGTTCGCCGGCCTTGCCCACCGCCATCACCACGCGGCCCCAGTTGGCATCCTCGCCGGCAATCGCGGTTTTCACCAGCGGGGAGTTGGCAATGGCCAGGCCGACGGTCCGCGCGCTGTCATCGGACACGGCGCCGCTGACGGTAACCGCGATGAACTTCTGCGCGCCTTCGCCATCGCGGACGACAAGGTGCGCCAGCTGGCGGCAGATGTCTTCCAGCGCGGCGGCAAAGGCATCCGCGCCGGGGCTGTCGAACCCGGTCAGCACTGCGTTGCCGGCCTTGCCGGTGGCAAAGGCCAGAACCGTGTCGCTGGTCGACGTATCGCTGTCCACGGTGATGCACGAGAAGGTGCGGCGGTTGGCTGCGGACAGGCATTCCTGAAGGAATTCAGGGCTTACCGCTGCATCGGTGAAGATATAGCCGAGCATCGTGGCCATGTCGGGCGCGATCATTCCGCTACCCTTGATGATCGCTCCCAAAGTGCACCTAGATGCACCTAGCTGCACCAAGGCGCACGCACCCTTGGCAAAAGTGTCGGTCGTGCCAATGGTTTGTGCCGCAGTTTGCCAGTCGCAGGGATCGGCCTGAAGCGCAGCCTCGACCCCGGCGCGCGCCTTGTCCTTCGGCAAGGGAACGCCGATCACCCCGGTCGATGAAACGAACACTTCCTCGCGCGCGCAGCCGAGGTGATCGGCCACTTGCGCCATGATCTGTTCCACCGCCTCGCGCCCGCGATAGCCGGTAAACGCATTGGAATTGCCTGCATTTACCACCAAGGCCCGCGCCGAGCCTTGCGTCACATTCTGGCGGCCGAGTTCGACTTCGGAGGAGCAACACACGTTGCGGGTGAAAACCCCTGCAACCGCAGTGCCTTGCGCCAGTTCGGCATAGGTCAGATCGCAGCGGCCCCAGTTCTTGTAACCGGCGCGTGCGACGCGCAGCGTTACCCCGGCGATGGCCGGGATGGCGGGGAAGGGCGTGGCGAGCGGGGAGATGGCCTCGGACATGGCACAGCGCCTAGCCTGCGCGGGGTTGCGGTTCAACCGTTGCGGACGATCGGGCGTTGCGTTTTCGTGATGGACGAATGCGGCGTTAATCCCTATTTGCTCAAGTTATGCGCATTCTGCTCGCCCTATTGGCCATGATTACCGGCCTTTCGCTCCCGCAAGTGGCCGTGGCCATTTCGCGCGCGGAAGTGGCCGAGGCCGGGATTGCGGCAGAGGCGGCGACGATGACCGCGCGGCCGCAGCAGCGCTGCATCTGCCGTTCTGGCGCCACGCCGCAGAAGCGATCCAGCACCCGCCGCAAGACGGTGTGGCTGCCCGCTCCGGCATTCGTCGCATCGAGCGCCATTCATCTGAGCGACCGCGCGCGCGAATAGCGCGCCGGTTCGGCATAATTCCTTATCTGGCGTGGCTTTTGCCTGCCCGGGCGCGATTTGCGCGCCCATTCCCCGCACACCCTATTCGACAGGACAAACCCGCCCATGCTCGGCTCCATCGCCAAGGCCCTTTTCGGTTCCTCCAACGACCGCTACGTCAAATCGCTCGACAAGATCGTCCGCCAGATTGCCGCTTTCGAGCCGCACCTCCAGGGCCTTTCCGACGAGGAACTGGCGGCGCAGACGCCCAAGTTCCGCGAAATGCTCGACAATGGCGCATCGCTGGACGACCTGCTGCCCGAGGCCTTTGCCACGGTGCGCGAAGCATCGGTGCGCACGCTGGGGCTGCGGCACTTCGACGTGCAGATGATCGGCGGGATCGTGCTGCATCGTGGCGAGATTGCCGAAATGCGCACGGGCGAGGGCAAGACTCTGGTGGCGACGCTGGCGGTCTACCTCAATGCGCTGGAACGCAAGGGCGTTCACGTGGTCACCGTGAACGACTACCTGGCGCGGCGCGATGCCGAAACGATGGGCGTGCTCTACAAGTTCCGCAGGCTGACGGTGGGCGTGATCGTGCCCAACCTGGGTGAGGAGCAGCGCCGTGAGGCGTACAATTCCGACATCACCTATGCCACCAACAACGAGCTGGGCTTCGATTACCTGCGCGACAACATGAAGCACACGCGCGAGAACATGGTGCACCGCCCGTTCAATTTCGCGATCGTCGACGAAGTCGACTCGATCCTGATCGACGAGGCGCGTACCCCGCTGATCATTTCCGGGCCGACCGACGACAAGAGCGACATGTACGTCTCGGTCGATGCGATCGTGAAGACGATCGATCCTTCGCTGTACGAAGCGGACGAGAAGACCAAGAACATCACGCTGACCGAAGATGGCGTGGAGTGGGTCGAGCGCGCGCTGGAAACGGCGGGGCTGCTGGAAGGATCGAACCTCTATGATGTCGAGAACACGATGGTCGTCCATCATCTCGATCAGGCGCTGAAGGCCAATGTCATGTTCAAGCGTGACATCGACTATATCGTCAAGGACGACAAGGTCGTGATCATCGACGAGTTCACCGGCCGCATGATGGATGGCCGTCGCTGGTCGAACGGGCTGCACCAGGCGGTGGAAGCCAAGGAAGGCGTGAACATCGAGCCTGAGAACCAGACGATGGCCTCGATCACGTTCCAGAACTACTTCCGCATGTATCCCAAGATTTCGGGCATGACCGGCACGGCCGCGACCGAGGCCCCGGAATTCTTCGACATCTACAAGATGAACGTCGTTTCGATCCCGACCAACGTGCCGGTGCAGCGCGTGGACGAGGAGGACGAGTTCTACAAGAACACGATGGACAAGTTTGCCGCCATCGCCAAGCTGATCCGCGAAAAGTACGAGAACGGGCAGCCGGTGCTGGTGGGCACGGTTTCCATCGAGAAATCGGAACTGCTTTCGGACTTCCTGCAGAAGGAAGGCGTGAAGCACAACGTGCTGAACGCGCGCTTCCACGAGATGGAAGCCCATATCGTGGCGCAGGCGGGCCGTCTTGGCGCGGTGACCATCGCCACCAACATGGCCGGCCGCGGCACCGATATCCAGCTGGGCGGCAACGTGGAATTCCTGACCGAGGACGAATTGCGCGACATGCCCGCAGGGCCTGAGCGTGACGCGGCCATCGCCCGTATCAAGGCCGAGGTGGCCGAGGAGAAGGCCAAGGTTCTGGCCGCCGGCGGCCTGTGCGTGATCGGCACCGAGCGGCACGAAAGCCGCCGCATCGACAACCAGTTGCGCGGCCGTTCGGGCCGTCAGGGCGACCCGGGCATGAGCAAGTTCTACTTGTGCCTGGAGGATGACCTTCTGCGCATCTTCGGGCCGGACACGCTGTTTTCACGCATGATGAACAACAATCTGGCCGATGGCGAGGCGATCGGTTCGAAGTGGCTTTCGAAGGCCATCGAGACCGCGCAGAAGAAGGTCGAAGCGCGCAACTACGACATTCGCAAGCAGGTCGTCGAATACGACGACGTGATGAACGACCAGCGCAAGGTCATCTACGAGCAGCGCGCCGACATCATGGACGCAGAAGCTGTGGGCGATGTGGTCACCGACATGCGCCACGACACGGTCAACGGCATCGTCGGCGATGCCTGCCCTCCCGGTTCCTATCCCGAACAGTGGGATGTGGCGGGGCTTACCGCGCGCGTCGCCGATGTGCTGGGCATGGAAGTGCCGCTGGGCGAGTGGCTGCAGGAAGAAGCGATCGAGCCTGACACCATCGAGGAGCGGATCCAGGCGCTCGCCGACGAGAAGATGGACGCCAAGATCACCGAGGTCGACGCCAACGCATGGCGGAGCCTCGAAAAGTCGATCCTGCTGGAACGGCTCGACCATCACTGGAAGGAGCATCTCGCCACGCTCGACGCGCTGCGCCAGGTCGTGTTCCTGCGAGCCTATGCCCAGAAGACGCCGATCAATGAATACAAGCAGGAAGCGTTCGGCCTGTTCGAGAAGATGCTGGAAGCGATCCGCGAGGACGTGACGCGCATCCTGATGACCAGCGAGATCCGGTTGCGCCCGGTGGATGATTACCAGCTTCCCGAACTGCCCGATTTCCTGACCAGCCACATCGATCCGTTCACCGGCGAGAACGATGCGCTGCTCCCGGCAGCCGGCATGTTCGGCTCGGTCTCTCCGCAGTCTGGCGGCGCGCTGGTGGCAGGGGAGCACGATCCCTATGCCGAGCTTGGCATCAGCCGCAATGCGGCGTGTCCCTGTGGGTCAGGCAAGAAGTACAAGCACTGTCACGGCATCGCCGCCTGAGCCTTTGCGCCCAGGGGATTGCAGACCGAGCCATTGCCTTGCGCTTGGCCGGGCAGCATTTCCTGGCTGCTGGCCGCGTCTTCCCCCGGCTTTTCGGCGGTGGCACCGCTTCGGCGGATTGCACCACTGACGAACAGTGCTAAGCAAATTGAAAGTTAAATGATAACAAGGGGTCGCGCCAGGATTTTGCCTTGAAAGGGCGCGTGCGCGATGAATGTGGGTTACGAGCGGAATTTGATGGGGCGGCGTGGGCGTTCGGGTCCGGCGCTGCTTTTGCGCGGGCTGGCGGGTGCAGCGCTGGTTGCGGCTCCGGTCGCGGCCTTCGCCCAGACCGCCGGCGTGCCTGCAGGAAGTACGCCGACCCGCGATGACATCCGCGGAGTGACCGGCCGGGCAGCGCCGAGCGCACCCCAGCTTTCGATCAAGGGCGGTATCGAGCGTTCCGCATGTCCGCTGGATGATCCCAAGTATGCCGGGATCACGGTCGATGTCGGCCAAGTCACCTTCAACGGCCTGAAGGAGATCGCGGCGTCCGAACTGGACGATACCTGGAAAGGGCTGGTCGGCACACCGCAACCGATCGCCATCCTGTGCGAGATCCGCGATGCTGCCGGCACGATGCTGCGCAACAAGGGCTATCTGGCGGCGGTCCAGGTGCCCGCGCAGAAGATCGAAAACGGCGAAGTGCGCATGGAAGTGATCTATGCGCGGATCACATCGGTGCGCGCTCGCGGCGAAACGCGCGGCGCCGAACGGAAGCTGCAGCAATATCTGGGCGCGCTGACCGGCGACGAGGTTTTCAACCAGCGCCGGGCCGAACGCTATCTGCTGCTGGCGCGCGATCTGCCGGGATACAATGTGCAGCTGACGCTGAAGCCTGCCGGGACCGGGCCCGGTGAACTGATCGCCGAAGTGGCCGTGCTGCGCGAACCCTATGTGGCCGACCTTACCGTGCAAAACCTGGGGGCCGAGGCGACGGGCAGATTCGGCGGGCAGGTGAGAGCACAGCTGTTCGGCCTTACCGGCCTTGGCGATGCGACTTCGCTTTCCTATTACGCGACCAGCGATTTGCGCGAGCAGCAGGTGTTGCAGGCCTCGCACGAATTCCGGCCAGGTGCCGATGGGCTGATCGTCGGCGGTCAGTTTACCTACGCCTGGACCAAGCCGGACATCGCCGGGTTGCCTGCGGGCGTCTCGCTCTCTGCACGGACGCTTTATGCCAGCCTGTTTGCCAAGTATCCGTTGCAGCGCTCGCTTGCGCGAAATCTCTGGCTCAGTAGCGGGTTGGACATGGTCAACCAGGATGTCGAGTTCATCGGTCCGCTGACGCGGGACCGGATTCGGGTAGCCTGGGGACGGCTGGATGCCGATGCGATCGATACACGCCATGTGCAGCCGCGCTGGCGGCTGGCAAGCTCGCTCGAGCTGCGGCAGGGGCTGGCCATCCTCGATGCGACCAAGGGCTGCACCGGCGCAAGCTGCGCGACGCTGGTGCCGACCAGCCGGTTCGATGGGGCGGCCGATGCCACGGTGGTGCGCTGGCAGGGCGAGATCGAGCAGGCGTTCGGCAAGGTTTCGATCCTGCTGGCACCGCGCGGCCAATATGCGTTCAAGCCGCTGTTCAGCTTCGAGGAGTTTTCCGCCGGAAACTTCACGCTGGGCCGGGGCTACGATCCCGGTGACCTGATCGGCGACAGTGCCATCGGCAGCGCGGTGGAGCTGCGCGGCCCGCGCCTTGCGGTGGATCGTGAACGCACCTTCCGGGTGCAGCCCTTTGCCTTTTTCGACGCCGCCTGGGTGTGGAACAAGGGCGTGCCGGGTTCACAGCGGCTGACGTCGGCAGGCGGCGGCTTGCGTTCCGAGATCGGTTCGCGCTTCCGGGTTGAGGCGACGTTGGCGGTTCCGCTGGAGCGGGTTGCGCTGCAAACGAGCCGGTCCGCCCCTCGTTTCCTGATGACCCTGACCACGCGGCTGCTGCCGTGGAGGAGCTTCTGATGCGCGCGATTCCTACTGCAACGATGAAGCAGCTGCTTTCGGCGTCCGGGCTGGCGCTGGCGACCGCGCTGGTGGCCGCCGGGCCGAGGCTGGCGGCACAGGGCTTCAACGCCATAGGAACGGTCGTGGCCGGAAACGCGACGATCAATTCCACGCCGACGACAAGTGCGATCACGGTGCTCACGCCAAGCGCGGTGATCAACTGGGTGCCGACCGACATACCCACCGGCAGCGCGCCCTACAACTTTCAGAGCAGCTTCCAGACCACGACCTATCAGAACGACCTCCGCATCAGCGACTTTGCGGTGCTGAACCGGATCATCCCGACAGATGCGACGCGGCCGATCCGGTTCAACGGCACGGTGGTGTCGCAGCTGCAGCAGATTTCGGGCCCGACCGTTCAGGGCGGCACGCTGTTCTTCTACAGCCCGGGCGGCATTTTGATCAGCGGGAGCAGCATCTTCAACGTCGGCAATCTGGTGCTCACGACGTCGGACCTTGCGTATGATTCCACCGGGGCTTTCAACACTGGCGAGTCCTACGTGTTTAAGCCGGCCGCGGTGGCGGGATCGCAGATCGTGGTCAGCGCGGGCGCGCAGCTGAATGCATCGGTTGACGGATCGTACATGGCGATGGTTGCGCCATCGGTTGTCAACAACGGCACGATCAACGTGAACGGTGCGGCGGCGCTGGTGGCGGCCGATGCGGCGACGATCAGGTTCTCGCCCAGCGGACTGTTCGACATCGAAGTGTCATCGGGCACCAGCGCGAGCGGTGAGGTTCTGGCCAACAATGGCGTGCTGGGCGGCCCGGCGGCGGCTTCGGCGACAAGCTTCTTCCACCGCGTCTACATGGTTGCGGTGCCGAAGAACGACGCCATCACGATGGCCATCGGGGCCGGAAGCACGCTTGGCTTCGACATCGCCGGCGCGGCCGATGTGCAGGGCAATACGGTCGTGCTTTCCGCCGGTCAGAACGTGACCAACGGCGAAATCAGCACGAGGCCGGCAGCTGGCGGGGGTAGCGGCCTTGCGTCGATCACCGGCGGTGACGCCCTGTTCTCGTCCGCCGTTGACGCGCGGACGACCGGTACGATCAACCTCGAAGCGACACAGCCGGATGGCATGACTTTCGCCAGCCAGGCATTGCTGCATGCCGCGGGCGGCGATTCCAGCATCACCGCACGCACCGGCAGCTTCGTGAACTTCAACCAGTTCCTGCTGTTCTCGGGCTCGGTCACGGGCACGTCGGCGAAGCCCAATGCGCAGGGCGGCAATATCGCGCTGCGCGCGGTTGATGGCGGGACGATCACGGCTTCAGGTTCGGTCGATCTGATCTCCAGCGGTTTTGGCGCGCCATCGACGGTTGCTGGAACCAACGGCGGCAACGGGACCGGTGGGGCGGTGCTGGTCGAGGCGCTGAATGGCGGCAAGATCATCTTCAACCTTGATCTTCAGGCCAAGGCCGATGGTTCTGGCGGCTTCCCCGAAACCGGGGCGACCGGGATCGGCGGCGGCAAGGGCATTGGCGGCACGGTAACGCTGCGATCTGGCGGAAGCACCAATTCCAGCATCTCCATCGCCGGCGGGCTGATCGCGACGGCGACGGGGCTTGGCGCCACCGGAAACGGGTGCGCGACCTGCCTGTTCGACGGCGCTTCGGGAACCGGCGGCACAGTTGCGCTGCTGGCCAACGGCACGGGCAATGCGCTCGGGATCGTGGGATTGACGGACATTTCGGTCCAGTCGTTTGGCGGCGTTTCGGCATTCGGCAACGGCGGAAGCGCAACAGGGGGGACGATAACGGCCAGCGCCACGAACGGCGCGGAGATGAACCTGCGCGCGTTCAACGGCTATGCAGACGCGCAAGCCGGGGCAAGCGATACCGGCATTGGCGGCAGCGCGACGGGTGGCTCCGTCGATATCTCTGCCAGTGGTGCCGGTGCAGGGGGCATTCGGGCAACGGGCGACATGGTCCTCAACGCCAATGCCACCGGCGGGTTGGGGCAATCCGCGACAAGCCCCGGCGGGGCGGCGACCGGGGGGGCGATAACGGTAAGCGCACGCGACGAGAAGTTCGTCGCCGTGGAAGGCAATCTCTTTGCCAACAGCAACGCCAAGGGCGGCATCGGCTTTGGCGGGCCGGCCACCGGCACGGGCGGCGCGGTCACGTTCGAGGCGGCAAGGGCCGGGTTCATGAGCGTGTCCGGATTCGCCGGGCTTGCCGCACGGGGCGAGGGAGGAGACGTCTTCGACGCGCCGGTCGGCGGGCTGGGCACGGGCGGCGTGGCGACCATACGCTCCACGGGAGGGATCGTCAGGCTTGCTGGTGACGTGACCGTCAATGCCGAGGGCCGGGGTGGCGCGCAGCTGACCAATGGCATGGCCGGCGCGGGGCAGGGCGGCACCGCGCAGATCGTGATCGGCGCGTCCGGCTCGGTCGATCTGCAACAGTCGGTACAGGTTATCGCCGAAGGAGTCGGCGGATTTGCGGGTAGCGGTCCGGATACCATCGGCGGAAACGGAACGGGCGGGAACGCAAGGCTTAGCCTTGGGGGCGGCTCGCTGGACATTGCGGGCGAGCTGCGGATCGATTCCGCAGGATCTGGCGGCGGTGGCGGCGACCGGGGAGGCAATGGCCTTGGCGGCACCACGTCGATCACGCAGACCGGCAACGCTCTGACGGTTGGCGATGCCACGTATGTCGGTGCGACAGGGACGGGCGCTGCGCCATTTTTCGGACCGACGGGCGGCAGCGGCACTGGTGGATCAATCGTGGTGTCGGCCACCGGCAGCACGGCCGATTTCTCGACGGCGGGCACCGCCACGTTCGAGGCGACCGGTTATGGTGCGCAAGGAACGACGGCCGGAACCGGTACGGGCGGCGCCATCACGGTAACGGCGGCGGCCTCGACGATCAGCGCGGGCGCTGAACTGCAGGTCTTCTCGGAAGGTCAGGGCGGCAGCGGCAGCTTCCTGGGCAGCAGCGGCGCGGATGGTACGGGCGGCAGTATCACCCTGACTGCAAGAGGCAATGCCCTGGGCGCGAGCGAGATCACGGCGCCGACCTTGAACATCAGCGCGGCCGGTCGGGGAGGTGATGGCACCTCTTCACTAGGCTCGTCCGGTGGTAACGGCGCTACGGGGCGTGGCGGCAATGTATCGCTGATTTCGGCGCCCGATGGCGGAACCATCGACGCCCAGCAACTGACCGTAAACGCCACGGGCAACGGCGGGCTTGGCGGCAGCGTGCTGACCGTATCCGGCCCCGGACAAGACGCTGGTTCCGGAGGATCGGCCGTCGGCGGCCGGATCAGCTTCGGGTCGTCACGCGGTACGGGAACCGATACGGGCGGCTTCGTGTTCGGCGATGCCACGATAAATGCTGGCGCGACAGGCGCCAGCGGCCAGGACGGCGGAACTGGCCAGCCCGCGGGGCGGGGCGGCAGCGGCGGAAACGCCGAGGGTGGCTCCATCGCCATGCTGCTGGATGCGGGCGGCAGCAGCCTTTCGGTTTCGGGCACTTTGCAACTGCTGGCCAATGCCACGGGAGGGAAAACGGGTGTCTGCTCAGGCCCCTGCGTGGTTACACCGGGCACGGCGACCGGCGGTGCGGTGCAACTGGGTTCCGGGGGGCTGACCACCGGCAACACGATTACGGTTGGCTTCCTGCAGCTATCGGCGTTTGCCGAAGCGGGCAGCAGTAGCGCTGCAAACGGTGCGGGTGCCACGGGCGGCAGCGTGCTGCTGGGGCTGGGATCCGGCATGGCGCTGACGGCCCAGACTGTGTCACTCACGGCCTTTGCCCGGGGGGGCGATTCGACCACGGACCAGATCTCTGGCCTGTCTGGGGGTTCGGCCATTGGCGGAAGCGCCCAGTTTACCGCAGCTGGAACCAGCAGTGCGGCCATCGGGCAGGAAGTTGGCCTGTATGCCAACGCGATCGGGGGGCTGAGCCAGGGTCCTGCAGGCATTGGCGGCAACGGCACGGGCGGAACCGTTCGCCTGGCCAGCAGCGGAGGGGCCATCGGCATAGAGGCAGGACTCGTGCTGCAGGCCAACGGGATCGGTGGCAACGGCCAACTCGACAGCGCCACTGGTACGGGCGGATCGGCAGTTGGTGGCAATGCCGTGCTGTCGGTCGGCAGCCTGACCCAGTTGGGCAATGGTGGCAGCATCTCGGTGCTCGGACTTGTGAACAGCAGTGCCGATGCAGGCGCTGGCGCGGGCTTCGTGGCTGGCAGTGCCACGGGCGGGACCGCGACCGTGATGGCGAGACAGGGCACGCTTGCGCTCAACGATGTGCTGGTCACTGCCAATGCCTTTGGCGGCGGCGGCATGAACGGTGGCGCAGGGGGCGGCGCAAGCGGCGGTGATGTGCAGATTGCGGCGCACAATGCGATCGAGGGTGCGGCGCTGATCCGCGCCAGCAGCCTGACCGCACAGGCCAACGCGCGTGGAGGAGATGGTGGCGAAATCCTTGACCCCAATGCGGTCGGCGCCACGGGCGGTCTTGCCCAAGGGGGCAGCATCAGCGTGCTGGGCAGCGCCGGAAACGGAAGCCTCGACATCGATCTGGTGACGGCTTCTGCCGACGCAACCGGCGGAACCGGCGGCACGGCCGTGTTCGAAGTGGGCGGCACCGGAGGCCTTGCCACCGGCGGGGCGATCGGCATCGGCGTGATCAGCGGTATCGATACCGGCGCGATCAACACCGGATCGGCGCGGTTTGGCACGATATCCGCCACGGCATCGGCAACGGGCGGCAGCGGCGGCACGGCCGAATTTGTCGGTGGCAACGGCGGCAACGCCAGCGCCGGCGCGGTTGGCCTGCAGGCGCAGGGCGGGCAAGTGCTTATCGGGGCGGCATCGACGTTCGCGAATGCCTTGGGCGGTGCTGGCGGCAGCTCGATAACCGTCGGCAATGGTGGAAACGCCACGATTGGCGCACCCGCTGCTTCGCCCGGCGGTGTTGGTATCACGATCGCCGGGCGGACCAACCAGCCCGGCCAGCGTGGCAGCGTGACAGCGGGTGATCTTGCCTTGACGGCAGCGGCCGTGGGTGGCTCCGGCACGATCAATGGGTCGTCTGCCCTTGCCGATAGCGCGCTGCGCTTGCTGATCGACAACGGCAACCTTGCGGTCAGCAACCTTTCGCTGACGGCCAGTGCGGCTGAGGTGAGCCCCTTGGCGCTACCGGACAGTTTCTCGATAATCAACGGTTCGGCCCAGATTGCCGCGGGCCTGACGATCCAGACGCCGAATGCGTTTTCGCTGACGCTGGACAATGGTGCTGCCACGGCGGATATGGTGTCGATCACGGCGGGCAACTGGGTCCTTGCAGGGCCGGTTCCGGCGACCTTGGGGACGCTGACCGGCACATCGGCATTGCAGCTTTCGTCAGGGCTGGATCTTGTCGGCTACGCCAATCTCCAGTCTGATTCGCAGGTCAATCTTTCGGCTGCCGGGCGCATTGCATTCGGTGCCGTGCGCACATTGGGCAGCATTGTCGCCAATGCCGGCACGTCGCTGACGCTTGATGACGCCTCTTCGCAGCAGGATATCACGCTGACGGCCGGCACCGACATGGTGACCGGCATCATCACCGCGCTGGGGCGGGTTTCGATCGGCGCGGGCGGCAATGTGACGACGGGCGCGATCATCGCCGGGACCGGTGTCCCATCAGCGAGCGCGCTCAACCAGATTGCCATCAATGCCGGAGGCAATATCGCGACGGACACTCTCGCCGCGACAGGCGACGTCCTGCTCAACGCGCTGGGCACCATCGCGACGGGCCGCATTACGGCTTACGATGCGCTGGTACTTGGCCGTGGCGACATCACGATCGGTGGGTTCAACGGCGTGAACCGCGTGCTGATCGCAGACCGGGAAATGGCATCGGCGCGTCCCGGCCCCGCGCCGACCAAGGAGCAGATATTCAGTGCTGCCCCGATCGCGACGGCCGGATCTGTCGGCATTACTGGCCCATCCACGCTGGGCTCGCTGCGTATTGCCGCCGGAACCACTGTGGCGCTGGCGGCGCTCGACGCCACCGGGAACGTCGGAATTTCCAGCACGGGCAATGCTGCGCTGGCGACTATCGTCAGCGGCGGGGCGGTTACGGTTTCGTCGAATGCGGGCGCGGTTCAGGCAGGCGCGATCAGCGGTTCGGGCGGGGTTTCGATCAACGGCGGCGCAGGGCTGGCCCTTGGCGCGGTTGATGGGGCCAGCGTCTCGTTGGCTTCGGGCGCGACGCTGGCCGCAGGGGATATTACCGCAGGATCGGGTGGTGCCACGGTGCTGTCTGCCGGTAACGCCGCTCTGGGCAACGTCGTCAGCACGGGCCTTGCAAGCCTATCGTCTACCGGGGGAGTGCTGACAGCAGCGAGCATCAGCGGTTCGGCCGGCGTGGTGGCCAGTGGCGCTGCCGGGCTGGAACTGGGTGCGGTGACCGGCGCAGCAGTTTCCCTGACGTCGGGTGCGACGCTGGTTGCCGGTGACATTGCCGCAGGATCGGGCGGCCTGGCAGTTCAGGCCGCCGCAAATGCCGTGTTGGGCAACGTGATCAGCACAGGGCTCGCGAACCTTTCCTCGACGGGGGGAGCGCTGACGGTCGGCAACATCAGCGGTTCGACGGATATCCTCGCGAACGGTTCTGCGGGATTGGCCCTTGGCGCGGTCAATGGTTCGGGGGTTTCGCTGACATCGGGCGGGACGCTGTCCGCCGCAGACGTGACGGCAGGTCCGGGCGGCCTGGCGGTGGTAGGCGCCGGGAATGTCGTTCTGGGCGGAGTGGTCAGCGCGGGATCGGCGAACCTTTCGTCGACAACCGGGTCGCTGACAGCATTGAGCATCGACGGCTCATCGAGCGTGTCTGCCGATGGCGCAACCGCACTGGACCTTGGCACGGTGAGAGGCGCGAGCGTGTCGCTGACGTCAGGTGGGACGCTGACAGCGTCCACCGTCAGCGGCTCATCCGGCGTCGCGGCTGCGGGCGCGAACGGCGTGAACCTTGGGGCAGTCAATGGCTCGGCAGTTTCGCTGACGTCCGGCGCGACTCTGCGTGCAGGGGATGTCACGGCAGGGCTGGGCGGCGCATCGGTGCTGGCCGCAGGCGATGCCACGCTGGGCATTGTGACAAGCGCTGGATCGGCCAGCCTTTCGTCAACTGGCGGAACGTTGACAGCTTCGAGGATCGACGGCTCATTGAACGTCGCGGCACGGAGCGCTGGCGGCGTGAACCTTGGCGCGGTCAACGGATCGGCGGTCTTTCTGACGTCGGGCGCGTCGCTGGTTACCGCGAATGTCTCCTCAGGATCGGGCGGCGTGTCGGTGTCGGCTGCGGGTAACGCCACGCTGGGCAATGTGGTCAGCGCGGGGTTCACGACCCTTACGTCCAGCGGCGGAATTCTCAAGGCTGGCAACATCGACGGTTCATCCAGCGTCCTCGCCAGCGGCGCGGCCGGGCTGGATCTTGGCGCGGTCAGCGGCACGAGCATCGCGCTGCGGTCCGGCGGGGCAATCCTTGCAGGGAATCTTGGTGCGGGCAGCGGCGGACTGCGGATCGATGCGGGGACCGACTTGCAGGCGGGCGATCTGGTTTCGGCGCAGGACGTCAGCATCGTTGCAGGCGGCAACATCGGTGCGGGCCTGGTGCAGGGCATCGATGCGCTGGTGCTGGCTGGCGGCCACGTGCAACTGGGCGGCATGGCGATTACCGGGCGCGGCCTGATCGCCAACGCCTCGATGGCGGCGGCGGGCAGTCAACCCAGCTCTGCCACGCCGGCAGGTTCTTCCGGCAAGGACGCGATCTTCGCTGGCGTGCCTGTCGCGACCGGTGGCAGCGTGGCCATCGCTGGCAATGCTGCGGCGGGTTCGCTGCGCATCGCATCGGGCGCTCTGGTTACAGTCGGGGACGTTCTGGCCAGTGGCAACATCGGCGTCACCGGCGGCGGTGGACGGTTCGGAAGCTTGCGCAGCACGGGCGGCAATATCGAACTTCTTGCACAGACCGGCAGCCTCTCGGCAACGAGCATCGATGCGCGGTTCGACGTCCTGGCGCGCGCAGGGGGCGGGCTGGGCATCCAGACGATCGTGGGGCGCGATGTGGCGCTGCTTTCGGGCGGCAACGTGCAGGTGGGCAGCGTGCGCGCCGGGCTCGTGCTAGACGCGGCGAGCGGAGCCTTGGCTGGCGCAACCGGGCGGCTGCTGATTGCCAACGCCGCGATGTTGCCAGGCACGGCGCTGCCCGGCTCCATTGGCTATGCCGCGCTGTTTGCGGCGGCGCCCGTAGCCGCAGGCGGCACGGTGGACATCGGGCGCTCTGCTGTTGCCGGGCGGATCGCCAGCGTATCCAGCGGCGCGTTCCGTGGTGCGGCGTTGACCGGTTTCGAACGGATCGATGTTACGTCCGGCGGCGCGGTAACCGTGGCCGAACGCTGGACTGCGCCGGCCGTGCAGATCACCGCCACCGATATCGCGATCGTCAACAATGGATCGACTGTGGGGGCTTCGGGGCAGCCCGTGCTGTCCGGCATCCGCACGACCGCCGATGGCCGCGTCGACATCGTTTCGACATCCAGTGGTTCGGCGCTGATCGGCGATGGCTTGACGGGGCAAGGCGGCTTTGCGCTGAGCAGCGACGAGATCGGCCTGATCTCGACCAATCGATTGACGATTGCAGCCACGGATTCGCCGTCGAATGCCATCGACATGCAGATCGGCAACCTGGCCCTGACGGCGGGCGGGAGCATCGGCGCGGGGACGCTTTCCGGTGCGGCCGGGAAGATCATCCTGGCAACCGGCAATGCCGCGTCTCAAGCCACTGGCGGCACGATCCGCGTGACCGGTGCAATCAACGGCACCGGGTTCGGTTCAGGCAACATCCTGGAGTTCAGCACTGGAACGTTCGAGCTTGACGCGGCCACCGGCTCGATCAGCCTGGCATCCACGGGCACCGCATTGGGCGGTATTGCCGAATTCAACGCGGCGCGCATCCATGTGGCGTCTGGCGATATCCTCGCCAAACTGGCCGCAGACCCGCTCTATAGCGGCCGGATCGCCGATCTGAACGCACCGGCGCTGGTGCAGCGTCCGGAAGGGGTGCTGCGAGCGCTGGGGCTGGATTTCCATCCAACCGGTTCGCTGTATATCCAGAATACCGGCACTGTGCTCAATCCTGCTGGCTTCTTTGCGGACATTGCCTTCACCGACGTGACGGCCCCGGCCAATGCCCCGCCAAAGTCCATCTCCATCGTCGTCAACGGCGCGTTCCAGACGCCGACCGGCATCGTCAGCGGCAAGGACGCGCATGCGCTGGCGGTGGCAGGGATCGCCGATGCGGCAGTCCTGGCAGACGATAGCCAGATCAACGGTTGCCTGTTCTCGCTACCGCGATGCGCGATCTTCGGCCGAACGGATGGCGAGCCGGATGTGATCGGCGCGATCGCCAGCCAGATCGCGTTCACCGCCGACGATCCGCTGGGCAGCACGCCAGGCATGGCCGAAGGCGAAGCCGAAGAAGAGAGCGACGAGGCTGACGTGCAACTGCCCACCGCTGACGGCGACAGCGAGGCGAGCCCGATCGTTCCGCCGCCGGTCATCATCAACGATGCCGCGCTGGGTGCGCCAAAGCCTATCGAGGAGTCGGTGACAGGCGGGGGCAATTCGGCGCTCTATGGCGCCGGTACAAGCGGCAATGGCAATCTGCAGGGAGAAAACCGGTGAGCGCGCGCATTGTGAATTACCGCGCTGCGCTGATCCGCAGCGCCTTCATCGGCATGGCAGCCCTGGCAGCCGCGCCCGGGGTAATGGCGGCAACAGACGCGCCGCAACCGCTTTCGATCCGCAATTCCTTCCGGATCGGCACGTCGGGTGTGACCTGTACCGCGCAGAACGCCCCTTCCGACCAGCGATTGCAAAACATGTTCGATCGCAGCTACCGGCTCAGCTGTCGCGATGCGGCGGGTGCGGTGGGCACACTGATCGCCGTCCGCCGCGCTGTTGCGCTCCAGGACGAGCCAACGGGCCTTGCTGGCGTGACACTGGCTTGCGGGGCAACCGGTTCGGTTCAGATCGACGGCGTGGGCCGGGTCGGCGCGGTCAACTGCCGCGACCAGCGCGCGCGGGTGGAGTACAAGCGCTACAGCGTCAGCCACAATGGCGTGAACTTTCTGGTCGAGGGCCTCGCCGGCTATGATCCGGCGCTGCGGCTCGCGCTGGCCAGCGTCGTGGCAGATGCCCCTGTTTCCGGCGAGATCCGCGTGGCGACGACCGAAGTCAGCGATCCTGCGGCGTTTGCCCGGGTGCAGGCAGGGCAGCTCGACAGGTTGGGCGCGCGCGACGAAGGCTATCTGCGCAACAACAGCGGCCGCTTTGCCGAATCGGCCGAGTTCTTCGATGCGCTCGCAACCCGGGATCGGGAAGCGGGTGGCGCCGGGCTGGCCGAAGCGTTGGCCAACCAGGGGCTGCAGCAATCCAACCTTGGCAATTTCGAAGCATCGGGCGGGCTGTTTGCGCGCGCTGCGGCGGCCATGGGGCGGAGCGACGGGGTGACGCAGCGCTTGTTGCGGAACTATCAGGCGATCGACCGGCTCAACCAGCGCAAGCCGGCCGAGGCGGTGGCCGAGCTTGCCAGACCGGTGAGCGCGATCGGAGACAGCTTCGATGCAGAGAGCCTTGGCGCCGGATTGATCACGCGCCCGCTGTCAGAACAGATCAATCGCGAAAGTTCCGGGCTGAGACGTCTGGGTGCAATCGACCCGGGCCTGACGGATATTGAGCGCGCTGAAATACTCGATGCCCAGGCCGTGGCGCTGGGCGCTACGGCATTGCGCATGCAAGGCAAGCCCGACGAGGCACTGGCAGGGCTGCAAAGCGCAAGCGGCAGGCTGGCCAAGGTGCGCGATGGCCGCGTGGTCTCGACCGCCTGGCTGCGCTCTGAAATCGAACTTGAGCTTGCGGCCGTGGCCGAATCCCAAGGTCGGAACGCCGAAGCGGGCACGGCCTATGACCGGTCCCTGGCCGTGCTGCAAAGCGCTTTCCCGCAGACGCCCGCGCTTCTCGCGGCGCAGGCGCGCAAGGCGGCATGGCTTGGCCGATCGGGCGACGAGGCAGGGGCCATCGCGCTGTTCGGCAAGGTCATCGCCGGAACGCTCGAGGCGCCCGAGGCTGGTGCCAATATCCGCGATCTGCTGCAACCGTACTTCGGGTTGCTGGCCCGACAGAACGACAGCAGTGCGGCCACGGCAATCTTTGCCGCATCACAGGTGCTCCAACGGCCCGGCGTTGCCCAGACACAGGCGGTGCTGGCACGGCAGATGTCGCAAGGGAACGACGAAGCGTCGGCGCTGTTCCGGCTATCGGTGGCGCGCAGCCGCGATATCGCCCGTGCCGAGGCAACCGTTGCGCAACTCTCGCAGGTCTCGACGCCCACGCCGCAACAGCTGGCCGGATTAAAGACCGCGCAGGACGATCTTGCCTATTTGCGGCGCGAGCAGACCGAACTGGTCAGCAAGCTTGCTGCCTTTCCGCGCTACAGCGTGCTGGCGCCGAAGAACGTGACGCTGGCCGAATTGCAAGGCGCGCTGAAAGCGGGAGAGAGCTACTACAAGCTCATGGTCGTGGGGGACCAGATCCATGGTCTCTATGTCACGCCCGAAACCGCGCGGATCGTGCCGATTTCGACCACGCCTGCGCAATTGTCGGCTGAAGTTCAGGCCTTGCGCGATTCGATCGTCAAGATCGAGAACGGCCGTCAGGTAAACTACCCGTTCGATGTCGAACGGGCGCAGCGGCTGTACAAGGCCGTGTTCGGTGGGGCCGAAGACCTGCTGTCGGAAACGAAGCACCTGATCTTCGAACCGGACGGGGCCATGCTGCAACTTCCGCCGACCGTGCTGGTCACCGACGAGAAAGGCATCGCCGCTTACAAGGCGCGCGTCGAGAGCCCGGACGGCGATCCTTTCGACTTTACCGGCATCGCCTGGCTCGGCCGTGGCCGCGAAGTGTCCATTGCTGTCAGCCCGCGCGGATTCCTCGATATTCGCAAGCTCGGCGCCTCGCTTGCGCCGCGCAATTACCTGGGGCTTGGCCACAACGCCAAGCCTTTGGCCCGTCCTGTCGCGGCGGTGGCCGACGAATGCGACTGGCCGCTGGCCACATGGATGAACCCGATCTCGGCTGACGAACTGCTCTATGCCCAGGGCAAGCTGGATCGGGGCGGCAGCAAGGTGCAGATCGACACTGCGTTCAGCGACAGCGCGCTGCTGGCCGATCAGGACCTCGACAAGTACCGGGTGCTGCACTTTGCCACGCATGGCCTGGTCACCGCACCGCGTGCCGGCTGCCCGGCGCGGCCGGCACTGGTCACCAGCTTCGGCAATGCCGGGTCCGACGGACTGCTGAGCTTTCGCGAGATCTTCGACCTGAAGCTCGATGCGGATTTGGTGATCCTGTCGGCGTGCGATACCGCCGGCATGGCGTCTGTCGCCGCAAGCCGCGAAGCAGGTGTGACGAGTGGCGGCAATTATGCCCTCGATGGGCTGGTCCGCGCCTTCGTTGGCGCGGGCGCGCGTTCGGTCATCGCCAGCCATTGGCCGGTTCCCGACGATTTCGACGCGACCCGGCGCCTGATCAGCGGCGTCATCGAAGCCGGACCCGGCCAGCCGCTGGGCCAGGGACTCGAATCGGCGCAGGAAAAGCTGATGGACGATCCCAACACATCGCACCCGTTCTACTGGGCGGCGTTCGTGATCGTGGGCGATGGCGCAAAGCCGCTGATCGCCGCACCTGGCGCGGCGCGATAAGCGCGCCCGTCAGAGCCGACACGGATGACCTGGCTGCGCTTGA